>NZ_CP152419.1:0-177500 GCF_042140045.1 Streptococcus nidrosiense
TTCGAACCTGCGACACCTTGGTCCCAAACCAAGTACTCTACCAAGCTGAGCTACTTCCCGAGTTAAATAGAAAAAATGCACCCTAGAGGAGTCGAACCTCTAACCGCCTGATTCGTAGTCAGGTACTCTATCCAGTTGAGCTAAGGGTGCTCATTATATGCCGAGGACCGGGATCGAACCGGTACGATCGTTACCAATCGCAGGATTTTAAGTCCTGTGCGTCTGCCAGTTCCGCCACCCCGGCCTCTCTAAGCGAACGACGGGATTCGAACCCGCGACCCCCACCTTGGCAAGGTGGTGTTCTACCACTGAACTACGTTCGCATCGACCTCTTGGTTATATTAAAAAAATGCCGGCTACATGACTTGAACACGCGACCCTCTGATTACAAATCAGATGCTCTACCAACTGAGCTAAGCCGGCTTATTTCTATTATGCGGGTTAAGGACTTGAACCCCCACGCCGTTAAGCGCCAGATCCTAAATCTGGTGCGTCTGCCAATTCCGCCAAACCCGCAATGATGACCCGTACTGGGCTCGAACCAGTGACCCATTGATTAAAAGTCAATTGCTCTACCAACTGAGCTAACGAGTCTAAAATAACTTCCGTTATCTTAAACGGTCCCGACGGAATCGAACCCCGCGATCTTCGCCGTGACAGGGCGACGTGATAACCGCTACACTACGGGACCTATGGGAGTTAACGGGATCGAACCGCTGACCCTCTGCTTGTAAGGCAGATGCTCTCCCAGCTGAGCTAAACTCCCTTTAGCTAAGCGACTTCCTTATCTCACAGGGGGCAACCCCCAACTACTTCCGGCGTTCTAGGGCTTAACTTCTGTGTTCGGCATGGGTACAGGTGTATCTCCTAGGCTATCGTCACTTAACTTTGAGTAATACCTACTCAAAATTGAATATCTTTCAAATTTCACTTAAAATAATCACGCTTCGTATTCTCAGTTACTTTGGATAAGTCCTCGAGCTATTAGTATTAGTCCGCTACATGTGTCGCCACACTTCCACTTCTAACCTATCTACCTGATCATCTCTCAGGGCTCTTACTGATATAAAATCATGGGAAATCTCATCTTGAGGTGGGTTTCACACTTAGATGCTTTCAGCGTTTATCCCTTCCCTACATAGCTACCCAGCGATGCCTTTGGCAAGACAACTGGTACACCAGCGGTAAGTCCACTCTGGTCCTCTCGTACTAGGAGCAGATCCTCTCAAATTTCCTACGCCCGCGACGGATAGGGACCGAACTGTCTCACGACGTTCTGAACCCAGCTCGCGTGCCGCTTTAATGGGCGAACAGCCCAACCCTTGGGACCGACTACAGCCCCAGGATGCGACGAGCCGACATCGAGGTGCCAAACCTCCCCGTCGATGTGAACTCTTGGGGGAGATAAGCCTGTTATCCCCAGGGTAGCTTTTATCCGTTGAGCGATGGCCCTTCCATACGGAACCACCGGATCACTAAGCCCGACTTTCGTCCCTGCTCGAGTTGTAGCTCTCGCAGTCAAGCTCCCTTATACCTTTACACTCTGCGAATGATTTCCAACCATTCTGAGGGAACCTTTGGGCGCCTCCGTTACCTTTTAGAGGCGACCGCCCCAGTCAAACTGCCCGTCAGACACTGTCTCCGATAGGGATCACCTATCTGGGTTAGAGTGGCCATAACAAGGGTAGTATCCCAACAGCGTCTCCTTCGAAACTGGCGTCCTGATCTCATAGACTCCTACCTATCCTGTACATGTGGTACAGACACTCAATATCAAACTGCAGTAAAGCTCCATGGGGTCTTTCCGTCCTGTCGCGGGTAACCTGCATCTTCACAGGTACTAAAATTTCACCGAGTCTCTCGTTGAGACAGTGCCCAAATCATTACGCCTTTCGTGCGGGTCGGAACTTACCCGACAAGGAATTTCGCTACCTTAGGACCGTTATAGTTACGGCCGCCGTTTACTGGGGCTTCAATTCATACCTTCGCGTTTCCGCTAAGCACTCCTCTTAACCTTCCAGCACCGGGCAGGCGTCACCCCCTATACATCATCTTACGATTTAGCAGAGAGCTGTGTTTTTGATAAACAGTTGCTTGGGCCTATTCACTGCGGCTGACTTAAAGTCAGCACCCCTTCTCCCGAAGTTACGGGGTCATTTTGCCGAGTTCCTTAACGAGAGTTCTCTCGCTCACCTGAGGCTACTCGCCTCGACTACCTGTGTCGGTTTGCGGTACGGGTAGAGTATGTTTAAACGCTAGAAGCTTTTCTTGGCAGTGTGACGTCACTAACTTCGCTACTAAACTTCGCTCCCCATCACAGCTCAATGTTATAGAACTAAGCATTTAACTCAATTCACACCTCACTGCTTAGACAGACACTTCCAATCGTCTGCTTTAGTTAGCCTACTGCGTCCCTCCATCACTACATACTCTAGTACAGGAATATCAACCTGTTGTCCATCGGATACACCTTTCGGTCTCTCCTTAGGTCCCGACTAACCCAGGGCGGACGAGCCTTCCCCTGGAAACCTTAGTCTTACGGTGGACAGGATTCTCACCTGTCTTTCGCTACTCATACCGGCATTCTCACTTCTATGCGTTCCAGCACTCCTCACGGTACACCTTCTTCACACATAGAACGCTCTCCTACCATACCTATAAAGGTATCCACAGCTTCGGTAAATTGTTTTAGCCCCGGTACATTTTCGGCGCAGGGTCACTCGACTAGTGAGCTATTACGCACTCTTTGAATGAATAGCTGCTTCTAAGCTAACATCCTAGTTGTCTGTGCAACCCCACATCCTTTTCCACTTAACAATTATTTTGGGACCTTAGCTGGTGGTCTGGGCTGTTTCCCTTTCGACTACGGATCTTAGCACTCGCAGTCTGACTGCCGACCATAATTCATTGGCATTCGGAGTTTATCTGAGATTGGTAATCCGGGATGGACCCCTCACCCAAACAGTGCTCTACCTCCAAGAATCTCTAATGTCGACGCTAGCCCTAAAGCTATTTCGGAGAGAACCAGCTATCTCCAAGTTCGTTTGGAATTTCTCCGCTACCCACAAGTCATCCAAGCACTTTTCAACGTGCCCTGGTTCGGTCCTCCAGTGCGTCTTACCGCACCTTCAACCTGCTCATGGGTAGGTCACATGGTTTCGGGTCTACGACATGATACTAAGACGCCCTATTCAGACTCGGTTTCCCTACGGCTCCGTCTCTTCAACTTAACCTCGCATCATATCGTAACTCGCCGGTTCATTCTACAAAAGGCACGCTCTCACCCATTAACGGGCTCGAACTTGTTGTAGGCACACGGTTTCAGGTTCTATTTCACTCCCCTCGGGGTGCTTTTCACCTTTCCCTCACGGTACTGGTTCACTATCGGTCACTAGGGAGTATTTAGGGTTGGGAGATGGTCCTCCCAGATTCCGACGGGATTTCACGTGTCCCGCCGTACTCAGGATACTGCTAGGTACAAAGACTATTTTGAATACGAGGCTATCACTCTCTTTGGCTGATTTTCCCAAACCATTCTTCTATAATCTTTGAGTCCACATTGCAGTCCTACAACCCCGAAGAGTAAACTCTTCGGTTTGCCCTTCTGCTGTTTCGCTCGCCGCTACTAAGGCAATCGCTTTTGCTTTCTCTTCCTGCAGCTACTTAGATGTTTCAGTTCACTGCGTCTTCCTCCTCATATCCTTAACAGATATGGGTAACAGGTAGTACCTGTTGGGTTCCCCATTCGGAAATCCCTGGATCATCGCTTACTTACAGCTACCCAAGGCATATCGTCGTTTGTCACGTCCTTCTTCGGCTCCTAGTGCCAAGGCATCCACCGTGCGCCCTTATTAACTTAACCTTATTTTTCTGACCTTTCAGTCATAAACTCTTTATTAATACTACAGCGTTTTCGGTTTATTTTCTTGTTACTATTTGATATAGATATTCAATTTTCAATGTGCATTACTTGGTGATCTCTCACCAATGGAGCCTAGCGGGATCGAACCGCTGACCTCCTGCGTGCAAAGCAGGCGCTCTCCCAGCTGAGCTAAGGCCCCACAAGACCTCTCAAGACTAAACAAGACCAATGTGCTTTCCTTATCCTTAGAAAGGAGGTGATCCAGCCGCACCTTCCGATACGGCTACCTTGTTACGACTTCACCCCAATCATCTATCCCACCTTAGGCGGCTGGCTCTAAAAGGTTACCTCACCGACTTCGGGTGTTACAAACTCTCGTGGTGTGACGGGCGGTGTGTACAAGGCCCGGGAACGTATTCACCGCGGCGTGCTGATCCGCGATTACTAGCGATTCCGACTTCATGTAGGCGAGTTGCAGCCTACAATCCGAACTGAGACTGGCTTTAAGAGATTAGCTTGCCGTCACCGACTTGCGACTCGTTGTACCAGCCATTGTAGCACGTGTGTAGCCCAGGTCATAAGGGGCATGATGATTTGACGTCATCCCCACCTTCCTCCGGTTTATTACCGGCAGTCTCGCTAGAGTGCCCAACTGAATGATGGCAACTAACAATAGGGGTTGCGCTCGTTGCGGGACTTAACCCAACATCTCACGACACGAGCTGACGACAACCATGCACCACCTGTCACCTCTGTCCCGAAGGAAAACTCTATCTCTAGAGTGGTCAGAGGGATGTCAAGACCTGGTAAGGTTCTTCGCGTTGCTTCGAATTAAACCACATGCTCCACCGCTTGTGCGGGCCCCCGTCAATTCCTTTGAGTTTCAACCTTGCGGTCGTACTCCCCAGGCGGAGTGCTTAATGCGTTAGCTGCGGCACTAAACCCCGGAAAGGGTCTAACACCTAGCACTCATCGTTTACGGCGTGGACTACCAGGGTATCTAATCCTGTTTGCTCCCCACGCTTTCGAGCCTCAGCGTCAGTTACAAGCCAGAGAGCCGCTTTCGCCACCGGTGTTCCTCCATATATCTACGCATTTCACCGCTACATGGAATTCCACTCTCCCTCTTGCACTCAAGTTAAACAGTTTCCAAAGCGTACTATGGTTAAGCCACAGCCTTTAACTTCAGACTTATCTAACCGCCTGCGCTCGCTTTACGCCCAATAAATCCGGACAACGCTCGGGACCTACGTATTACCGCGGCTGCTGGCACGTAGTTAGCCGTCCCTTTCTGGTAAGATACCGTCACAGTGTGAACTTTCCACTCTCACACTCGTTCTTCTCTTACAACAGAGCTTTACGATCCGAAAACCTTCTTCACTCACGCGGCGTTGCTCGGTCAGACTTCCGTCCATTGCCGAAGATTCCCTACTGCTGCCTCCCGTAGGAGTCTGGGCCGTGTCTCAGTCCCAGTGTGGCCGATCACCCTCTCAGGTCGGCTATGTATCGTCGCCTTGGTGAGCCGTTACCCCACCAACTAGCTAATACAACGCAGGTCCATCTGGTAGTGATGCAATTGCACCTTTCAAGCAGATATCATGCAATATCTACTGTTATGCGGTATTAGCTATCGTTTCCAATAGTTATCCCCCGCTACCAGGCAGGTTACCTACGCGTTACTCACCCGTTCGCAACTCATCCGGAGAAGCAAGCTCCTCCTTCAGCGTTCTACTTGCATGTATTAGGCACGCCGCCAGCGTTCGTCCTGAGCCAGGATCAAACTCTCATTAAAAGTTTGAGTTCTCACTCATTTCTGTCACTGACAGATTTATTGTTTTTTTTCATTGTTCAGTACTACAACCTTAGTTGTAGTGCCCTGCACATTGGTTCGTCTTGTTCAGTTTTCAAAGGTCTTTGTCACTCGCTTCTCTCAAGTGACAACTATATTAGTATATCACAGCCGCTTTCGCTTGTCAACACTTTTTTGAAACTTTTTTTATTTTTTTCATCTAGTGTTTTATCTGCTTCATACTATAGTCCGTACGGGATTCGAACCCGTGTTACCGCCGTGAAAAGGCGGTGTCTTAACCCCTTGACCAACGGACCGGAGTTGTTATTTTCAACTCTTACTATTATACCGACTTTTCTTACTTTGTCAACACCTTTTTTTAATTTTTTTTAGAAGTCTTGTAATGTTTCCTTCAGCTCTCTGAGAAGGGCTTTGCGGCCTTTAAATCGTTCGTCTGCCCAGAGGCGTTCGTAGGCTTCTTGTTTATCTTCTGGTAATTTTCTTCTATAAGTATTCAACAATTCATGAAGGGCGTAGTAATCATCCAACCACAATCCTCCTTCTGGTAGACGATGGCTAATTTCTCCTACTTCTTCGTAGGCCATCCGGTCTAGGCGACGTTTTTGACTCTCTTGTTTTCTAACGCTATCAAGGATTCGATTGCGAAATTTTGTTTTGAAGTAGACGTAGAGTTTCTTTTCTTCTTCCACTAGTTCTGGATGATATTCTAGAAGTTCATGGAGACAGATCATGCCTTCTTGGTCCCAATCCTCTTTCTCCCACAGGTGGAGATAGTAGTCTTTTCTACATTTATGAACAATTCCTTTTACCTTCGCATAATACTTTTCAAGCATTTGCTTTCCCCCTTTCTCTGCTTGTAGTATAGCAGAGAAAGGGGGAAAGAGGGGCTTTGGTTTCTGTCTTGTGCTGTTTTTACTCTCTAATGTTATGGCAGTTGTGAATACTGACAAGTGAGGGTAAAAAAGACAACTGTTTTCTCTACAGTTGTCTTTACTTTGTAATTTTAATTGATGAAATGTCCGATTAAAGTTCTGCAATCTGGTTAAGATTTACTTCTGCAACTGTATCATTACCAAACATTGAG
Organism: Streptococcus nidrosiense; assembly: GCF_042140045.1. Lineage (NCBI taxonomy): Bacteria > Bacillati > Bacillota > Bacilli > Lactobacillales > Streptococcaceae > Streptococcus > Streptococcus nidrosiense. Next base: position 6,757 of record NZ_CP152419.1, read on the forward strand.
ATAATCATTTTGACTTTGTTGTTATCAATTTCTGTGATCTTACCTGTGTAATCTGCGAAAGCACCGTCAATAATACGAACAGTTTGACCAACTTCAACATCAATATCAAATTCTTGGACAGTTTGACCCATAGAAACTAAAATATCGCGAATTTCTTGTTCCAAAAGTGGAGTTGGTTTTGATCTATTTCCGTGTGAACCTACGAATCCTGTTACGTTTGGTGTGTTACGCACAACAAACCATGCTTCGTCGGTCATAGCCATTTCTACAAGAACATACCCTGGAAAGCGATTTTCTTCGATTTCTTTTTTCTTTCCATTTTTTTCTACTTGCACTGTTTGTGTAGGAATTTCAACACGTAGAATATTTTCTAGCATATTGTATGTTTGTGCACGTTGCAATAGATTTTCTTTTACTTTATTTTCGTAGCCAGAATAAGTTTGTAGCACAAACCATCCTTTATCAAAACTATCCATGTTTTTTCCTTTCCTAACTGAAGAATTTCAGCGACTAGATCTTTTTCTTAGCTTATTTTAAAAAATATTAATAAAACGAATCAATCCGCTAACAATCAATTGGTCAAAAATATAAATCATCACTACAAAGAAAGCAGTGTATTCCATGATAGATTTAAAATCTAACCAACTTTCCTTGCGAGTCGGCCAAGTTGTTTCTTTAAGAAGTTTAAAAATATCCTTAATAAAACGCATCGTTTTCTCCTATCTCGTTTCTCGGTGTGTGGTGTACTTGCCACAGTGTTTACAAAATTTATTTACTTCTAAGCGTGTTGGTTTTGGATTTCCACTAATCTTAATCGAATAGTTTCTAGAACCACAAACCGCACAGGCTAGACTTGCTTTTTTAAGTGCCATAACGCCTCCATCTTACCTATTATAACAAGAATCCTCTGCTTTGACAAGCTTAATTGTTTTTTGTATTCTTAAAACTTTCTATTTAAATTTGCAAAATATGGTTTCTTTTAATCTCGCACTGTAATATATAGAAATTGAAAAAACCCAGGAATCATCCTAGGCTTTATGGTTCTTATTTACCAAGGTAGTATTCAGAAACTACGTTCAATTTTTCGTCAAATTCGAATACCAATGGTGGGAAGTTAGGGATTTCTACATCCATGATTTCGTCGTCTGACAAACCTTTGATGTGTTTTACAAGAGCACGGATTGAGTTACCGTGTGCTCCTACGAATACGTTTTTACCATCTTTAAGAGCTGGAGCGATTTTATCTTCCCAGAATGGAAGGGCACGTTCCAAAGTCACTTTCAAGTTTTCAGCATCTGGGATAACTGAGTCGTCAAGTAAAGCGTAACGACGGTCAGTGTGAGCTGAGTGCTCATCGTCGCGATCCATTGCTGGAGGCAATACATCGTATGAACGACGCCAGATGTGAACTTGTTCATCACCAAATTGTTCAGCTGCTTCAGCTTTGTTTTTACCAGTCAAACCACCGTAGTGACGTTCGTTCAAGCGCCATGATTTTTCAACTGGAACCCACAATTGGTCAGATGCTTCAAGAGCCAAGTTAGTTGTTTTGATTGCACGTTTCAATACTGAAGTGTAAGCTTGATCAAACTCGATACCAGCTTCCTTGATCAATTTACCAGCGTCAATCGCTTGTTGTGTTCCTTTTTCAGACAAATCAACATCAGCCCAACCAGTGAAAAGGTTAGCTTTGTTCCATTCAGACTCACCGTGGCGAGCAAAAACCAATTTTACCATTTGATGGATACTCCTTTTATTTTCCGAGGTTTCCCTCGTTTATCTATTCTATTTTACACAATTTTTCACAAAAAAGCTAGTCAAAATCAATCAAAAAAGAGAAGAGACTTCTTGGCTCTTCTCTTTTAGTATGGAACTATCCTTCGATTTGGAAATGTTTTAAGCTTGACAAGTATAGCGCTCCACCAATGATGAGGATAATTCCACCGATCCATCCCAAGAACGGAATCAATGATACTACCGATCCAACGATAAATAAGATAGACGGAGCAAGTGAGATACGTTTGTCATCCTTGTAGTAGACAAGAGTGAGAATTCCTAGGATTAGAGTTGCGATTTTTACTAAAGTAAAAACAAGGAAAACAATTCCCAAAACAACTCCCGCAAAATCTTCATTTTCAGAAATAGCTGCAATCATAACGATAACGACTGGTAAAATTGCTAAAACAGCTCCTGCAATGATCCCAATAATTCCATCAACTTGTGCAAGTGTTTTTGTCTTCATAAATGTCTCCTAAAAATTTTATTTAATCGTTATTTTACCATATTTTAGTTTTTATTTAAAGTTTTTACCAGTCTGGTATGGAATTGATGATTCCTTTACTGGAACTCTATATGAAGCAAACTAGTGATATTTTAAGTGTAATAGTTCTATTTTTTTACTTGTTATTTTACATTATGTCCAGTCGTTCAAGTAATCCATTTTTTCATAACCTCGTGAAATATGCCCACTCAAATCAGAATCTATATCTAACTTACTTCTAATTAGTGGAGATGCATTTATTATGCGATTTGTTGCTAATCTTTAGTATTACCCATTTATTAGTTTAGGTTATACTCATCATTTATTTTTTGATTATTCTATTATTTTTGAGGTTAACTTTAGTTACAAGTCAGTTTCATTCTCAATCTCGATTATCTTCTAGATTTTCTAACTGTTTATATTTTCTATTTTGGCGGTTTAAACCCTTATGTAAGGCTATCTGAGTTAAATATCCGTTTTCTTGTTCTTATGCCTTACTCAGATTTAATTTAGTGTTCTTGATCGTTTCTGATAGAACTGTACAACTAGTATCAATAAATTGTTGACTAATTTACATACAGCAATTTTTCCGAGATATCGTTATTAGGAAAAAATTTAATTTATCTGACTTCAAATAGTAGTAAAACGAGCCTTGAAATCAAAAAACCGTAAGAATTTCTTCTTACGGTTTTTCTAGCAGTATCAAAGAATAATCATTCTCAGTTTTACTTTATTTGAGCTTTTTATTTACTCTTCTTCCTCGCGTTTTTTAGCGATGAGGAGTCCTCCTGTCACTGCTGCAAGAAGTGCTAGTCCAAGTGAAGCGCTAGATTGTTTTGTACCAGTGTTTGGCAATTCTTTCGCTCCTGCTTTCTTAGCTGGTGCTTGAGCAGATGACTCTTTAGTTGCTTCCTTAACAACTTTATTAGCTGCAATTGTTGCTACTGATCCGTCCGCAAAGGTTACAACTACTGATCCGTCATTGTTAACCTTAACATCTGTCGCAGTTGGGTTAGCTTTCTTAACTTCGTCCGCTACTTTAGCCTTTTCGGCGTCAGTCAAGTTGCTTGGATCTGTAACCGGAGTTACTGATGGATTCTTAACCCCATCTGATTCCTTAGCTTTGTCTGATGATTTCTTAACAGTCTTATCTGCTGGGATAACAGCTGTTGTACCATCTTCAAAGGTTACAACTACCGATCCGTCTTTGTTAACCTTGATATCTTTCGCAGTTGGGTTAGCTTTCTTAACTTCGTCCGCTACTTTAGCTTTTTCGGCATCAGTCAAGTTGCTTGGATCTGTAACCGGAGTTACTGATGGATTCTTAACTCCATCTGATTCCTTAGCTTTGTCTGATGATTTCTTAACTGTCTTATCTGCTGGAATAACAGCTGTTGTACCATCTTCAAAGGTTACAACTACTGATCCGTCTTTGTTAACCTTGATATCTTTCGCAGTTGGGTTAGCTTTCTTAACTTCGTCCGCTACTTTAGCTTTTTCGGCATCAGTCAAGTTGCTTGGATCTGTAACCGGAGTTACTGATGGATTCTTAACTCCATCTGATTCCTTAGCTTTGTCTGATGATTTCTTAACTGTCTTATCTGCTGGAATAACAGCTGTTGTACCATCTTCAAAGGTTACAACTACTGATCCGTCTTTGTTAACCTTGATATCTTTCGCGGTTGGGTTAGCTTTCTTAACTTCGTCCGCTACTTTAGCCTTTTCGGCGTCAGTCAAGTTGCTTGGATCTGTAACTGGGGTTACTGATGGATTTGTAACTACTTTATCAGCTGATTTCTTAACTGTCTTATCTGCTGGGATAACGGCTGTTGTACCATCTTCAAAGGTTACAACTACTGATCCGTCTTTATTAACCTTGATATCTTTCGCAGTTGGGTTAGCTTTCTTAACTTCTTCAGCTACTTTAGCTTTTTCGGCATCTGTCAAGTTGCTTGGATCTGTAACCGGAGTTACTGATGGATTTGTAACTACCTTATCAGCTGATTTCTTAACTGTCTTATCTGCTGGAATTACAGCTGTTGTGCCATCTTCAAAGGTTACAACTACTGATCCGTCTTTGTTAACCTTGATATCTTTCGCAGTTGGGTTAGCTTTCTTAACTTCGTCCGCTACTTTAGCTTTTTCGGCATCTGTCAAGTTGCTTGGATCTGTAACCGGAGTTACTGATGGATTTGTAACTACTTTATCAGCTGATTTCTTAACTGTCTTATCTGCTGGGATAACGGCTGTTGTACCATCTGGGTAAGTTACAGTTGTTGTACCATCGTTGCCAACCTCTACCTTACTTACTGTAGGGTTTGATTTCTTAACTTCGTCGGCCACTTTAGCTTTTTCCGCATCAGTCAAGTTGCTTGGATCTGTAACTGGGGTTACTGATGGATCCTTGACAGCTTTATCATCTGATTTCTTAACTGTCTTATCTGCTGGAACTACTGCTGTTGTACCATCTGGGTAAGTTACAGTTGTTGTACCGTCGTTGCCAACTTCTACCTTACTTACTGTAGGGTTTGATTTCTTAACTTCGTCCGCTACCTTGGCTTTTTCCGCATCAGTCAAGTTGCTTGGATCTGTAACTGGGGTTACTGATGGATCCTTAACAGATTTATCAGATGATTTCTTAACTGTCTTATCTGCTGGGATTACAGCTGTTGTGCCATCTGGGTAAGTTACAGTTGTTGTACCATCGTTGCCAACTTCTACCTTACTTACTGTAGGGTTTGATTTCTTAACTTCGTCGGCCACTTTAGCTTTTTCCGCATCAGTCAAGTTGCTTGGATCTGTAACTGGGGTTACTGATGGATCCTTAACAGATTTATCAGATGATTTCTTAACTGTCTTATCTGCTGGGATTACAGCTGTTGTGCCATCTGGGTAAGTTACAGTTGTTGTACCATCGTTGCCAACTTCTACCTTACTTACTGTAGGGTTTGATTTCTTAACTTCGTCGGCCACTTTAGCTTTTTCCGCATCAGTCAAGTTGCTTGGATCTGTAACTGGGGTTACTGATGGATCCTTAACAGATTTATCAGATGATTTCTTAACTGTCTTATCTGCTGGGATTACAGCTGTTGTGCCATCTGGGTAAGTTACAGTTGTTGTACCATCGTTGCCAACTTCTACCTTACTTACTGTAGGGTTTGATTTCTTAACTTCGTCGGCCACTTTAGCTTTTTCCGCATCAGTCAAGTTGCTTGGATCTGTAACTGGGGTTACTGATGGATCCTTAACAGATTTGTCAGCTGATTTCTTAACGGTCTTATCTGCTGGGATCACAGCTGTTGTGCCATCTGGGTAAGTTACAGTTGTTGTACCATCGTTGTCAACCTTAACGTCAGTTACTGTTGGGTTAGCTTTCTTAACTTCTTCTGCGACTTTAGCTTTTTCCGCATCAGTCAAGTTGCTTGGATTTGTAACTGGGGTTACTGATGGATCCTTAGTACCTTTATCATCTGATTTCTTAACTGTCTTATCTGCTGGAATAACGGCTGTTGTACCATCTGGGTAAGTTACTGTTGTTGTGCCATCTTTGTCAACCTTAACATCAGTTACTGTTGGGTTTGATTTCTTAACTTCGTCCGCTACTTTACCTTTTTCCGCATCAGTCAAGTTGCTTGGATCTGTAACTGGGGTTACTGATGGATCCTTAACAACTTTATCATCTGATTTCTTAACTGTCTTATCTGCTGGGATTACAGCTGTTGTGCCATCTGGGTAAGTTACAGTTGTTGTGCCGTCGTTACCAACTTCTACCTTACTTACTGTAGGGTTTGATTTCTCAACTTCGTCCGATACTTTGGCTTTTTCGGCATCAGTCAAGTTGCTTGAATCTGTAACTGGGGTTACTGATGGATCCGTTACGACTTTATCATCTGATTTCTTAACTGTCTTATCTGCTGGGATTACAGCTGTTGTACCATCTGGGTAAGTTACTGTTGCGGTACCGTCGTTTCCAACTTCTACCTTGCTTACTGTAGGGTTTGATTTCTTAACTTCGTCCGATACCTTAGCTTTTTCGGCATCAGTCAAGTTGCTTGGATCTGTAACAGGTGTTACCGATGGATCTTTAACGGCTTTATCGCTTGGGGTTGCTGCCGTAGTTTCTTTTGGTTCACTTGCGTCTGATGTATTTCCTGATGGGTCTGTTGCTGTTGCTGTTACGCCACCGGCTGGAATATCAACGGTTGGTGTGATGGTTGCTTTACCATTGTTATCAGCTACGCCTTCACCAATCTTGTTACCATCTTTGTCGAACAACTTAACTGTTGATCCTGGTTCTGCTGTCACTTCAACTGGAGTCTTAGTTCCGGCTTTACCTGTTAGATCTGTTGTTACAACTGGTTTCGCTGGTGCTGTGGTATCTGGTGTTGATGGTGTTGTTGCTTGAACTGGATCACTAGCTTCTGGTGTTTGACCATCCTTACTTGCCACAACTGTCACATTACCTTCTGGAATATCTACTGTTGGGGTGATGGTTGCTTTACCGTTTTCATCAGCTACGCCTTCACCAATCTTGTTACCATCTTTATCATACATTTCAACCTTAGAACCTGGTTCTGCTGTCACTTCAACTGGAGTCTTAGTGCCAGCTTTTCCTGTAAGGTCTGTTGTGATTTCTGGTTGAGTTGTTACTGTCGCTGTATCACTTGGATCTGATACATTGCCTGATGGGTCTGTTGCTGTTGCTGTTACGCCACCGGCTGGAATATCAACGGTTGGGATGATGGTTGCTTTACCATTGTTATCAGCTACGCCTTCACCAATCTTGTTGCCGTCTTTATCGAACAACTTAACTGTTGATCCTGGTTCTGCTGTCACTTCAACTGGGGTCTTAGTTCCGGCTTTACCTGTTAGATCTGTTGTTACAACTGGTTTCGCTGGTGCTGTGGTATCTGGTGTTGATGGTGTTGTTGCTGTCGCAGCATCACTTGGATCTGATACATTGCCTGATGGGTCTGTTGCTGTCGCTGTTACGCCACCGGCTGGTAGGTCTACTGTTGGGGTGATGGTTGCTTTACCATTGTTATCAGCTACGCCTTCACCAATCTTGTTACCATCTTTGTCGAACAACTTAACTGTTGATCCTGGTTCTGCTGTCACTTCAACTGGAGTCTTAGTTCCGGCTTTACCTGTTAGATCTGTTGTTACAACTGGTTTCGCTGGTGCTGTGGTATCTGGTGTTGATGGTGTTGTTGCTTGAACTGGATCACTAGCTTCTGGTGTTTGACCATCCTTACTTGCCACAACTGTCACATTACCTTCTGGAATATCTACTGTTGGGGTGATGGTTGCTTTACCGTTTTCATCAGCTACGCCTTCACCAATCTTGTTACCATCTTTATCATACATTTCAACCTTAGAACCTGGTTCTGCAGTCACTTCAACCGGAGTCTTAGTTCCAGCTTTACCTGCAAGGTCTGTATCGACTACTGGTTGGCTTGGTTTAGCTGGTGTTGCTGCTGTAGCTTCTTTTGGTGTGCTTGCGTCTGATGTTTGACCATCTTTCGTAGCTTTAGCTATTACTGGGCCTGCTGGAATATCTACATCTGGTGTGATTGTAACTTTACCATCTGGGCCTGCTGTACCTTCACCAATCTTGTTACCGTCTTTATCGTAAAGGGCAACTGTTGAGCCTGGTTTTGCAGTCACTTCAACCGGAGTCTTAGTGCCAGCTTTACCTGCAAGGTCTGTATCGACTACTGGTTGGCTTGGTTTAGCTGGTGTTGCTGCTGTAGCTTCTTTTGGTGTGCTTGCGTCTGATGTTTGACCATCTTTCGTAGCTTTAGCTGTTACTGGGCCTGCTGGAATATCTACATCTGGTGTGATTGTAACTTTACCATCTGGGCCTGCTGTACCTTCACCAATCTTGTTACCGTCTTTATCGTAAAGGGCAACTGTTGAGCCTGGTTCTGCAGTCACTTCAACCGGAGTCTTAGTGCCAGCTTTACCTGCAAGGTCTGTATCGACTACTGGTTGGCTTGGTTTAGCTGGTGTTGCTGCTGTAGCTTCTTTTGGTGCGCTTGCATCTGATGTTTGACCATCTTTTGTAGCTTTAGCTGTCACATTACCTTCTGGAATATCTACAGTTGGTGTGATTTTAGCTTTACCATTTTCATCAGCTACGCCTTCACCAATCTTGTTACCATCTTTGTCGAACAATTCTACCTTAGTACCTGGTTCTGCTGTCACTTCAACTGGTGTCTTAGTTCCTGCTTTACCTGTAAGGTCTGTATCTACAACTGGTGTGCTTGGTTTCGCTGGTGTTGCTGCTGTAGCTTCTTTTGGTGTGCTTGCGTCTGATGTTTGACCATCTTTCGTAGCTTTAGCTGTTACTGGGCCTGCTGGAATATCTACATCTGGTGTGATTGTAACTTTACCATCTGGGCCTGCTGTACCTTCACCAATCTTGTTACCGTCTTTATCGTAAAGGGCAACTGTTGAGCCTGGTTCTGCAGTCACTTCAACCGGAGTCTTAGTGCCAGCTTTACCTGTAAGGTCTGTATCTACAACTGGTGTGCTTGGTTTCGCTGGTGTTGCTGCTGTAGCTTCTTTTGGTGTGCTTGCGTCTGATGTTTGACCATCTTTCGTAGCTTTAGCTGTTACTGGGCCTGCTGGAATATCTACATCTGGTGTGATTGTAACTTTACCATCTGGGCCTGCTGTACCTTCACCAATCTTGTTACCGTCTTTATCGTAAAGGGCAACTGTTGAGCCTGGTTCTGCAGTCACTTCAACCGGAGTCTTAGTGCCAGCTTTACCTGCAAGGTCTGTATCGACTACTGGTTGGCTTGGTTTAGCTGGTGTTGCTGCTGTAGCTTCTTTTGGTGTGCTTGCGTCTGATGTTTGACCATCTTTCGTAGCTTTAGCTGTTACTGGGCCTGCTGGAATATCTACATCTGGTGTGATTGTAACTTTACCATCTGGGCCTGCTGTACCTTCACCAATCTTGTTACCGTCTTTATCGTAAAGGGCAACTGTTGAGCCTGGTTCTGCTGTCACTTCAACCGGAGTCTTAGTTCCAGCTTTACCTGTAAGGTCTGTATCTACAACTGGTGTGCTTGGTTTCGCTGGTGTTGCTGCTGTAGCTTCTTTTGGTGCGCTTGCATCTGATGTTTGACCATCTTTTGTAGCTTTAGCTGTCACATTACCTTCTGGAATATCTACAGTTGGTGTGATTTTAGCTTTACCATTTTCATCAGCTACGCCTTCACCAATCTTGTTACCATCTTTGTCGAACAATTCTACCTTAGTACCTGGTTCTGCTGTCACTTCAACTGGTGTCTTAGTTCCTGCTTTACCTGTAAGGTCTGTATCTACAACTGGTGTGCTTGGTTTCGCTGGTGTTGCTGCTGTAGCTTCTTTTGGTGCGCTTGCATCTGATGTTTGACCATCTTTTGTAGCTTTAGCTGTCACATTACCTTCTGGAATATCTACAGTTGGTGTGATTTTAGCTTTACCATTTTCATCAGCTACGCCTTCACCAATCTTGTTACCATCTTTGTCGAACAATTCTACCTTAGTACCTGGTTCTGCTGTCACTTCAACTGGTGTCTTAGTTCCTGCTTTACCTGTAAGGTCTGTATCTACAACTGGTGTGCTTGGTTTCGCTGGTGTTGCTGCTGTAGCTTCTTTTGGTGCGCTTGCATCTGATGTTTGACCATCTTTTGTAGCTTTAGCTGTCACATTACCTTCTGGAATATCTACAGTTGGTGTGATTTTAGCTTTACCATTTTCATCAGCTACGCCTTCACCAATCTTGTTACCATCTTTGTCGAACAATTCTACCTTTAGTACCTGGTTCTGCTGTCACTTCAACTGGTGTCTTAGTTCCTGCTTTACCTGTAAGGTCTGTATCTACAACTGGTGTGCTTGGTTTCGCTGGTGTTGCTGCTGTAGCTTCTTTTGGTGCGCTTGCATCTGATGTTTGACCATCTTTTGTAGCTTTAGCTGTCACATTACCTTCTGGAATATCTACAGTTGGTGTGATTTTAGCTTTACCATTTTCATCAGCTACGCCTTCACCAATCTTGTTACCATCTTTGTCGAACAATTCTACCTTAGTACCTGGTTCTGCTGTCACTTCAACTGGTGTCTTAGTTCCTGCTTTACCTGTAAGGTCTGTATCTACAACTGGTGTGCTTGGTTTCGCTGGTGTTGCTGCTGTAGCTTCTTTTGGTGCGCTTGCATCTGATGTTTGACCATCTTTTGTAGCTTTAGCTGTCACATTACCTTCTGGAATATCTACAGTTGGTGTGATTTTAGCTTTACCATTTTCATCAGCTACGCCTTCACCAATCTTGTTACCATCTTTGTCGAACAATTCTACCTTTAGTACCTGGTTCTGCTGTCACTTCAACTGGTGTCTTAGTTCCTGCTTTACCTGTAAGGTCTGTATCTACAACTGGTGTGCTTGGTTTCGCTGGTGTTGCTGCTGTAGCTTCTTTTGGTGCGCTTGCATCTGATGTTTGACCATCTTTTGTAGCTTTAGCTGTCACATTACCTTCTGGAATATCTACAGTTGGTGTGATTTTAGCTTTACCATTTTCATCAGCTACGCCTTCACCAATCTTGTTACCATCTTTGTCGAACAATTCTACCTTAGTACCTGGTTCTGCTGTCACTTCAACTGGTGTCTTAGTTCCTGCTTTACCTGTAAGGTCTGTATCTACAACTGGTGTGCTTGGTTTCGCTGGTGTTGCTGCTGTAGCTTCTTTTGGTGCGCTTGCATCTGATGTTTGACCATCTTTTGTAGCTTTAGCTGTCACATTACCTTCTGGAATATCTACAGTTGGTGTGATTTTAGCTTTACCATTTTCATCAGCTACGCCTTCACCAATCTTGTTACCATCTTTGTCGAACAATTCTACCTTAGTACCTGGTTCTGCTGTCACTTCAACTGGTGTCTTAGTTCCTGCTTTACCTGTAAGGTCTGTATCTACAACTGGTGTGCTTGGTTTCGCTGGTGTTGCTGCTGTAGCTTCTTTTGGTGCGCTTGCATCTGATGTTTGACCATCTTTTGTAGCTTTAGCTGTCACATTACCTTCTGGAATATCTACAGTTGGTGTGATTTTAGCTTTACCATTTTCATCAGCTACGCCTTCACCAATCTTGTTACCATCTTTGTCGAACAATTCTACCTTAGTACCTGGTTCTGCTGTCACTTCAACTGGTGTCTTAGTTCCTGCTTTACCTGTAAGGTCTGTATCTACAACTGGTGTGCTTGGTTTCGCTGGTGTTGCTGCTGTAGCTTCTTTTGGTGCGCTTGCATCTGATGTTTGACCATCTTTTGTAGCTTTAGCTGTCACATTACCTTCTGGAATATCTACAGTTGGTGTGATTTTAGCTTTACCATTTTCATCAGCTACGCCTTCACCAATCTTGTTACCATCTTTGTCGAACAATTCTACCTTAGTACCTGGTTCTGCTGTCACTTCAACTGGTGTCTTAGTTCCTGCTTTACCTGTAAGGTCTGTATCTACAACTGGTGTGCTTGGTTTCGCTGGTGTTGCTGCTGTAGCTTCTTTTGGTGCGCTTGCATCTGATGTTTGACCATCTTTTGTAGCTTTAGCTGTCACATTACCTTCTGGAATATCTACAGTTGGTGTGATTTTAGCTTTACCATTTTCATCAGCTACGCCTTCACCAATCTTGTTACCATCTTTGTCGAACAATTCTACCTTAGTACCTGGTTCTGCTGTCACTTCAACTGGTGTCTTAGTTCCTGCTTTACCTGTAAGGTCTGTATCTACAACTGGTGTGCTTGGTTTCGCTGGTGTTGCTGCTGTAGCTTCTTTTGGTGCGCTTGCATCTGATGTTTGACCATCTTTTGTAGCTTTAGCTGTCACATTACCTTCTGGAATATCTACAGTTGGTGTGATTTTAGCTTTACCATTTTCATCAGCTACGCCTTCACCAATCTTGTTACCATCTTTGTCGAACAATTCTACCTTAGTACCTGGTTCTGCTGTCACTTCAACTGGTGTCTTAGTTCCTGCTTTACCTGTAAGGTCTGTATCTACAACTGGTGTGCTTGGTTTCGCTGGTGTTGCTGCTGTAGCTTCTTTTGGTGCGCTTGCATCTGATGTTTGACCATCTTTTGTAGCTTTAGCTGTCACATTACCTTCTGGAATATCTACAGTTGGTGTGATTTTAGCTTTACCATTTTCATCAGCTACGCCTTCACCAATCTTGTTACCATCTTTGTCGAACAATTCTACCTTAGTACCTGGTTCTGCTGTCACTTCAACTGGTGTCTTAGTTCCTGCTTTACCTGTAAGGTCTGTATCTACAACTGGTGTGCTTGGTTTCGCTGGTGTTGCTGCTGTAGCTTCTTTTGGTGCGCTTGCATCTGATGTTTGACCATCTTTTGTAGCTTTAGCTGTCACATTACCTTCTGGAATATCTACAGTTGGTGTGATTTTAGCTTTACCATTTTCATCAGCTACGCCTTCACCAATCTTGTTACCATCTTTGTCGAACAATTCTACCTTAGTACCTGGTTCTGCTGTCACTTCAACTGGTGTCTTAGTTCCTGCTTTACCTGTAAGGTCTGTATCTACAACTGGTGTGCTTGGTTTCGCTGGTGTTGCTGCTGTAGCTTCTTTTGGTGCGCTTGCATCTGATGTTTGACCATCTTTTGTAGCTTTAGCTGTCACATTACCTTCTGGAATATCTACAGTTGGTGTGATTTTAGCTTTACCATTTTCATCAGCTACGCCTTCACCAATCTTGTTACCATCTTTGTCGAACAATTCTACCTTAGTACCTGGTTCTGCTGTCACTTCAACTGGTGTCTTAGTTCCTGCTTTACCTGTAAGGTCTGTATCTACAACTGGTGTGCTTGGTTTCGCTGGTGTTGCTGCTGTAGCTTCTTTTGGTGCGCTTGCATCTGATGTTTGACCATCTTTTGTAGCTTTAGCTGTCACATTACCTTCTGGAATATCTACAGTTGGTGTGATTTTAGCTTTACCATTTTCATCAGCTACGCCTTCACCAATCTTGTTACCATCTTTGTCGAACAATTCTACCTTAGTACCTGGTTCTGCTGTCACTTCAACTGGTGTCTTAGTTCCTGCTTTACCTGTAAGGTCTGTATCTACAACTGGTGTGCTTGGTTTCGCTGGTGTTGCTGCTGTAGCTTCTTTTGGTGCGCTTGCATCTGATGTTTGACCATCTTTTGTAGCTTTAGCTGTCACATTACCTTCTGGAATATCTACAGTTGGTGTGATTTTAGCTTTACCATTTTCATCAGCTACGCCTTCACCAATCTTGTTACCATCTTTGTCGAACAATTCTACCTTAGTACCTGGTTCTGCTGTCACTTCAACTGGTGTCTTAGTTCCTGCTTTACCTGTAAGGTCTGTATCTACAACTGGTGTGCTTGGTTTCGCTGGTGTTGCTGCTGTAGCTTCTTTTGGTGCGCTTGCATCTGATGTTTGACCATCTTTTGTAGCTTTAGCTGTCACATTACCTTCTGGAATATCTACAGTTGGTGTGATTTTAGCTTTACCATTTTCATCAGCTACGCCTTCACCAATCTTGTTACCATCTTTGTCGAACAATTCTACCTTAGTACCTGGTTCTGCTGTCACTTCAACTGGTGTCTTAGTTCCTGCTTTACCTGTAAGGTCTGTATCTACAACTGGTGTGCTTGGTTTCGCTGGTGTTGCTGCTGTAGCTTCTTTTGGTGCGCTTGCATCTGATGTTTGACCATCTTTTGTAGCTTTAGCTGTCACATTACCTTCTGGAATATCTACAGTTGGTGTGATTTTAGCTTTACCATTTTCATCAGCTACGCCTTCACCAATCTTGTTACCATCTTTGTCGAACAATTCTACCTTAGTACCTGGTTCTGCTGTCACTTCAACTGGTGTCTTAGTTCCTGCTTTACCTGTAAGGTCTGTATCTACAACTGGTGTGCTTGGTTTCGCTGGTGTTGCTGCTGTAGCTTCTTTTGGTGCGCTTGCATCTGATGTTTGACCATCTTTTGTAGCTTTAGCTGTCACATTACCTTCTGGAATATCTACAGTTGGTGTGATTTTAGCTTTACCATTTTCATCAGCTACGCCTTCACCAATCTTGTTACCATCTTTGTCGAACAATTCTACCTTAGTACCTGGTTCTGCTGTCACTTCAACTGGTGTCTTAGTTCCTGCTTTACCTGTAAGGTCTGTATCTACAACTGGTGTGCTTGGTTTCGCTGGTGTTGCTGCTGTAGCTTCTTTTGGTGCGCTTGCATCTGATGTTTGACCATCTTTTGTAGCTTTAGCTGTCACATTACCTTCTGGAATATCTACAGTTGGTGTGATTTTAGCTTTACCATTTTCATCAGCTACGCCTTCACCAATCTTGTTACCATCTTTGTCGAACAATTCTACCTTAGTACCTGGTTCTGCTGTCACTTCAACTGGTGTCTTAGTTCCTGCTTTACCTGTAAGGTCTGTATCTACAACTGGTGTGCTTGGTTTCGCTGGTGTTGTGGTATCTTTGACTACAAAATCTGATAATGGTTTTTTATCTGTAGAACCGTCAGTGTATGTTACTACAAGATTTCCAGCGTTATCTTTTTCTACTGATTTAATCTTAGTCTTAGCATCTTCAGCATCTACAGTTTTACCTTTTTTGTCTGCAAAGTTGGCATCATCATTAGTTTGAGCATACTCAATTTGCAGTTTTTCTTTGATTTTATCTAACTCAGCGTCTGTTACCTTAGTTGGATCTGCTACTTCAACTTTATCAGCTGGAGCTGGAGTTGCTATATCGTATTTAGATGTTTGATTTTTAACTACAAATCGAACATATCCTGGTTTTTCTTTAGCGTTAGGATCTACATCTAGCGCTCTGTAATCAGTGTTTGAAAGTTCGCCATTGTTGTCTTTAGAAACGATAAAACTTGTCCACTCTTGACCAGCTTTAAGGTTTGTAGTACCAGTCATCTTGATAGTAGCTGATGTCTTATCTTCAGATACTGAACCTTCTCCAGTCACTGCGCCATTTTCAACTTTACCTGTTGTAAATCCATATTTATTCGCGTTATTCCATGAAACATCTCCAGGTCCACGTAGGTAAAGATCTTTAACTTCTTTTTCATCCGTACCTTTGAAAGTTAGATCAGTGTTTTCACCTGTATAAACATAGATTTGTTTATTAGCTTCATTTGAGTATGGAAGTTCAACTGTTGGAGCTACGTTTACAAATTCTGATAATGGTTTTTTATCTATAGAGCCATCTGTATAAGTTACTACAAGATTTCCATTGTCATCTTTTGTGACTGATTGAATCTTATTAGTTTTATCAGCTGGTGTACCTTTTTTGCCTGCTAAGTTCGCATCATCGTTGTTTTTAGAGTACTCAAGTTGTACTTTTTCTTTGATTTTAGCTAGCTCAGCTTCTGTTACGTTAGCTGGATCTGCTACAGTAACTTTTTCGGTCGGAGTTGCAATATCATATTTTTGATTTTGTGGCTTAAGCACGACACGGAATGCGCCTGGGTCAGTTGTAGTTGAGCCACCTGTGGCTTTATTCTCAATCAGTGCACCATCTGTATCAGTTGCAGTCGCATAACGCCATCCTAAAGGCAAACCAGCTGGATTTTCTCCCTTAGTTGCTGCAGTTAGTCTGTCTTGTGTCAAACCATCTGTCGCTGCCGGAGTACCTCTATAAGTAATGACTGCTGGTGCATCTGCTGTTGCGGGTGTTTCACTAGAGATAACATTTGCTTTAAAGCCATATTGAGTGTTGATGGTATCTGCTTCGCCAGCAACAGAACCAAAGTCCTTGTTACCTCCTTGTTTTACAGTAGCACTTGCAATTTTTCCGCTATCATCTTTGAACTTGATATCGAATGAGTTTTCTTCCCCACCGTATACATAAACTTCTTTAGTATCTTTGTTTGAGTAAGGAATTTCTACTGTTGGAGCTACGTTTACAAACTCTGATAATGGTTTTTTATCTATTGAGCCATCTGTATAAGTTACTACAAGATTTCCATTGTCATCTTTTGTGACTGATTGAATCTTATTAGTTTTATCAGCTGTTGTACCTTTTTTGTCTGCTAAGTTAGCATCATCGTTGTTTTTAGAGTACTCAAGTTGTACTTTTTCTTTGATTTTAGCTAGCTCAGCTTCGGTTACGTTAGCTGGATCTGCTACAGTAACTTTTTCGGTCGGAGTTGCAATATCATATTTTTGATTTTGTGGCTTAAGCACGACACGGAATGCACCTGGGTCAGTTGCAGTTGAGCCACCTGTGGCTTTATTTTCAATAAGGGCACCATCAGTATCAGTCGCAGTGGCATAACGCCAGCCTAAAACCAAACCATCTGGATTTTCGCCTTTAGTTGCTGCAGTTAGTCTATCTTGTGTCAAACCATCTGTCGCTGCTGGTGTACCTCTATAAGTAATAACTGCTGGTGCATCTGCTGTTGCTGGTGTTTCACTAGAGATAACATTTGCTTTAAATCCATATTGAGTGTTGATGGTATCTGCTTCGCCAGCAACAGAACCAAAGTCCTTGTTACCTCCTTGTTTTACAGTAGCACTTGCAATTTTTCCGCTATCATCTTTGAACTTGATATCGAATGAGTTTTCTTCCCCACCATATACATAAACTTCTTTATCAGCTTTATTAGAGTACGGAATCTCTACTGTTGGAGCCTCGTTTTGACGTGCAGGATTTACAACTACAGTAACTTCAATCTCACCTGACTCTTTACCTTGGCTATCAACGGCTTTATACTTAACTGTGTAAGTGCCTTGGGTATTTGTATCAACTGTCTTAGTTGCTGTGTTACCATTTACTGAAACAACTTCAGCATGAACCTTATCACCTAGGGTTGCTTGAGCATCATCTTCTTTATCTGCTACTGTCACAAGAGATGCAAGGTCAAGTTGAGCACCTTGAGCAACAGTTTTTTCGTTTCCTTCAACTGCTGATGCAATAGTTGGTGCTTGGTTTTCTACTGAGCGTGGTTCCCATCCAGCCACACTTGAGAAACCACCTTCCACCACGTTTGAGATAGATGATACTTCTGTACCAGCAATCTTATCAGCCATTGTAAGGACAATCGTATCTTCAAACTTACCATGTGCGTATGATTTTACAGTTGCCTTATCTGACTTCTGTGACACCCATGCAGCTGAGGCATTGTCACGTTTAACTGGAATCTCAACTGTTTGTCCTGCAGTATTTGTATAGCGCAAGTAAGCAATCCCTGCATCGTGAGGAACCTTAAGAGTCACCTCTTTTTGCCCTGCAATAACAGCATCTTGATTAGTAGACAAGCTTGAAGGTTCAACTGTTGTCATACCGACAGATACCGGTACTGTACGGCGACTACTTTCAGTTCCGTTCACAGTTTGACTCACCTGTACTATTTGACGTGGTTTAATAGTTGTACCATCACCTTGGTTGTTGTTCAAGGCTGTTGGAAGCTCTCCTGTAGTCCAGTTTCCATCGTTGTCAACAGTGACATTGCCGATATTTTGTTCACGACCATCAATATAAAGTTTGATAGTTGCCCCTGGAGTTCCTGTACCTGAAAGAGTGCTTGAAGTCGAAGCTACTGTCTGAACAGGAACGTTGACAGAAGTATTGGTCAAGTTTGGAGTTACGCTTGGTGTTGCAACCTGACTAACCAAGTGCTTGTCGTACTTACCTGAGATCGCATTCCAGTTAAATCTTGGTAGGTTCCCTGATGATTCGACACCTGCAAGATAAGAAATTGTTTGAGACGGATCTTCAACTACAGTACGGTAGCGAACAGTAAACTTACGAATACCAGAATAAATACTTGTTTGAAGAACATAGACCTTCTTGGAATCGCCCATAACACCACTCAAACCATCGACTTGATTATATTCTCTAGCTCCGGTAGTGTTTTTCACACGCATCTCAAGTTTATTGCCAGCGTCAATATACTGAACCCCTTCTACGCCTGCTCTCCCAGCATCAGATTCCTTATTTGCATCCTTCCAACCATATCGATCTATGTAAACACCGTCATAGTCTGTAACAACATTATAAGGATCCGATACGTTTTTAGGGATTGTGAAATACCAGTAGCTTCCTGGTTTATCATACTGGGCCTCATTGAAGGTTACAGTCCATTCCAAGACTGGGCGTCCTTGACCAGATGGATCCGTCGTAACTGTCTTACCGTTTACAACCTCGTAGTCATCCAACTGTCTGTACTCGATCTTAGCACGTTGAGTTGGATTTCCACCATTAAACGTAGGTTGTCTATTTTGCCAGACATATTTAATATCTCTTCCTTCCATAGAGCGATCTTGTCCTGCCGCTCTACGACTTCTTGATTTAGGTTGGGTAGCTGAAACTTCTGTTGTTTCGTCTGTTGGTACAGCTTTATCTTCTGTGGCTTCTGCATTTTCCTCTGCTGCTACAATTTTTTCTTCTGTTGCTACAGCTTCTTCTGTTGCAACTGTTGCTGCTTTTTCTTCTTTGGTAGCAAGCTGAGCTACTGCCTCTTTGAGACTAGCAACCGCTGCATCTACTTGGTCTTGGCTAGCTTCTGCATTTTCCAAAACTTTTTGAGCCTGTTCAAGCGCTGTGTTTAAGCGTGAAAGAGAATCTTCTGTCTTTCCTGCTTTATCTAAACCTTTCACTTCTGTCACCAACTGAGTCAAGGCTTCCTTGTTAACCACTTTGACTGTTGGTTTCTCTGCTACAACTGCCTCTTCAACTGCTGCCGGTTGAGCTGCTACAGTAGCGGGTGCTTTATAAGTCCCCACCTCTTCATCAGGGCTGGCCTTGCTATCCGAGTTGGTAGTGGTAGTTTCTACCTCCCCCTTACCAGCAACCGTATCTGCCTTAACTGTCGGAGTCACCAAAGTTGCCCCAACTGCAAAAACAAGCGAACAACCAAAAAGGAAGTGTTTTCCTTTTTTAATCATACGCCAATTCTTTTGAGTTGCATTTTTACGATTAAAATACATGACATTGTCTCCTTTTATAAAAAATAAAAGCATGTTTCCTACATACAATTTCATTATACATCACCCCTGATATATAGTCAATAAAAGGGTGTCTTTTTTTTTTTTTTTATTTTGCCTGCTTTTTATACTAAAATTTTATAAAAAATATAATTCCGAGCATAATCTTTATTCTTTTTATAAATCCTGTGATATAATAGAGAGCGATTGAAATTTATCCCGAATATTCATAAATAGTTTAGTATAGGAGAAACTCAATGAGAACATTATTAACTCAAAAAGAACAACGGCAATTAAGGGTTTTAGAATATTTATTTGAAAATCCAAGCTGGATTCATCTGGACCCTTTAGCAGAAGCTCTCGATATCAACACTCGTATCATTAAAAGTGATATCAAGGAAATGCGTGATGTCCTCTCTTGCTTTGAAATTCAATCTTCAACCGCTGGTATCAGACTAACTAATAATGGTAATCTAGGTATTGAACGAATTTACCGCCACGCTTTACAAAATTCTTCTAATTTTCAAGTATTAAAGGCATTCTTTTTATTAGAAGCACCGTTTACCTACGAACATCTAGCTCAAACCCTCGATGTTTCATTACCTGCACTTCGCAAGAAAGTCGCTGAAATTAACAGTGTCTTGCAAAACAATTACCGATTCAAACTCAAGGTCACTCCAATCTCTATCATTGGGGATGAAAGAGACATCCGCTTCTTTTTCGCCCAGTACTTCCATGAAGCCTATGGTTACTTCAAATGGCCATTTACTGACTCTAAGGAAGATATCGAAGGATTTGTTCGTTTCTTCCTCGATATGACAGGCTTCCCTGCCAGCTACGCAAACCTATTTCAGATAGAAACACTAGTCGCTGTTAATTTGCACCGTTTTAGAATTGGTGCTACTATTCAAACAGCAAGTGATTCTTCAAATGTTCTTCCTCTATATGATCAACTCTCCGAATTTAAGAACCAGCTTGACCCTCTGGCTAAGCGTCTGAACATCGAAATCAACCGAGATACTTTAGATCAACTGTTTTACTCCTATACCCAAAAAGGAATCTTCTTTACAGTTGAAGAGTTCCTCGATGCACGATTAATTGATAAACAAGTCAACCGATCTTACCATGCCGCTCGAGATGTCCTTGATAACTTAACACGTGAGTTTGGCGTTCATTTTTCAAATACGGATGAACTAGTCTGGCACTTACACAACACCGCCCTTCTTGAACGTCAAGAAATCAACTCAGAATCCATCATTTCACATAACAAATCCTATGCTCTCAACAAAATTAAGAAATTTTTCCCTGAATTTTATGAAGCATCTGTTTTCGAAATGATGCGCTACAAATCCAGCCTAGGACAAGATGAACATGCCTATGCAGTTGTTCATCTTGTCTATACTCTTTTCACCCACACTTCAAATTTGATGGAACAACTGTTAGAGGCTCATAGTAACATTCGTGTCCTTGTTTTGAGTGAGTTTGACTTTGCTCACCCTCATGCTTTAATCTCTCTTTATACATTTTACACCTCTAAAAATATCCAATTTGAAACCTGGGACAAAGATACACTGAATGTTGATGAAATTATGGATGCTGACTACGATGCCATTTTGACTAACTTCGATATAGATGGCCTAAAACATCCAAATCTAATCAATATCGGTCGCATGTCCAATCTTCAGGTTATTAATGAGCTTAACACTATCTCAATTGCTAAACTTTAAGGAAGCCTATTGAAGAATAGATTTGCTCAGACATTAGAATCTTAGAGAACAATTTCTATAACCTATAAAAGATAAGAGACCGGAACTCCGATAATTGGAGTTCTGGTCTCTTATCTTTTTACTATTTTGATTTTAAAAAAAGGGAATTCAGTACTTTAAACCGAAAAGACTCTTTCTACTGCTTGTATAGTTTCTATTTCTCTATCCTACTCTCTGCATCTGCCACCACTTGAGCAAGACTGGTTTGGCTCAGCTCCTGCTCCATGGCTAGCTGAATCTTTTGTAATTTCTCATCTAAAACCCCATGGATGTTAGCTCCTACTGGACAGGCTGGATTGGGATTGTCATGAAAACTAAAGAGTTGACCAGTCTTTCCTAGACATTCAACTGCTTGGTAAACATCTAAAAGACTGATATCCTCTAGATTTTTGATAATTGCCGCTCCACCAGTTCCACGCGCAACTGAAATCAACTCAGCTTTTTTCAGTTGAGACAAGGTCTTACGGATAATGACAGGATTAACTCCAACGCTACTAGCAAGAAAATCACTAGTCACCTTACTTTCTTTCCCTTTTAAGGCTATGATAATCAACATATGGGTCGCGATGGTAAATCGACTTGAAATTTGCATAAGGTTCTCCTTTTTCTATTAGACTAGTTCGTTTTTTACTTATATTTATTATATCTCTTGCAGTTGTAATGTCAAGAGTTACCACTCAACCAATCATCTAGTTCTGCATCATGCCCTTGACTTTGGGCAATTTCATGAAGTAGTTCCTGATTATGGGTATGGTGAATCCCATTAACCAAGCTTTCATAATAAACTTGGTAGTAGGGTAATTGTAACTCTTTGGCTAGTTGTAATTCTGCATCAATATCATAATCAACCCGACGAAAATCGATATCTTTCAATCCTTTTTCATCAAATTCTAATATCATGTACTGGGCCCGCAAGTCCTTGCGTAAATGTTCAGATAAAAAGAAGGGTTGACCAATGGAACCTGGATTCAGGATAAGCTGGCCACCACTACCATACCGAAGAAACTGTTGATGGATATGCCCGTAAATGGCAATATCACAGTCTGGATTGGTAACAAGACGGTCAAAGTCCTCTTGCTTCCCAAGATGAATCAGCTCTCGTCCCCAATTTTTATCAGGCAAGTGGTGGCTAACCCCTAGCTTCAAATCTCCAAACTGGCGGTGCACTTGCAAGGGATAGTTCTGCAGTGCCTCAATCTCCTCGATGCTGAGTTCTTCCATGATATACTGACATTGGCGTAAGAGATAACGATGACTGGGTCTACTTTCATCCAACTGACGATGGCAAGCGCGCCATAAGCTCTCCTCCCAATTCCCTAAAACTCTAAGGGTGATGGGTAAAGTGTCCAATATCCGGAGAATATTTTTTCGTCCTGTTCCAGGCATGAGGATATCTCCCAAGAGCCAATACTCATCAACCTCCGCCTTCTGCGCATTTGTCAGAACAGCCTCCAAAGCTGTCGTATTGCCATGTATATCCGATAATACTGCGATTTTTGTCATATCTCTTCCTCTTAGCTTTTCTAGTTTTATTATAACAAACTCCAAGTCAAAGTCAAAAAGCATCTATATTCCTATCGTTTTTTACTTTACTTTTTTAGTGAAAAGGAATACAATGAAGGTAATAAGAACGAGGAGGTTTTTGCTATGGCACAACGTTATGAAAACATCATGGTAGCGGTTGACGGTTCTAAGGAAGCTGACTTGGCTTTCATCAAAGGGGTTCATTCAGCACTACGTAACCAGGCAAAACTAACAATTGCCCATGTTATTGACACACGTGCTCTTCAAAGCATCTCAACATTTGATGCCGAAGTTTACGAAGAATTGCAAGTCGAGGCCAACGATTTGATGGCTGAATATGAAAAGCGTGCAAAAGATGCTGGGCTCACAGACATTAAAGTTGTTATTGAGATGGGAAATCCTAAAACTCTCTTAGCTAAAACAATTCCAGATAAAGAAAAGGTTGATTTGATTTTAGTTGGAGCAACAGGACTCAATGCTTTTGAGCGCCTGCTAGTTGGTTCTTCATCAGAATATATCCTACGCCATACCAGCGTAGACCTTCTCGTCGTTAGAGATAAGGATAAAACTTTGTAATAAAAACAGAAATGAGGTTGGGATTTTTCTCCTAACCTCATTTTTTTATAAACTATTGATGTCGTAGTTGAAACTCAGAACTCAAAACATCATTCCAGGCTTCCTCTGCTCTCGCCTATTTTTTATCTTCTCTTTCCTTATGGCGCTCGTAGGCCTTTATCTGGCGCTCAATTTCCTTTTTAATAGCAGGCTCTGGAGCGTATTTTTCTTCCCAGTCATCTGGTTTTAGGATTTTGTGGGTCACTGGATCAAAATGAGCTTTTCCATCAGGGAACATTTTCCCCATATTGGCTTGATGGACAATGTCAAAAATCCGCTCTGGATCCACCCCCATCAAAACAAAGCTACCATAGGTGAAGTATAGGGTGTCAATCAAGGCGTCTACTTGCCCTACCAAATCTTGCTTAGCAGGTGTCTTCTTGACTACTTTCTCTGCTGCTTGATCAAGAGCTTGGTGTAGCTGTCCAACTGCCTGTTCGAAATCTTCTTCAGAAGAGCTAGCAGCTCGGACAAACTCCACCAATTCTTCTATCTTAAATCCTGCTCTATGGGTTGCACCTTCTAAATCCCAAGCTTGTGGCTCTTCCTGAGTTCGTTCATCCATCATGTGATGGAAGGTCTTGACCTTATTAAAATGGTAATCACGGCTGACAAAGACTTTTTCTGAAGCCAAAACACCAAAATGTTCCAAGGCCTTATGAATCCCATCTTGCTGGTTGCTGGTTGTGATATGCTTCGCGACTTCCTTGACACTGCTACTACCGTTGCCCATGGCGACTGACATCCCAACACCCGCCAGCATCTCTAGGTCATTGTCCGAGTCACCAAATGCCATGACTTGATTGAGATCAAAACCATACTCTTTTCCGACTCGGCGAATGCCTTCTAGCTTGGAATTTCCTTGGTTGATGACATCTGCCGCAAAAGGATTACTACGAGTCAGTTTCAAGTCTTGAAATTCAACTGCTGCTTTCTCAGATTCTTCTGGCGTCATTAGCATCAAAACTTGATAAATGGGCTGATTCATCAACTGAAGCAAGTCTTCTTCCTTCTGAGGAACGACCTTACTCACCATTCGATTAAAGGAATGACTAACTGTACGAGTCAACATAGAGGGGACAAAACGACTCACTCTTTGTGAAAAAGAACCTAGGCCAAAAGACATGATTTTTGAACCCAGCATGGCATCCTTGGTCCCCAAAGCAATTTCCTTGCCCTCTTTTTTAGCATAGGCTATCAACTGCCGTAAATGAGATTTGGAAAGAGGACTTGTAAACAAGACTCTGTCTTTATTAAAGATATATTGGCCGTTATAGGTTACAGCAAAATCCAGATCTAAATCATCCATTAAATCCTTAACAAAAAAAGGTCCTCGCCCTGTCGCTACTCCAACAAGCACTCCCTGTTCCTTCACAATCTTAATCGCATCCTTAGTGGATTTCAAAACACTCTTGCGATCGTTGACCAGTGTTCCATCGATATCAAAAAAAACAGCTTTGACTTCCATCCTACCTCATTCTCCCCTTTTGTGATACAATGATTATACCACATTTCAGAAAGAGTGAGTAAATCATGCCTAAGAAAATCCTTGTTTTACATACGGGTGGTACTATTTCCATGCAAGCCGATGACTCTGGCGCTGTTGTAACTAGCCAAGAAAACCCTATGAATCATGTATCCAATCCACTTGGAGGAGTTGAAGTCCACGCGCTCGACTTTTTTAATCTGCCAAGTCCCCATATTAAACCCAAGCATATGCTGGCCCTCTATCAAAAAATCAAAGAGGAGGCTGATCATTATGACGGTTTCGTGATTACACATGGGACAGATACCTTGGAGGAAACTGCCTATTTCCTCGATACCATGGAGGTTCCTCACAAACCGATCGTACTAACAGGGGCCATGCGTAGTTCCAACGAACTCGGAAGCGATGGTGTCTACAATTATCTCAGTGCCCTACGCGTAGCGAGTGACGATAAGGCTGCTGATAAGGGGGTCTTGGTCGTGATGAATGATGAAATCCACGCTGCTAAGTATGTGACCAAGACGCACACGACAAATGTTAGTACCTTTCAAACGCCGACCCACGGCCCTCTTGGGCTCATCATGAAATACGAGATTCTCTACTTCAAAACAGCTGAACCCCGTGTTCGTTTTGACCTTGATAGGATCCAGGGCTTGGTTCCAATTATTCCAGTCTATGCTGGTATGACAGAAGAACTCCTTGATTTGCTTCCTGTTGACCAGCTAGATGGTCTTATTATCCAGGCCTTTGGTGCTGGAAATGTTCCCAAGGAAACATCACAAAAATTGAACGCCCTTATCCAAGAAGGACTCCCAATCGCCTTGGTTTCTCGTTGTTTTAACGGGATTGCTGAACCTGTTTATGCCTATGAAGGCGGTGGCGTTTGTCTACAAAAGGCTGGTGTATTCTTTGTCAAAGAACTCAATGCTCAAAAGGCTCGTCTCAAACTCCTCATTGCTATCAATGCTGGCCTTACAGGAGAGGAATTACGAGCCTATATGGAAGGATAATACTCTTCGAAAATCAAATTCAAACCTCGTCAACGTCGCCTTGCCGTACTCAAGTACAGCCTGCGGCTAGTTTCCTAGTTTGCTCTTTGATTTTCATTGAGTATAAAAAAGTCGGTGAGATAGAAATTACTAGATCAAGTCTTGTTTTCTAGTCACCCCCGCAAGCCTTCTACCATCAACTTGATGCTTGAACCATTGACCAAAAAGTTTTTACTACTAAAAAGCGAGAGTGGGACAGAAATCGGTAATTCGTTAGAATTCGATTTCGTCGTCCCACCTCCGCACAGTTGAGTAGGGCTGTAAAAGCTGATGAAATCAGCGTAGTAGAGCCCACTCAACCACTGCGTCTTGCTCGACAATCCAAAGACAATTGAGAGGCTAGGACTTTTGTCCCAGCCTCTTCTGGTTAATCTTTACGAGTTGAATGACGTTCTACCAAACCATGCGGCAAAAGAACTTCACGCTCTTCTAACTCTTCCTTATGCATAATCTTCGTCAACATACGCATGCTAATAGCACCAAGGTCATACAAAGGTTGCGCAATGGTGGTTAGGTTTGGACGAGTATAGCGCGCGATTTGTGAATCATCACTGGTGATAATTTCAAAGTCTTCCGGTACAGAAACTCCCTTGTCAGCAAGTCCGTTCAAAACACCTGCCGCTAATTCATCACCTGTTACAATCGCTGCTGTTGCTTTAGAAGAAATCAAGCGTTCTGCCAAGGCATAACCATCATCATAACGGTATTTTGATTCAAAAACAAGACCTTCACTGTAGTTAATTCCCGCTTCTTTCAAAGCATCTTTGTAACCAGCTAAGCGAATCTTGCCATTAATATCATCCACTAATGGTCCACTAACGAAGGCAATTTTTTTATTTCGTTTCAAGAGATGGCGGACTGCATCAACAGTAGCATGTTTATAGTCAATATTGACACTTGGAAGTTGGTGTTCTATGTCAACTGTTCCTGCAAGAACCACAGGTGTGCGTGAGCGTGAAAACTCTGAGCGAATCTTCTCAGTTAAATGATAACCCATGAAGATAACGCCATCCACCTGTTTAGAAAAGAGAGTATTGACCACAGATACTTCCTTTTCATCATCCTCATCACTGTTAGCAAGGACGATGTTGTATTTGTACATTTCCGCGATATCGTCAATCCCCTTAGCAAGGGTAGAGAAATAAGTGTTTGTGATATCTGGAATAACAACTCCAACTGTTGTTGTTTTTTTGCTTGCTAGACCACGAGCTACTGCATTAGGGCGGTAGTCAAGACGATCAATGACCTCTAGGACTTTTTTACGGGTGTTTTCTTTGACGTTCTTATTGCCATTGACAACACGACTGACAGTTGCCATTGACACTCCCGCTTCTCGGGCAACGTCATAAATTGTTACTGTATCATCTGTGTTCATTCCGTTTCCTTCCTACTTTGAAAATTTTGTTTTCATGATTCAACTGTTTTCATTTTACCACTAATTGTAAGCATTTTCAAGCATTTGATGGAGATTCGTTGAAAAAATTTCAAAATCATTCTCATCTTTTTAAAGGTAGTTGACTTTTCTTGATTTTTCTAGCAGTTTGCAGTATGATAATAAAAAAATCAATTAGGAGATAGGGATGGCTTTTACAGATTCTCATAGACGATGCGCTAGTTTCGGTGTAGTGACCAATTTACCTGACGATGTTATCGATTCAATCTGGTATATAATCGATCATTTTTTAAAGCATGTTTTTGATCTAGAAGATGAATTGGAGTTTCGGCTTTTGAATCATGAAGGCTCCATCACTTTTCGTTTTTCTAGTCAACATCTTCCAACAACGATTGACTTCGACTTCAACCATCCCTTTGACCCACTCTACCCACCTAAAGTTCTGGTGCTAGATATGGATGGGAAGGAAACCATTCTCCTACCAGAAGAAAATGACCTATTTTAAAAACTCTAGCCTCCTCTGTAAATACTTAGGAAACTAGAGTTTTCTTTTTGCTAATAAATGGAACGACTGACTACTATACCACTTGGTTTGGTGTATTCTAAGTCAAGATAATCCTGATAAGTTCCTGGGACGATAAATCCTTGGGGGCTGAGAATGTCTGTTCCAGCTTTACCCACGATAGAGTCAGCCAATAAGACACAATTTGTGCTGAGAACAAAATAGGTCTTAAACTTGGACGAACTGAACTTATAAAGAGTGGCATCAGCCTCGTGTTTCAGCTGATAAGAGTAGGTATGCTTGATTTCCCCTTCTCTTCTTTTCATGAGTTGAGAAATTGGTTCCCAAGGAATTAAGAGTTCTTCAATTTCTCTCAGTTGTTCTTCTATAGCTTTTTTCTGTTGCTCAGACAAGCTTAAGCCGTAAGCGAATAGAGTTTTCTGACTTTCTCTCTTACAGAGTTCGATATACTTTTCTCGATTAGCCTTAAATAGAACCCCATCCCCAATCATCCCAAATAAACGCTCCGAGTGAGGATCATAAGAACCATAGGAAATAACCTGTCCTTGATAACAAATATCCACATGCCCCATGGCTAAAAAGAATGAGGATTCTGAAGCATGGATAAAAATTTCCAAATCAACTGCCTGATCATTTTTCCTCTCTGAATGTACTTCGCTTTCTTCCGTCTGATGAGTAGATAACATTTCATTCCATCGTCGTAAGGTGCTAATGGGAATCAAGGCTGTCATGAATATAGGCAGTGTCATTCTCATTCTGCGCTTCAGCTTGGGATTACTTCTCCCTTTTTCAAAATAGAAACCATCCCTGACACTACTCGCTCCCAACATGATTAAGTAAAAACCTAACAGGAGCAACTCAAAATTTGTCGCATCATGAAAAGGAGAGATACTATAGAGACCAAAACCCATCATCCACGAAGCATCAAATAAGTAATTGAGCCTCGGATGGATATGATTATTTCGGTAAATCAACCAAGTAATCAGACTGATCAGACCTGTAAACAGTTGATAACCTCCGATAATCATCACAAGGAGATAGAGAGCTATTCCTTGCAGGATGACTGAATCAAATAGGATGACTGCAAGAAAGAGCTTGGCTATGGTTACAAAAATATTTTCTCTACGGGACTTTTCCTGGAACCATCGTGTCAATAAATGCCAAATAGCCGACAAGGAAAAGTACCCCATCAAGAGTTGATAACCAAGTCTCGGTACAATCTGCCCAAAACAAATCAAGAGAAGACCTAGGATAATAGCTAGCGCTCCCTCCCCTAGACTTCTCCATTTACTATAAGTTTCGGAAAACTTAGGCATTTTCTTTCTCCAATTGACGATACAAGTGGCGAATCGGTTGTTTCAATGTTGGATGAATAAAATGCGGAGCTATTTCCTGTAAAGACTCTAAAACAAAGAGGCGCTCAGCAATATAAGGATGAGGCAAGATGAGGTCGTCTGTATAGATGACCTGGTCCTCTACAAAAAGCAAATCCAGGTCAATCAAGCGAGGTCCCCAATGAACCTCTCTGACCCGTCCCATTTCTGCCTCAATAGCCAACAAGGTTTCTAACAAGATTGGAGCTGGAAGCCAAGTTTCTACTTCAATCACCTGATTAGCAAAGCTATCCTGCTCCACACCACCCCAAGGTTCGGTCCTAATCACACTAGACTCTTTGAGAACATGGATGCCACGAGCTTGCATTTTGTCAATCGCTTGCTGGAGATTAGCCGTCTTATCCCCCATATTGCTTCCTGAAGCGATAAAGGCACGCTGTTTGCGACGGTGGATGGTTACTGAACAAGTATCCAGCGGTAGATGGATAGGTGCCCAAGGTTTTTTTAGTTCTAGCTCAATCTCTTGAACGAGAGGGTAGGTCTCAAAAGTACGCTCTACTAGTTTGTAGGCTACTGTTTCAATCAAATCCTCACTCGTTTCCTGAAACCATGTCGTCCATTGCTGGCAAAGTTCTCCGTAATGGACAGAAGCAGTTAAATCCAAGTCTGTCGCAGCCTTGGTCATATCATAGGATAGGGTGGCTGAAACGACAAACTTCTGCCCCAGTTTCTTCTCACTAGGAAAGAGTCCATGAAAGGCGAAAATCTCTAGGTCTTTAATTCGCAGTTGATCCATAACTAGTCCTTTCTAGAAAAATCCGCTTGACGCGGATTTTTTATAGTCCCATCAGACGATAAGCCTGATCCCGAAGATCCTTATCTGTCTCAAATAGACCACGAGCTACTGTAGTCAAGGTCGCAGTTCCTGGTTTTCGAACACCACGCATACTCATACACATATGCTCTGCTTCAATGACAACAAAAGCTCCCTTAGCACCCAAATACTCCATCAAGGCATCAGCAACTTCGATATTCAAACGCTCTTGAATCTGTGGCTTTTTAGAGTAAACTTCTACAGTACGAGCTAACTTTGATAAACCTGCTACACGTCCATCTGGGATATAGGCAATGTGAGCTCGACCATAAAATGGTAAAAAGTGGTGTTCACACATGGTATGGAAAAAGATATCCTTTTCCACTACCATATTGTCATCGATAATCTCAAAGGATTTTGACAGGTGCTCTTCTGCAGTTTGCCCAAGACCTGAAAAAATCTCTTGGTACATACGAGCGACACGGGCTGGTGTTTCCTGCAAGCCTTCGCGATTTGCATCCTCACCAACTGCCTCGATAATCATTTTTACAGCTTCTTCAATCTTTTGTGTATCCATTCTAATTTTTCCCCTCCATTAGGTAGGCTCTCACTTGGGCTAAAAAGTATAATGAGCCCGTGATAATCCTAACTGTTTTTTTCTCTTCATTTTCTGATAATTTTTGGTCTAGAAATTCTTGCCAATCTTGGTAGTTGAGATTTCTAGAATCAGCCAGTTCTTTCAAGACTTCTTCATCCGTTGCTCGACTATCCTCAAAATGAGTTAGCGTAATCTTAGTACCGGGCAAGGTTTCTAGCAAGTCCAACATATCCTCCAAGGCCTTGGTTTTGATACAAGTAAAGAGGATTTCCTTCTGATAGTCCGTAAAGCGTTCTTTCAAGGTAGCCAACAAGGCCTTGATAGCATGAGGATTGTGTGCTCCATCCAAAATCATCAAGGGTTCTCTAGAAACAACTTCCAAGCGTCCAGGCCAGCTTGTTTCTTCTAAAGCTTGAGCCACTAAAGCATTATCTGGCAATTCTCGACCAATCTCTTGGCAATAAGTATCCAACAAAGTCAGCGCCATCCCTGCATTCTCTATCTGGTGCAAACCAAGAAGACCTATTTGAAAGCGACCTTGTCTAACAGAACTTGTATAGTCAAATACCTCTCCAGTGACAATACTTTCATGATAGGTTACCTGATAATCTCTTCCATAAACAATTCTAGCAGCCTGTTTTGCCTCTGCAATTTGGTCAATAACCGCCAAGGCTTCTGGAACAATGCGACCAGTCACTAGAGGAACTCCTTGCTTGATAATCCCTGCCTTCTGCTCTGCTATGGCTTCCAAGCTATCCCCTAAAAGCGCTACATGATCCAATCCTATGGTTGTGATACCTGTTAGGATGGGTTGACAGACATTGGTACTATCCAAAAGTCCACCCATACCAACTTCCATAATAGCCACATCGACTTGCTCTGAGGCAAAGTAATCATAGGCTATAGCAGTGATAATCTCGAATTCTGTCGTTCCTTGTAAGGCTTGAGCATGTTCCCCTTCAAGAAATGAGCGATATTCCGACATTAAGACTTCTAGTTTAGCTTCTGGGATAGATTCTCCGTTAATAGCAATCTGGTCTGTATAATGAATCAGATAGGGAGAGCTAAAGACACCAACTCTTAGTCCCATCTTTTCCAACATATTTTTCAAAAAAGCTATAGTAGATCCCTTACCATTGGTTCCACCGATGTGGATAACCTTGAGCTTAAGATGGGGATTGCCACGTAAGGCTAATAGTTCCACCATCCTCTCCAAGCCGAAATGCGGTTGGTCTGTCCGGTAGTGGGCAATCCACTGATTCGTTTCGTTTTTATTCATCTTACTTATATTGTTTCAAATCTAAATTTTCCGCATCATCTGCCAGACGAATGGCTGATGCGATTTCGACTGCCATCTTGTGGCTGGCTACATCGTGCACGCGCACCACTTCCACACCTTGTCTAGCAGCGATACTAGTCACATGAGCCGAAGCCGTATCACGATTTCGGAAACCAGCTTCAGTATCTGGATTGACTTCAAATCCATTTTCTTCAAGGATATTAATGACAAAGCGCTTGCGAGAGACTCCTAAAAAGATAGGATAGCCCATCTCGTGAAGCTTATCAAGGTCACGTAGGAGGATGAGATTTTCCTTTTTGGTCAAACCAAAGCCAATTCCTGGATCCAGCATAATGTTTTCTTTCGAAATCCCTGCTTTTTCCGCTCTTACTAGAGCACGATCAAAGAAAGCTGTCATCAATTCTTCTACTGATAGTTGTTCAAAGTCTGCTAAGTCTTTCTTTGTAAAAGTCTCTCCAAATCCAAAATGAGGGAAGATAAGTGAACTAGGGTGCTGAGGGCGTGCCATGACTGGATTAAACATGATGACTACCTGAGCTCCAGCCTTAGCAACAACTTCCGCCATCTTCTCATCACCCATGAGACCCGTAATGTCATTGACTATATTGGCACCAGCATTTAAAGCTGCTTCTGCCACTTGGCTTTTCCAAGTATCGACCGAAATCAGAACATCACTTTCTTGACGAATAGCCTGAATGACTGGAACCACACGCTGGATTTCCTCTTCAATCTCAACATAGCTACTTCCTGGTCGAGTAGATTCTCCACCGATATCTAAAATAGTGGCACCTTCAGCAATCAATTTTCGAGCCTGCTTCAAAGCTTCCTCAACAGAAAAAAACTGGCCCCCATCAGAAAAAGAATCTGGGGTGACATTGATAATTCCACAAATAGATGTTTTTGTAAGATTGTCTCTTTTTTCCACGTTCATCACTCAAATTTCATTTAGATTGGTATTCCTCTATTTTACTGTTTTTTTTGGATTCTGTCCAATTATCCCTCGATACTCCCAAACTTTAAAAGAACGCAAAAAAAGGAGAAGCTGAGTTCTCCTTTACAATCCATGCTTATAATTAAATGCATGTGCTTCAATTTCTTCAATTGTGTCTGGGAAACGTTGTACCAGTCTAGCATTTAATAATTTTCTTAGACTTTCTTGTTGTGTTAATTCTCCCATCTCTAAAGCATGTCTTACATACTCTCTAACTTTCCAGTATTGTTTAGCATCTTCTATCAATAGTTTTTCAAATTTTTTAGGTCGTATAAATATTAATCTTACAACAAAAACAATTGCTGAAAAACTTAGCACTGTACCAATATCTGACAAACCAATTGGTACACTTAATAGCCAAATAATAAAAACTGTAAATAATGGATGTCTTTTAATAAAGTTTACTAATTTCTCAGTATTAAATTCTTTCGTTAGATGTTGAATATCCTTTTGCAAAACTGAAATATTTATTACACTAGCTTTTTCAGGGAAAGGATAGCTTTTAGCTCTTAAATGACCATCGACTTCTAAATGACACAAATCTTCACGTACAATAGGGTCAAAAAATCTAGCTTGATAATTTTTAAACTTTGTAGCTGCTCTCTCCTCAGCTGCTGACAATGTTTTCTGAATACCTATTTTTGTCGCCGCATGCCCTAGTGTTAAGCCAGAGCTAACTTTTAGTGAGTCTGTAAATAATCCCATTTTTTATTTTCCTTGTCTTCTTTTTAATGCTATTCCTAGCCCTGATAGAATTGCTAAAACAAATAATGTTAAGTTACTTTCTTTCGTTCCAGTATTTGGCAATGTTTTTGCACGTTCTACTCGTGAATAAGTCGACTTGCTTGATGCTTGTTGCTGACTTGTGTAAGTTTGACCTTTGACAATAACATTTCCTTTATTATCGATAGTAACGTTTTTATCACTTGCATAATCTTTATTTGATTTATCATTATCGGCTTGTGGACGATCAACGTTAACTGGTTTTTCATCAGTAGCTAGTTTTGTTTCACGTACAACAACATTCCCTTGAGCATCCAATGTAACTTCTTTACCTGCATCAAGAGCTTTCTTCAATTTGTCAACATTGACAGTAGGAAGTTCTTCAGCAACTGGTGCATCTTTAGGAACAGCAACGA
Source organism: Streptococcus nidrosiense (assembly GCF_042140045.1). NCBI lineage: Bacteria > Bacillati > Bacillota > Bacilli > Lactobacillales > Streptococcaceae > Streptococcus > Streptococcus nidrosiense. Next base: position 40,516 of record NZ_CP152419.1, read on the forward strand.
TTGTTCCGTCAGGAAGTGTTTTAACGGTGCTATCTTTCGCATCTTCCTTAACAAGTGCATCAAGATTCAACTCAGGAAGTGTTGCAACGGTTGGTGCGACTTTAGGGACAGCGATTACTGTACCGTCAGGAAGTGTTGCAACAACGTTTTCTTGAGCTTTCTCTGCAAGGTCAACAAGTTTAGCATATGTTGCTTCAAGTTCTGCAAGTTTAGCTTCTTCAGCTTTTTGTGCAGTCAACAAGTTTTCAAGCTTAGATTGTGCCGTTTCTAGGTCAGATTTAGCGAGTTCTAATTTGACACTAACAGCTGTTCGAGCTTGTTTCGCATTTGCTAGAGCAACAGGTGCGTCCAAATATGCTTGCAATTGTTCAGCCAATTCTTTAGCTTCTTTAACAAGAGCATCTTTTTCAGCAAGAAGTTTAGTAACTTGTTTATTCAAGTTGTCTAGTTTAGTTTCTTGGTCTTCAAGGTTCGCTGAAGCAATGTCAAGAGCTTGTGACGCAATTGTTTGTTTTACTTTAGCTGATTTAAGTGCATCTTGAGCTTTAAGAAGAGTAGCTTTCTTGTCAGCTAGACTTGCTGAGAAGTTAGCGACTGCTTCACTTGCTTGAGCTTCACGTTTCTTAGCATTTTCAAGAGCAATGTTTGCCAAACGTAGGTTGTTTTCTGCAACTTGGGCTTGGAGTGGCGTAGCCATTGCGTCAGCCAAGACTTTTTCAGCTTCAGTTTTCAAGCTGAGTGCGCTTGCGTAATCAGTTGAAGCTTTTGTCAAAGCTTTTTTAGCATTTTCTAAAGCTGTAGTTGCTTGTTCAAGGTTTGATTGGGATTTGATTACTTTAGCTTGAAGTTGGTTAACATTATTTTTTATCTCAGCTTGAGATAATTTTTCAAAAAATGGTGCGTATAGCTGTTTTGTTTCAGCAATTTGTTCTTGCATTGAGCTCAACTTGCTTTTGACTAAATTATCAACCTTAATGGTCATGATTTTTTTATAATCGTCTAAAGTTCCCGAAAAATCATCTGTTGAACTTGACTGATATTTAAAAGTACCATCATCATTTTTCTTAAGCCAGCTCACACTCCAACTATTGAAAGGGGCGATATGTCTTAATTTAAAAGTTTCCCTAACAGTGAATCCCCCAGATGAACCTGTGAAATCGATGCTTGGAACTTTATGTTCTTTTTCATAATCATCCAACTCCTTCGCTTTACCATCGAGTTGAGCCTGTTTTTGGGGATCAATTACATTTGTTCTACGATACTCATTTTGAATAGCAGCATAATAGTTGTTATATTCTTGGAGTAGATAAATATATTGCGGATGGTTAACAGCGTAATTAATAAGTTCAGCAACCTTACTGTTATACTCAGCTAATGAATGTTCAATTTTAGATAATTTAATTGCCCCATATTGACTATAAATAATCGTATCGTTAGCTTTTGCATTAGGAAATGAATGGGTAAAATATGCACCTCCAGCTTCTGTTGAATCAGACCTATTTTGGTATAACCCCATATGAACGTTATCTCCAGATAGAAGGTTAAAATAATGTCCCCAATTAGAATGAGCATCTTTAAAAGCAAAACCTAACATGTGATACACAAATAAAGTGTTCAATTCTGTAAATGTCATGCTACTTTTCTTAAATCCAGCCATAGGATAAATATTTTCTGTAAATGCGCCTGTAGCTTTTTGAACATTTGAAAATCCATTATGACCTAGTTCAGAACCATATTTATTTACGTTTTCAGGTTTGTTAGCAAAATCATTCCAAGCATCAATAGCTTTCATTCCCAAATCAATACTATTTTCTGTAACTTTATTTATTGGCTCTAGCCCACTGATTTTGCGAAAAGCATTTAGTTGAGATGCGAATGCGATGTTTAGTGCTTTATAATCTTCTCTTGACAAGATTAATTTACCATTTTGTAAATTGTATGTCTTGTTAAACGCTTCATCTCCAATTAGAGCTTTGATGAATTGTTGTGAAGTATCGTCAATATAAAGATTCAACATACTACTAAGTAGATTTTCTTCAGCGTATTTTTGAGCTTCAACATTTTTATCTTCTTTTATTAATCTTCTGAACTCGTTCATTTTAGCTGTAAGATCAAAAGTTTTATCTTTGAAGTAAATAGTACCTGATTTATCTACAATTTCAGCATTGATAGCTTCATAGATATTTGTTGGTTTGCCAATATTTTTTAACGCATCTTGAGCTTTTTTCAATTCATCTTGAGCTGATTGCAATTTAGCTTCTACTGATTCAGCATGTTCATTAGCTGTTGCTAATTTTTCTTTAGCTAATTTGACAGCATCATTTTTAGTATTTACATCAGTTTCAGCTGATTTGATAGCATCTTCACGTGCTTCATCAGCTTTTTTTGCTGTTGCAAAAGCAGTTTCAGCTTCAGTGACTGTAGCTTCAGTGTCTTTAACGCCTTTTTGAGCTTCTTTCAAGTCTTTTTCAGCAGTTGCAAGTCCACTTCCGTCAAGTGCAGATTCTGCATTTGCAACGGCTTGTTCAGCTGTTTGGACATCTTTTTCGGCTTGGTCAAGATTTTCTTTAGCTATTGCCACGTCTGATTGCTTTTCAGCAAGAACAGTAGTCTCAGTTTTGATTTGTTCATTTGTAGTTTCAGTTGCTTCTTGGTTAGCAGTCTGTGCTTCAAGGTTCTTAGCTTGAGTTTGTTTTGTTTCAAAAATCTGTTTAGGTGTTGCTTCAGCTGCATTCGCTTCAGCTACAATAACAGCGTGATTTGCATTAGCTACTTCTGTTTCAGTTGAAGCAACAGTAGCTTCTTTTTCTTTTACATCAGCTTTAGCTGTGTCAATCTTAGCTTCAGCTTCTTTCACAACAGCTTTTTGTGCGTCAAGAGCAGGTTTCACTGTAGAAGGCGCAGGAACTTGGCTCTTTTCAAGTGGTTTCACTTGTGACTTAGCAACAAGTGCAGGTTCATTAACAGCAGTGTCAGCAGGTACTGGTGTTGCTTGAGCTTCTTGAGCAAATGCAGGCGCACCAACTGATGCAAGCGCAATAGCTGTTGAAGTTGTGAGGGTTTGCAATTTTTTCATCAATTTCTCCTTTAATGGCTAATAGGATTGGTTTGACTGTTAAGTCAAACCATGGTATACGTAGTATATCATGCAATTTTACATGTTTTATACCAGTATTTTAACACAATTTTAGTTTATAGACAATATTTTTGTAAATATTTGTTTGCACACTGGTTATTTTCTACTTTTATTCCTTGTATTATGGTAGATAAACGAGGTAAAACATGGAACCTATTCAATTAAAAAAATATATCGGTCAAAAAATTCGTACCATTCGCAAAGAAAAAAGATTAAGTCAACAAAAGCTCAGTGAAAAGGCTGGTGTGGGTATAGATTATATTTCCAACCTTGAAACAAAGGGTTCAAATATAAAGATTGATACACTTGAAAAGATTATCACAGCTCTTAATATCACACCATCAGAGCTATTTGAAAGCCGTATAACCCAAAAGAATCCACATCTAGAGTTATTAGTTGACCAATTAACTCAACTTCCACAAACGAGTCAAGAACAGCTATTAGAAGCCTTCCAATTACTAATAAAAACCGTGAAAGAAAAACCAAACCGCTAAGATTTGAATCCTAGCGGTCATTTTTTCATTCGTTCAATTTTCTTTCCTTATATTATGCAGTTTTGTTGTGATACGAATAACGCTTCGTCGCCTTGTATCAGTCGAAAGTTAATTTTCTATCATCAACATCAACAATTGTTAAAAATCACTAACTTTTGCCATTGTTCAGTATCAAGGAGTTCTGATGCTCCACCACCGCGTCACAAATACATCCACTAACACAAAAAGGTGACAGAGCCACCTTTTCGTTAACGTTTCAGTTTTGTTCCTTTTTCTACAAAATCAGGATTTTGTAGAGACTAACGGGCTGAAATTATTTTTCTGTAAGTGCAGCCAAACCTGGCAATACTTTACCTTCAAGAAGTTCCATTGATGCTCCACCACCAGTAGAGATCCATGAGAACTTGTCTGCACGACCAAGGTTGATAGCTGCGGCAGCTGAGTCACCACCACCGATGATTGATTTAACGCCTGGTTGTTTCACGATAGCGTCCATCACACCGATTGTACCAGCTTGGAAGTCAGGGTTTTCAAATACACCCATAGGTCCGTTCCATACAACTGTTTTAGCACCAGTCAAAGCTTCGTCAAATTTAGCGATAGATTTTGGACCGATGTCAAGACCAAGGAAACCTGGGTCAACTGCTTCACCTTCAGTGTCTTTCACTTCAGTGTAGTCAGCAAATGCGTTCGCTTCTTTTGAGTCAACTGGCAAGATCAATTTGCCGTTTGCTTTTTCAAGAAGAGCTTTAGCGACATCCAATTTGTCTTCTTCTACAAGTGAGTTACCGATTTCGATACCTTGTGCTTTGTAGAATGTGTAAGTCATCCCACCACCGATAAGAACTTTATCAGCTTTTTCAAGCAAGTTTTCGATAACACCGATCTTGTCTGAAACTTTTGAACCACCAAGGATAGCCACGAATGGACGTTCTGGAGCTTCAACTGCTTCTTGGATGTAAGCAATTTCGTTTTCAAGAAGGAATCCAGCAACTGCTTTTTCAACGTTTGCTGAGATACCAACGTTAGATGCGTGTGCACGATGAGCTGTACCGAATGCATCGTTTACGAAGATACCATCTCCAAGTGATGCCCAGTATTTACCAAGTTCAGGATCGTTTTTAGATTCTTTCTTACCGTCAACATCTTCAAAACGAGTGTTTTCAACCAAAAGAACTTGTCCATCTTCAAGAGCGTTGATAGCTGCTTCCAATTCAGCACCACGAGTTACACCTGGAAGGAAAGTAACTTCTTGACCCAATTTAGCAGCCAAGTCAGCAGCTACAGGAGCAAGTGATTTACCAGCTTTGTCTGCTTCTTCTTTTACACGTCCAAGGTGAGAGAAGAGGATTGCGCGTCCACCTTGTTCAAGGATGTACTTGATAGTTGGAAGAGCTGCAGTGATACGGTTGTCATTAGTAATCACGCCATCTTTTACAGGAACGTTGAAGTCAACACGAACGAGAACTTTTTTCCCTTTCAACTCAACGTCTTTAACAGTCAATTTTGCCATTTGGAAAGACTCCTTAATTTTTTTTACGTGTTAATTATATCACAAAATCAATAAAAGAGATAGCAAAACCTTAAACTTTTATCCACAACAATTTTTCTCGATTAATTCAGGACAGTGCTTGTAACTACGACAGAATACTCTACCATTTTTATTCTCCCCCCCTATACAAAAAGATTTGACTTTTAAAAGTCAAATCTTTTTTATTAATATGAAGTCAGTGTTAGATACACTCTCTATCTTACTCTTCTTTTTTCTTTTGAGCTAGCAAACCAAAGCCACTTAAAACTCCAGCTAGGCCAAGAGCTACTAGGTTTGCATCTACTTCTGTACCTGTACTTGGAAGTTGTTTTCCTTCAGTTTTTTCAACTTGTACTTCTGTTTTTGCTGGTTCTTGCTTCGCTGCTTGGCTTGCTTGAACTGGCGAAACGGATGTTTCAGTCTTAGGTTCTGTTTTTGTAGTTTCCTTCTTAGTATCTTGAGTCGCTGGAGCAGGTGTAACTGGTCTGTCACCTGGTACTTTAACTACTTTTGTACCGACTTCAACAATCTCAGTTACGGCTTCCTTGAGAACTTCCGTTCCCTTAAGACTGCGATGTCCTTCAGCATCAATCTCTACAAGGTTTCTACGAAGACCTGCAACTCCTACTTGAACCAAGCGTCGTTCTCCTAATGGGAGGCTAGGATTTACTCTTTCTTCATGTCCATATGCAAGAACTTCTTCTTCCACAACTAAGCTTGGTTTCTTAACTTCTAAGACTTTTGGACCGTCTAGCGGTTGAACACGGCTTTCTACCTTCGTACCAACTTCAGTGATTTCTGCAACTGCTTCCTTGACTACTTCTGTTTTAAGAAGAGTACGGTTACCTTTGACATCTACTTCAATCAGACGACGAGTCTGCCCTTCTACACCTACCTGAACAATACGACGTTCACCCAACAAGAGATCTCCTACTGGACGTTCTTGGCGTTCGAAGGCTTGAGTTTCTGTTTCAACCACTAATTCAGGTAGTGCTTCAACTGTTGGCGCAGTTTCACCTTCTTCTAAGCTACCCACATGATGGCTTTCTTTAACAAGGAGTTTTTTATTGAGTTCTTCCTTGAGGTTGGCAAATGCTTCTGGAGTTGGCGTTTGTGAAGATAACAAAGCTTCAGCTTCCGTAATCAACTCAGATTGAGGATCTTTTTCAATGACGGATTCGAGCAAGCTCTCCAATTCTTCTCTAGCAGTTTGATAACGTTGATTGCCATCCAATTCAGTACCAGCTTGTTTCAAGTCATTCAAGGCCTGGTTGACTGCTTCTTGACTAGCATCGTGGTTTTCTAAGATAGCTTTCGCTGCATCAAGCTTCTCAGCAAGAGCTGCTTGTTTTTCGGCATCAGCAAATGTATAAGCTATTGTTTCTTTGCGTCCTTGAGCAGATGTGATTTCTTGTTTCAGATATTCGTCGTTAATGGCTGCCTTAGGTGATACTAGAACATCAAAGTCGACAGTTTGTCCTTGATAGTGCAACTGAAGTTTTTGACGGCCTGTTTTTTGAGAATCATAGCCTGTAATTTCGACTCCTTGGTCTGTAAAGCTATGTTCAGTCTCCGTCTCATCATCATACAAGACCTTGAAACGTCCTTCTGATAAGTCTAGAGCATCGCCTACCAAGTAATCAATTTTCGGTTGCTTGCTAATATACACGGCTGCGACTTCTTTTGGACCAGTTTCTTCACCAGTGACTTGAACCTTAAAGCTACCTGCAACTGGAAGACCAAGATAGGTTACTGTTAACTCTTGTTCGCCATGATGGTGAGCATCGTAGCCATTAACAGTAACTCCTGCATGACTAAGGTTGATGACTTCATCTGCTTCTTCACCTTCGTATTTGACACGGAGAAGACCACCTTTAAGATTCAATTCCTCACCAACTTGATAAGTTGCCTTTTTAGGTGCTACTTCTAGACTGACAGCCTTAACCTTTCTTTCATCCTGAGGAATCGTCACAGCAAGAGTATTACTGATTTCTTTCCCTGGCAATTGTGTTCGGTAGTAAAGAAGACTTGGACGTTTTTCAAAGCTCAATGGTTCTGTCGCCAAATCCCCTCCAACTGCTGTATTTAAGGTAGCGATTGGAGTTTGTGAATCTGCCTTGTCATAGACTGTGATGGTTGCCCCAGCAGGAACTTCTGAGAAGCCGAGCTGAACCTTATTGTCTGTTAGAACACGCGCTGCAACTTTACTCATTGGAATGTTTTGGCTTTCTGTATCAAGAGTTTCATACATCTTCCAGTTGTAGATACGAATGGCTTTCCATGGTGTTCCATTGTCAGACGTGATGACGTTCAAGCGCCATTCTTGCGCAGTGATTGGGCTATCAAGGGTGATATCTGAAACATGGGCTTTATTACCACGAACAGCTTTAGCTAGTTTCCATTCTCCAGCTTCATCCTTATAGTAGAGGTCAAAGTCTTTGGTGTTCATCAAGCCATCATTAACAGACTCTCCACCAGCTCCTGCGTGGTCCATGACCCATCTAACAACACGGCGTGGTTGTGTCAAACGGATATCAACGCTACCACTCAACTGAGCAGAAGACCATTTGTCAGATAGGCTGGTGATGGTACCATTCAACATTCCTTCGATGCCTTCGCCACCTTCTGTATTTGGGAAGGTACTTCCGATAACAGTCGCTCCTGGAACGATGTTTGCTGCTAATGGTCTTGGAAGGCTTGTATCTTGGACAGTCATTCCCCACTCGAAGTTTGTAGTTGCTGCTTCAGAGCGAAGTCCATTCTTCCCAACTGCGACAACCTTCAACTCTTGACTAGTACCAGTTGCACTAGCTGAACGGCTAACTTTTGGTAGGTATATCGTAGTGGCAGACGAGCCTGTCAATAGACGCCAAGTATCGCCATCCTTCTCATAAACTTCATAGAAGTCAGCATCCTTGTTACCTGTAAATTGAACAACGGCTTCCGCTTCTTGAGCATTTTTCAGAGATTGTTTGGCTACTTTAAGAGCTGTTGGTGCTTGAGGTGCCTCTTGATTATCTGACACAGTCAACTCACCCAAATTGAATTGGTAATCCTTAAGAGCAGCAGTATTTTCGAAAGTAAGTTTGATACCGTAAATGGTCTGACCTGCCAAGGCACTCAAGTCAAATTCGTCTTTTGTCCAATCGTCGGATAGAGTCAGTTCTTTACGAGCATTCTCACCACCATAAGTATAGTTTTTCTGAGTCGCAAATTCTACATAAACCTTGCTTCCCTTACCACCCTTATGGGCAACACGAAGTTTTGTTTTATCCGTCACTTCCAGTTTTGTAGAGTAGAGACGAACGTCTTGGTTGGTATTTTCGGCTAAATCACCTGCAAATTTGAGTGAATTTCCGCCATTGTAGGCATCTTCAAAGTCATAGTCAGCTTGGAGTTTAGCAGCTGAAGATGTTTGCCACCAACGCCATGTAGGCAAGATACCTGATACAGAACGATAGTTCCATTCAGAATCCTTAGAAACTTTACCGTCTACAAACCACTTTTTACCATGTCCTGTGTTAAAGGATGTTGTAAAGGTACGGCCTACTGCTGGTGTGCGGTCAGCTACTAGGTTAGCAATCCCGTACCAGTCCTTGTCATCTGGTTTTTGACCAGTTGGATCTCCTTGATAACCTGTAAAGAAGATGTTTTCATTCTTATGATAGTCTTCGCCTGTCTTACCAAGACTCGTGATAGTATCAGGAGCAAAGAGTCCAAGTGATAAGCGGAGCTTGCCATTTTCATCTAGAAGGGCATCCCATTTCACTTTTGTCTTGTAGGAACCACCTTGTTGCAATTCCAAACCTGCAAAAACATCATACTGACTACGTCCAAGCCATTTTGCCATAGTTACAGAGTAATCATTTTTCTCTTTGGTCCAGTTAAAGTTGGCAAAGAAATGATCCGCAGGAACCTTGTCTCCCTCTTTTTCCATGAATTGGTAATTGTATTCACCAAGTCCATCTTCATGATAACGACCATATTCATAGGTCATGGCGTCATACCAAGAATATTTGACTGGATGATTAACTTGAGCTGCATATTCCTTGGTATAAAGCATGAAGTCACGCATTTTCTTACCAAGAGGCGTTACGATATCACCTGTTGTTTCTTGGTTGATAAAGTAACCATCAAAGCCGTAGTATTTAGCCAAATCAACCAACTTACGAGCGATAGGGAAAGTTCCGTCTTCGTCTTGTTGAAGGGCTGCAGCAAATTTTTCTTGGTCTGCAATGCTATTTGACCAGTTAAAGAATAAGGTACCCAATACAGGAACACCATTACGGTGACCAGCATCAATCACGTCTGGAGTTGGGACTAGCCCTTCCCAGAAGACCATAGAATTTAGGTATTGCCAGTAGTCAAAAGCATAGGCTTTAAACTCTTCACCCCCTACAGAAGCGTGGTCTTTAGCCTTAGAGTTAGTATTAGCAAGGGCTTCGACTTTGGCATCCTTATTGGCTTTTTCATTGATGACATGACCACGGTAACGCTTAGCCAATTCTACTGAAGAGCGGTTAATGGCATCATCTTCACGGGCACCTGGTTCCCATTTCAACAGGTCTTCCCAGGTATCAAACTTAATTTCTTTTGGTCGAAGACTTTTTTCTTCTTTCTTAGGAACATCTGAAACAGTTGCTTTCTCTTCAGCCTTATTTTCTGTAGTTGCAGGCGTTTCTTCAGCCTTAGGTGTTTCAGCAACTGGATTAGTTGCTTCCTTATCAGCTGCAGTCAATTGATCCAAACTTGGTTTCTCTTCTGAAACAGGCTGCTCGCTTGTCTTATCTTCCGTAGCTTCTAGCTCCTTCAATACTTCTGGTGCTGGTGTGGTTGCTTCTGCTGGAGTAGTGGTTGACGGTTGCTCTGAAGCTACTGCTGTAGTTGTTGCCCCATTTTCTGGAACGACAGACTCTTCAGCCAAAGCTGGACCTGCAAATAGAACTGAACCAATCATCAATGAGCAGGCACCCACTGACAATTTCCGAATACTATAGCGACAATGTTTTTCAAAAAATGGATTCTTCATCTTTTTCTCCTTTGACTTTCTATAAAAAAGTAAGCGCTTTATTTTTGAATTAAAAAAGTAGCTGTTCCAAAAATACACAGAACAGGTCATTTTTATTTTACGATATTTAGAAAAAGAGTCAACACTAGCCCTTCAAGAACTATAAAGAAGTGAAGAATTAATATAAATTAGACAATCAAGCTCCATTTTTAGAATAAATTTAACATTTTCTTAAAAAAAAAAATCATTTACTACTTGTTAGATTTACTTTTATCCTTTAAAATAGAATGGGAGAAATTCCGCGATTATTTTTCGGAGGAAAAAGAAAATGTCCATTAATTGGCAGGAAATTATTTTTCACTTTTTAGGTGGTCTGGGTCTATTTTTATATAGTATCAAGACCATGGGAGACGGTTTGCAACAAGCTGCTGGAGACCGCCTTCGATATTACATTGACAAGTACACAAGTAATCCCTTCTTAGGGGTCTTAGTGGGGATTGTCGTCACTGCCCTCATCCAGTCAAGTACAGGTGTAACGGTTATTACGGTTGGACTAGTCAGTGCTAGTCTCCTCACCCTTAGACAGGCCATCGGGATTATCATGGGCGCCAATATTGGAACGACCGTAACGTCCTTCATCATCGGTTTTAAACTTGGCGAGTATGCCCTACCCTTGATTTTCCTTGGAACCATGTTCTTATTCTTTACAAAAAACCGTACTGCAAATAATATTGGACGTATCCTTTTTGGTGTGGGTGGTATCTTCTATGCCCTCAACCTCATTAGTACTGGGATGAGCCCTCTTAAAGACTTGCCTCAGTTCAAGGAATACATGGTTACCTTGGGTCAAAATCCTATCTTGGGAGTTGTGGCTGGTGCAGTTATTACCGTTCTGATTCAGGCTTCTTCTGCAACCATCGGGATCCTACAAGGTCTTTATGCAGGTGGATTCCTCGACCTCAAAGGGTCACTACCAGTCCTATTCGGAGATAATATCGGTACAACCTTAACCGTTATCATCGCAGCAGCCGGAGCAAACATCTCTGCTAAACGAGTTGCAGCAACTCACGTTACCTTTAACGTTTTAGGAACCATCCTCTGTTTGATTTTGTTAGGCCCATTCACTTCGATGATCGAGTACTTCCAGGCACTACTTCACCTCTCACCTGAGATGACGATTGCCTTCTCACACGGTGCCTTTAACGTCAGTAACACCATTGTACAATTCCCATTCATCGGTGCTTTGGCTTACTTTGTTACTAAGCTAATCCCTGGTGAAGACGAAGTTGTTAAATACGAACCTCTTTACCTGGATGAACAACTCATCAAGCAAGCTCCTTCTATCGCCCTAGGAAATGCCAAGAAAGAACTCTTGCACCTAGGAAACTATGCTGTAAAAGCATTTGACCTTTCTTACGACTACATTATCAATTCTAACGAAAAAGTAGCTGAAAAAGGACACAAGACCGAAGAAGCTATCAACACAATCGACGAGAAATTAACACGTTACCTCATTAGTCTATCTAGTGAAGCATTGAGCCAAAAAGAGAGTGAAGTCTTAACCAACATCCTTGACTCTTCTCGAGACTTGGAACGTATCGGTGACCACGCTGAAGCTTTGATTAATCTTAACGACTACTTGCAACGCAAGAATGTTCAATTCTCTAACTCAGCTCTAGAAGAGTTGGAAGAGATTTACCGTCAAACAAGCGATTTCGTTAAAGATGCTCTTGAGAGTGTTGAAAACAATGACCTTGAAAAAGCTCAAGCTCTTATTGAACGCCATGAAGCCATCAACAAGATGGAACGCGTCCTTCGTAAGACTCACATCAAACGTCTCAACAACGGCGAATGTTCTACCCAAGCTGGTGTCAACTTTATCGACATCATTTCACACTACACTCGTGTGTCAGACCACGCTATGAACCTTGCTGAAAAAGTTTTGGCTGAACAAATTTAAGATAAAAAAATGCTTTGATTCTTTCGAATCAAAGCATTTTAAATAGCTCGCCAATCATAATGGAAGATGCAGCTGCTCCCTTATACCTAGCTTCTTCCTTTTGGATAAAGCTGGCCAGATTGACTAACTCTGGCGCTGGGGTCTTGGGATTCTTGAGAAGTTCAAGAGTGACCAGACCTGATAGCCGTACTGCAAGCAAGCGCTCATTGGTGCTGGGCAACTGCTTAGCAGTTGCTAGGAGTGCAGCCACTAAATCTTCACTCAAATTTTGACGGGCATGATTGTAAAGGTCCCGTATCAAGGTTTCTAGGTTTGGTTCTTCCATACCTATCACCTCCATCTTTTCTGTTTAATAGTTTTTAATCAAATCTACAGTAGAGCGATCTAATTTTTTCACCAAGGCTTGTAAGAAAGCTTGAGCTTCAAGGAAATCGTCCATAGCATAAAGTGTTTGATGAGAGTGGATATAACGGGCACAAACACCGATTGTTGTAGATGGAACACCACCATTTTTCAAATGAGCTGCTCCTGCATCTGTACCACCTTTTCCACAATAGTATTGGTATTTGATTCCAGCTTCTTCAGCAGTTGTCAAAAAGAAGTCCTTCATGCCTGGGAGAAGCAAGTGACCTGGATCGTAGAAACGAATCAAGGTTCCATCACCAATCTTACCTTGACCACCATAAACATCACCTGCTGGTGAGCAATCCACCGCAAGGAATACTTCTGGATCAAATTTAGTTGTAGATGCATGGGCACCACGAAGTCCAACTTCCTCTTGCACATTTGCACCAAGGTAAAGTTCATTTCCCAGTTTTTGACCTGACAAGTTTTCAGCCAACTCGCTAACCATGAGAACTCCATAACGGTTATCCCATGCTTTTGAGATGATATTTTTTTCATTAGCAGTTAGGATTGCGCTACTATCTGGCACGATTGTGTCCCCAGGACGGATACCAAAACTTTCAGCTTCTTCCTTATCCGCAAAACCACCGTCAAAAACGATATCTGAAATAGCTGGCATGGTTGGGCCACCTGTGCCTCGAGTCAAATGTGGAGGTACTGAACCTGAGATGACTGGAATTTCACGTCCTTGGCGCGTAAAGAGTTTAAAACGCTGGCTGCTAACAACCATAGGGTTCCAACCACCAATGCTGACTACTCGGAAGGTGCCGTCTGCTTTGATTTCACTAACCATAAAACCAACTTCATCCATGTGAGAGGCTACCAAAACACGAGGTGCATTTTCAACTTCTGAGTGTTTAACCCCAAAAATACCACCCAAGCCATCAGTCACGACTTCATCCACGTGAGGTGTTAATTTTTCACGAAGATAAGCTCGAACAGGTGCTTCATGACCTGAGATAGCGGAAAGTTCTGTTACTTCTTTGATTTTAGAAAATAATGTTGTCATTTCTATCCCTTCTTTCTTTCAACCATTTTACCACTTTTTATAGGAGAAAGGTAGTGGAAATCAACATTTTACCAAGTAACTTACTCTTATAACAATAAAAGAATCACAAATGTGATCCTTCTTCTCTTGTATTTCGTTTTAATGAAAAGTAGTCTGGTACTGGATCTTTACCCGTTTCAGACCAAGGATGGCAACGTAATATCCTAGCCAAGCCCATCAAAACTCCCTTGAATCCATGTTTTTCAATAGCCTGAATCATATAGTTTGAACAACTAGGCTCAAATCTGCAAGAAGGTGGAAAAGCCGGCGAGATAAAGCGCTGGTAAAAGCGCACTGGCGCAATTAAGATTTTTTTCATTATTTATTATTGGTTACAGCCATGGTGTGTAGTTGGCTGATTTCTTTTTTATTGAGACGACGTGATTCTCCTGGACGAAGTCCTGTCAAGTCTAGATGACCAAAACGAGTTCGAGAGAGTTTATCTACTTGGAGACCAACAGCTTCAAACATTTTTTTGACCTGGTGATTGCGTCCCTCATGGATTGTCAACTGTACAACTGAACGGTTTTTAACTGGATCTACTTTAAGAATCTCATAAACAGCTGGCTTGGTTTTCTTGCCATCAATCTCAACCCCTCGAGTCAAGGGACGAAGATTTTCTTTGTTGGCAATTCCTTTCACACGCGCAACATAGACCTTATCAATCTCATTACGAGGGTGAATCATCTCATCTGTAAAGTCCCCATCATTGGTCAAAATCAAAACACCTGATGTATCCCAGTCCAAACGTCCCACAGGGTAAATACGTTCTTTTACATTGGGTAAGAGATCTACAACAGTCTTACGACCCTTGTCATCTGTCACACTGGAAATCACACCGCGTGGTTTATTGAGCAGATAGTAGACCTTTTCTTCGTTATAGATGGGTTGACCTTCAACTTCGACCTTGTCGCCTGACTTGATAGTCGTTGCTAGTTCACGAACCACTTGGCCGTTAACCGTCACCAATCCTTGCTTGATCAACTCTTCTGCTTTTCTCCTACTGGCCACACCTGCGTGGGCAATATATTTATTGATTCTCATCTTCTTCTATCCTTTCACCAAATAATTGGCTTTCTTGTGCTTGAATATCAAGCTCATCAATCACGGGCAACTCTTCCAAATGGTTAATGCCCATGTAATCTAGGAAATAATCCGTCGTTACATAGAGATTAGGGCGTCCAAGAACCTCTTTTTTCCCGTCTTCTTTTATCAAGTCAAAGGCTTGCAACTTAGCTAGCGCTCCACTTGAATTAACCCCCCGAATAGCATCGATCTCTATCCGTGTGATAGGCTGCTTGTAGGCAATGATGGACAAGGTTTCAAGGGCAGCCCGAGACAGGCTCTGATTGATGGGTGCCTTAGAGTATTCTTTCAAAATGGCTGCAAATTGAGGCTTGGTGACTAATCTATAAGCACCACCTGTCTCAATCAGGGCTAGACTAGAATCCTGGTCTTTTTCATACTTTTTGGCTAATTTTTCTAGACTCTGCTGAATCCCAGTCGGTGGAAGTGATAGGACCTCAGCCAACTGGCGAATCCTAATACCCTCTTCACCCGCTACAAACAAGAGCGCTTCTATTTCTGCTAAAGTACTCATATTTCCTCTCTATCAAGCCTGACTTTGTTCTACTTGATTTTCCTCATTCTTTTTCAGGAGATAGATATCTCCAAAGCTCTCTTTTTGAATTAAGAGAATTTCTTGGGTTTTAATCAACTCCAAGGTTGCTAAAAAGAGCGTGATGACCTCTTGTAAATCCTTGGTTTCTTTAAACAAATCCTGCAAGCGCAATTGCTCTCCGTCAACCAAGGCTTCTCGGACGATAACCATCATATCCTCAATCTTATACTCATCTCGTAGAATGGTTGTATGATTTTGCGAGAATTCTTCCTTTTTCTTGGAAAGCAAGTTTGAAAAGGCTAAGAAAAGATCAATCGTCGTCTTATCATGCACAAGTTCAGCATCCTCATAAATCAGCTCTGTAGGTGCTTTTGAGTAATATTGAGCTCGTTCTTGATGTTTCTCTTCCAACTGCTCTCCCAAAAGTTTAAACTTGCGGTATTCTTCGATTTGAGAAAAGAGGTCCTGCTCTAGGTCATCCTCTAGATCTGTCACTTCTGCAACCTTTGGCAAGAGCTTGCGACTCTTGATCAGCATGAGTTGACTAGCCATGACCATGTACTCACCTGCGACTTCCAAACGCATGGCTTGTAAGGTCGAGATATAGGCTAGATATTGCTCGATAACCTCTGTAATCGGTACATCATAGATATCCATCTGGTACTTTGAAACCAAGTGCAAAAGAAGATCCAAAGGCCCTTCAAAATCTTTTAATTTAATATCCATTATCTATATTTTTCCAAGGTCATGACTGTCTTTAATCCTAATTTTTTAGCGATTTCGTACAAGTCAACCTTTTCTTCAATTTGTCTTAATATAAACTGTTCTCTCAATCCTTGGGCAGATAAGTCTGAAAAACTTCTTTCTTTTAGAAAGGCTTCTAACTGTCGAAAGGCCCATTGACGAGAGTATGGCTTCCCAGCTTTTTCAAAGAGGTAGGTCTGTCCCATCAAGGGTTCTAACTCTGCAAGCAGGTTTGTGGGAAGGCTCAAGATTCTTTGTTGAGAAGCTTTATTGACTCTCAACACTTGAAAATCTAGGTTCACATCACTTGTTTTTAAGGCTAGAATTTCACTCGGCAAGAGGCCCAATTCTACTATTAACAAGGCTAGCAAGCGTCCTTCTGGATAAGCACTTTCTTGCCAGAAAGAACTGAGGTCTAAAAGTTCTGACTGAACTTGCTTTTTCTCAGCCTGTTTCGGCAATTCTAAACGATAAAAGGTGTCAATTTTCCCCTTCTGGTATAAAAAGTAAAGAAATTGATTGCAAGCAGAAACCTTACGCTTTTGGGCACTAATTTTAAAATTTGATAGTTGAGCTTGGTAGATTTTTAAACTTGTCTCAGAGATTCGTTCTCCAATCAAATCTAAAAACTGCTCCAAGTCATACTTATAGGATTGCTTAGAATTTACAGACAAACCTTGTTTTTCTTCTAAAAATGCTGAAATTCCTTCTCTCATTTGCTTCGAATCTCATATCCCTTACTAAAGTCATGCAAGAGAGCATTGACAGCCTTAAGGATTGATTTCCGTGTGATAATGCCTTGGAAGATACCATCCTTGTCAACGACTGGTAGGAAAGACTCATCCACTAACTTATGTAAAACATCCGTCAGTGTATAGTCTGGACTGACAACTGCTACGTCCTTCTTGGTCATATGTACAATATCCGTGTCTGCCATAGCTTCCTGACTCAAGCTCTGCTCCATCTGGTAGGCCAGAATGTCTCTAAGTCCAATGGTTCCGACAAATTCTTTCTCATCAGTCACTACTGGCACTCTGGTATAGGTCATCTGGCTAAGGAGGAGAATTGCATGATCTGCATTGTGGCTATCAATGAGTACAGCCAAATTTTCAGCAGGAGTTAAAAAGGTTTCCTCTTGCTCCAGTAAAAACTGTTCAAACTCTTTGGCAATCATCGAGCAAACTCCTTGGATAAGCCTGGATAGACCTCATGGTTACGTGTCAAAAAGTCCACTTTAAAGTAGCTATCATCAATCTCTACACGGGCATAGAGACATTCTCTGATGGTCCCACGTGGCTGACTGATAGAACCTGGATTTAAAAAGAGGGTCTTTCCTTCCATCCAAGCATTTGGAACATGCAAGTGACCATAAAGGCAAATATCTGCATCTTCTTCCTGCGCCCAGAAATCAAGCTTTTGGAAATTGAAGTTAATATCAAATAAGTGTCCATGGGCCTGGATGATCTTGGTAGGGCCTAGTTGAGTCACCAAGCGTTCTGGATAATCTGAATAAAAATCCATGTTCCCTCTGACTACTTGGATTCCTTCCCAGAGGGGTGAATCTGGGCGAAGCTCAGAGTCACCATCGTGAAAAATAGCATCGACTTTCCCCAAATAGCGGTTACGGATTTCTTCTACAATCAAGCTATCTCCGTGGGAGTCACTCATTACAATGATGGTTTGCTTTGCCATGATGGAAATACCTCCAAAAGTTTCTTAACGGCTAAGGCACGGTGGGATTGACTATTTTTTTCTTCGAGGGTTAATTCAGCTGATGATTTACCAGTTTCTCCTACTAAGAAGAGCGGATCATAACCAAAACCATTTTCACCCTTAGGTTCAAAGTTAATATAACCTGGCCAGTCAGCTTCGACAACCAAGCTTTCCTTACCTGGGCTAGCTACGACCAGGGTGGTGTGGAATTGTGCCGAACGGTCCTTGAGTTCAAAGACCATAGCCAACTCGTGCAAGAGTTTAGCATTATTTTCTTGGTCAGTAGCCCCTACTCCTGCGAAACGAGCTGACCAGACACCTGGTAATCCACCGAGGACATCAACTTTAAGACCAGAGTCATCAGCTAAAACCATCTTGCCTGTTAATTTAGAGATAGTTTCAGCCTTGAGGCGAGCATTTTCTTCAAAGGTCATACCAGTTTCAGCAACTTCAGGTAGGTCTGGATAATCATTTAGATTTTCTACGTCATAGCCCAGTTTGTCAAAGATCGCACGAAATTCCTTGGTTTTACCCTCGTTACGAGTTGCAATCAACAAGGTTTCTCTGACTTTATTTGTCTCGAAAAAGTCTTGAACATTTACTCCTTCTTTTGGCAATTCGACATGCAGAAGTTGTCCATTTTCAACTAAGAGCAAGGCACCCTGACGTTGAATGACTTCCAAGTTTCGGTCCGCTTCTTGGTTGAGAATATCTACCACAAAAGAGAGTAAGCGATAGGCTGAACCGTATCGTAAAACAGTGACTGAAAGCGGAAATCCTCGCTCCTCATCTCGAAAGATTTTGGCTAAATCAAACAAAGGAAGCTCTAAGTCATCATCCGTCAAAGTCCGAATGCCACCAAAAACACTGTAGGATCCAACATACCAGTCCTGGTCGTCCTTGTATTCATAAATTTTGTTTGTCATAATGTTACATGCTCCACATGAATCTCTTTTTCCAGCCATTCTGCTCCTATCTGGGCAAAACTTTGGCTATTTGCAGTTGTATAAAAACGGTGTTGAAGGGGCGCCGCATCTCGGCTACGGTTAATCTCAAAGTAATTGAGCAAGACAGAAATATCACGCACACACTCAGCTCCACTATCGATCAGCTGAACCTTAGGCCCCATGACATTTTGGATGATAAGTCTAAGAAGCGGATAATGGGTACAGCCTAAAATCAAGCTATCTACTTTTCCGACCAAGGGACGCAAGGTTTCATAGACAACTTTCTTGGTTACACTGGTCGATAGAGCACCTGACTCGACCAAGGGAGCAAACTTAGGGCAGGCCAAGCTTTCCACTTGTAAATCTGGGTCTAGATCATGAATCTTTTGTCGATAAATATCTGATTTTACCGTCATCGGAGTTCCAATCACACCGATCTTCCCACCCTGACTCGCTTTGATAGCTGCTGATGCACCAGGCAAAATCACACCCAGCACCGGAATATCCAACTTAGCTTTAATCTCTTCCCAGACGACTGCCGTTGCTGTATTACAAGCAATAACAATCATCTTAACATCCTTGGTCAAAAGAAAGTTGACCAGCTGCCAAGTATATTCACGAATCTGCTCAGCAGGCCGGGGACCATAGGGAGCCCGTGCCGAATCTCCAATATAGACGATTTCTTCATGGGGAAGCTGGCGCATGAGTTCACGCACAACCGTCAAGCCCCCGACACCCGAATCCAAAAAACCAATTGGTCGATTATCCATACAGTCTTCTTTCTAGTATTTTTTCTGATTGATAGTTCATTATCATTACATTTCTTCCTGAAATTTCTGACAGACTGGATAGCTCCCGACTGTCTCCCTCTTAATCATAATCAAATATCAATAGAATGCAAGGAAAAAGTCTTGTCTCTAAATATCAGTCAAACATAGTGAGAAGTCTGGAACTTTCATCCCAGACTTTTCCTATTTATTTCTTTTTATTGTTAGCAAGGGCTGCTTTTTGTTGGCGAATGATTTGGTGGTAAACTTGTTGTACTTTAGCTTCGCTTGGCTTTTGACCGCTTGCACTCAACAGAGTACGAACTGCTTCTGCATTCAAACGTGGGTTATCCGCAAATTCTTTTTCGATTTGCTTGCGCACCAAGTACATACCTCCAAGAGCTCCTCCTAGAAAAGCTAAAAGAATCAATACAATTGCTAAAATAAGGTTCATAACATTTCTCCTGTTTCTTTTTGAATCTTCTATATTATACCATAAAGTCCCACGCCTGACTAGTTTGAGTTACGCTTTCATAAGGGTTGGTAATTACTCAGATTATTTTTTATCTCTGATCTTTTTCAATAGAATTAAAAAGAACTAAAATTTGGTAAAATAAAGTCATTTCTCCTGAAAGCCCTTGCAATAGTTTTGTTTATTTGTTATATTAAGATTATCTGAAAAAATCACACATATTTCTGCAAGACTTATTTTTTTAAAAGAGAATGTATGCGCTTACAGATTTGAGAAAGGAGAATTTTGTGGATAAGAGATATTGGGAAAAATCCTGTAAGTATAGCATCCGCAAACTAAGTGTCGGAGCTGCCTCTGTTTTACTTGGTGCTGTTTTTTTAGCAGCACAGGGTGTAGCCGCTGATGGTGTCGAGATTCCGGAAAGTGAGGCAACCATTACTGAAACCTCTGCTAAACCGGACACCAAAGTTGAGGAAGTTGTTACTTCTAACACAGAGACTCAGCCTGTAGCTGAATCAGCTGAAAAGCAAACAAACCCAGGGACAGAACTACCTCAAACTAGTAGTCAGTCAGAGACAAGTGCTACTACCGCCCCTGCTGACAATAAGGAGAGCGAGAAACCAGAACTTCCTGTGAACAAGCAAGAACATTACGAACTACATTACAACCAACCAACTGCTCCTTCCTATGATGGATGGGAAAAACAAGCCCTGCCAGTCGGAAATGGAGAAATGGGTGCCAAGGTTTTCGGACTCATCGGTGAAGAAAGAATCCAGTACAACGAAAAAACACTTTGGTCTGGAGGCCCACAGCCAGATAGTCAAGACTACAATGGAGGAAACTACAAGGACCGCTACAAAGTCTTAGCTGAAATCCGTAAGGCCCTAGAGGACGGTGATCGTCAAAAAGCCAAACAACTAGCAGAGAGAAATTTGGTTGGGCCAAATAATGCCCAATACGGTCGCTACCTAGCCTTCGGTGATATCTTCATGGTCTTTAATAACCAGAAGAAGGGCTTGGAAAATGTTACTGACTATCATCGTGGCTTAGACATTTCTGAAGCTATCACAACTACCTCCTATACTCAAGATGGGACAAGTTTCAAACGAGAAACCTTCTCTAGTTATCCAGACGACGTCACTGTTACCCACTTGACTAAAAAGGGAGATAAGACGCTTGATTTTACCCTTTGGAATAGCTTGACTGAAGATTTGATTGCTAACGGAGACTATTCTTGGGAGAATTCTAAGTACAAACAAGGGACTGTGAGCGTTGATTCTAATGGTATTTTACTCAAGGGAACTGTCAAAGATAATGGTCTGAAATTTGCTTCCTATCTTGGTATCAAGACGGACGGACAAGTCACTGCTCAAGATGGTTATTTGACTGTCACTGGAGCCAGTTATGCAACACTGCTACTCAGTGCCAAGACTAATTTTGCTCAAAATCCAAAAACTAATTATCGCAAGGATATTGATGTAGAAAAAACTGTCAAATCTATCGTAGAAGCTGCCAAAGCCAAAAACTATGAGACTCTGAAAAATGACCACATCAAGGATTACCAAAGCCTTTTCAATCGTGTTCAACTAAACCTCGGCGGTAGCAAGTCTAATCAAACTACAAAAGAAGCTCTCCAAACCTATAATCCAACAAAAGGTCAAAAGCTAGAAGAACTCTTCTTCCAATACGGACGTTACCTACTGATCAGTTCTTCTCGTAACCGGACAGATGCCCTCCCTGCCAACTTGCAAGGGGTCTGGAATGCTGTAGATAATCCACCTTGGAACTCAGACTACCACCTCAATGTCAACCTACAAATGAACTACTGGCCTGCCTACATGAGTAATCTCTCAGAAACGGCTAAGCCAATGATCAATTATATCGATGACATGCGTTACTATGGCCGTATCACTGCTAAAGAATATGCAGGTATCGAATCCAAAGAAGGTCAAGAAAACGGTTGGTTGGTTCATACTCAGGCGACTCCATTTGGCTGGACTACTCCTGGCTGGAACTATTATTGGGGTTGGTCTCCAGCTGCCAATGCTTGGATGATGCAAAACGTCTATGACTACTATAAATTCACCAAGGATGAAACTTATCTTAAAGAAAAGATTTATCCAATGCTCAAGGAAACTGCCAAGTTCTGGAATTCCTTCTTGCACTACGACAAGGCTAGTGACCGTTGGGTTTCTTCTCCATCTTACTCGCCAGAACATGGAACCATCACGATTGGGAATACCTTTGACCAATCTCTAGTTTGGCAGTTATTCCACGACTATATGGAAGCAGCCAATCATCTGAAAGTCGACCAAGATTTGGTGACAGAAGTGAAGGCTAAATTTGATAAGCTCAAACCACTTCATATCAACCAAGACGGCCGTATCAAGGAATGGTACGAAGAAGACAGCCCACAATTCACCAACGAAGGCATTGAAAACCATCACCGCCACGTTTCTCATCTAGTTGGACTCTTCCCAGGTACTCTATTTGGCAAGGATCAACCTGAATATCTAGAAGCTGCACGCGCAACCCTAAACCACCGTGGAGATGGTGGAACTGGTTGGTCTAAGGCCAATAAAATCAACCTCTGGGCTCGTCTCTTAGATGGAAATCGTGCCCACCGTTTGTTGGCAGAACAGCTTAGATCTTCAACCCTAGAAAACCTCTGGGATACCCACGCACCTTTCCAAATCGATGGAAACTTTGGTGCAACCAGCGGTATGGCAGAAATGCTCCTTCAGTCTCACACAGGCTACATTGCCCCATTACCAGCCCTTCCAGATGCTTGGAAAGACGGTCAAGTCTCAGGCTTAGTCGCTCGTGGTAACTTTGAAGTCAGCATGAAATGGAAAGAGAAAAATCTTGAAACGCTATCTTTCCTTTCTAATGTTGGTGGAGACTTAGTCGTAGACTATCCAAATATCGAATCTAGTATTATCAAGATTAATGGCAAGGAAGTTCAAGCTAGTCGCCTCAAAGATAACCGTATCCAACTTGCGACTCAAAAAGGTGATGTCATTACCTTTGAAAACTTCCCTGGACGAGTGACTCGCTTATCAGCCCTTCGAAAAGATTCCGTCACAGCTGAACTCGACTTTAACACAGTTGAGGGAGCAACTTATTATGTCATCCGACGAGAAAGCAAGGATGAAAACAGCCAAACTCCTAGCGTTCGTGAGTTCATCACCAACCAAACTCACTTTATCGATCGCTCGATTGATTCTAGTCATGCCTATACTTATAGCGTTAAGGCTATGCTAGGGGACCGTACAACACCAGTTTCAGATCCTGCTTCTATCGATGCCTTCACTGAGTTGATGGATGACCGTGACAAGCGCATCCAGTACGGCTCTGCTTATGGAAACTGGGCTGATTCAGAACTCTTTGGCGGAACAGAAAAATACGCCGATATCTCAAATGGAAATTACTCCGATAAGGATGCGACTGCAACTATTCCATTCAATGGACCTAGTATTGAAATCTACGGACTCAAGTCATCTCAATTGGGACTTGCTGACGTTAAAATCGATGGTAAATCTGTTGGAGAACTTGACTTCTATACAGCAGGAGCAACTGAAAAAGGTGTCCTAATCGGTCATTATACAAATCTTTCTTCAGGTTCTCACCTCATGACCATCACTGTTAAGCGCGAGCACAAAGGACGTACAAACGAGCGTGCAAAAATTTCTCTCGATTACTTCAAAGTCTTCCCAGGCCAAGGAGCAACTGTTGAGAAGATTGACGACCGTGACCCTCGAATCCAGTATGGTTCCATGTTTAAGGATTGGAGCGATGCAGAACTATATGCTTCTACAGAAAAATACGCTGACATCAACGCTGATGATAGCCTCGCTTCTGAAGCCACTGCAACCATCCCATTCTCTGGAACAGGTATCCGAATCTATGGATTAAAAACAGCATCACTAGGCAAGGCACTTGTCACACTGGATGGCAAAGAGATGCCAGCCCTTGACTTCTTCACTCCAGGAGCAACAGAAAAAGGTGCTTTGATTGGCGAATTCACAAATCTAGCTGATGGTGATCACGTCCTAACTTTGAAAGTAGATCCAGATTCTCCAGAAGGGCGAAAGAAAATCTCTCTTGATTCCTTTGATATCTTAAAGGCACCATCTGTGTCTCTCGATAGTCCAATCCTTGATCCTATTAAGTCCAAAGATAAGACTGTTACCTTAACCCTACCAACTGGTAATTGGGATGGAGTCGCTGTCACCTTCCCTGGTATCAAGGATCCTCTTCTACTCAGAAAAGTCGATGATGACCATCTTGTCACATCAGGTGAACAAACTGTTCTAACCATCAAGGATAATAAGGTCCAACTAGACATCCCTGAAACTACAGATCGTAAAGCTGGTAATCCGATAGAAGCTTATGCCATCCAAGGAAAAACAATAAGCAGCTCTGTTGTAACAGTATTTCCTAAGGATGAAACTAGTCCAGTGGAAGAAAAAATCCAAACAAGTAAAGGGGATGAGCCTGCTCCAGTAGTAACCATTCCTGAGTACACAGATCCTATTGGTACTGCTGGGGAGCAGGAGGCACCTACTGTGGAAAGACCTGAATACACTGGTCCTATCGGAACTGCTGGGGATCAAGAAGCACCTACTGTGGAAAGACCTGAATACACTGGTCCTATCGGAACTGCTGGGGATCAGGAAGCGCCTACTGTGGAAAGACCTGAATACACTGGTCCTGTCGGAACTGCTGGGGATCAGGAGGCACCTACTGTGGAAAGACCTGAATATACCAAACCTATCGGAACTGTTGGGGACCAGAAAGCACCTACTGTGGAAAGGCCTGAATATACCAAACCTATTGGAACAGGTAGTGGTCAAGCCGCGCCAAGTAACACAATTCCTGAGTTTAAACTCAAAGTATTGAAAGACAGGACTACAAGAGTTCAAGTTATTAGTGGAACAACTGAACTCGAAGGCGCAAGCTACCTCGATAGTCAAAAAGTTGAAAACAAAGAACTCTTGGGCAAGAAATACGATGCTTACACTCTTCAACTCAAGGATAAAGATGGACAACCAGTTCAACCAAAAGGTGCTGTACTCGTTCAACTACCAATTTCAGGTGATGTTCAAGAACTTTATCAATTAACTTCAACAAGTGAATTAAAACCACAAGAATTCACCATTCGAGATGGTATGATTGAGTTTATTACTTTTGACGTGAGCACCTACGCTATTGTTTACAAGACAGAAGGCTCAACTGTTAAACCTGTCCCAGCTCATACGGAAGAAAGAAACCTAGAAACCACAAAACCATTGGTTGAAAGTAATGAAGCCAATGATCAGGTCTCTACGAATGACAAACAACTCCCAGCCACAGGTGAACAAGCTAGCCCTCTCCTCTTTATGGCAAGTCTCAGCCTAGCCCTCTCAGCTACCTTCTTACTAAAAGGTAAGAAAGATTAAACATTGTCCCCCTAGGAATATAAATTTATTCCGCTATAAAAAGGATGGAAAATCATTCCATCCTTTTTCAATTTCAATAATATACTACAAACCAAATCCTGTTCACATCTTTTGCAAATGATTTGGTGGGGTAGATAAGTGGTAGAACAAGTCTTGATGCTCTACCTTTTTTTACATCCACTACTTCCGTTTTCTTGCGATCAGGTGAATCGGTGTTCCTTCAAAGACAAAGGCCTTGCGGATTTGATTTTCGAAGAGTATAAATCAATGCCTTCCGCCTTTAGATTTCCCTAACTCCCGTCTCAAACGAAACATTTTTTTGAAGAAGATGTAGTCTAGCCAGTCACTGCCTAGAGATAGGACTATCAACAGCAACCAAACACCCCAAGCACTCATATCTGATACATGTTTCAGAACAAGAGGGAAAAATAAGAATGAAAAAATTGTCAAATCCAGGCTAAATAGAGCTAAAAGGGAAAAATAAATCCAGTAGAAATAGTAGATGATGGGGAAAAACTTACTGTTTCTATCAGCATTGTCTATCCAATAGAAAAAGCAAAAGCAAGGAAATAAGAGTATCAATTGATTAAACGACAGTTTCATTATCGACACCTCTTTTCGATAGCGTTTTCTTTAGCTTCATTCTATCAAAAAAATCTGGAAATGTCATTCCAGATTCTACTTTTTTATTTACGTTTTCTTGCGATGAGATGGATTGGTGTTCCTTCAAAGACAAAGGCCTTGCGGATTTGATTTTCCAAGAAACGCAAGTAAGAGAAGTGCATGAGTTCTTCTTCGTTGACAAAGATGACAAAGGTCGGTGGTTTGGTTGCCACTTGTGTCGCATAGAAAATCTTGAGGCGTTTCCCTTTGTCGGTCGGTGTTGGATTGATAGCAATGGCATCCATAATCACATCATTCAAGACAGCTGATGGGATACGGGTATTTTGACTCTCGCTGATTTGCTTGATCATCTCAGGCAACTTGTGGAGACGTTGCTTGGTCAAGGCTGATACAAAGATAATCGGTGCGTAAGGCAGGTATTGGAACTGCTCACGGATATCTTCCTCCCAGTTTTTCATAGTATGGTTATCTTTTTCAAGAGTATCCCACTTATTGACCACGATAATCATCCCTTTACCAGCTTCATGGGCAAATCCAGCGATACGCTTGTCATACTCACGAATACCTTCTTCGGCATTGAGGACCATCAAAACTACATCTGAACGGTCAATAGCACGCATGGCACGCATGACAGAGTATTTCTCAGTATTTTCATAGACTTTACCTGACTTACGCATACCAGCAGTATCAATCATGGTAAACTCTTGACCGTCAGCATCTGTAAAATGAGTGTCAATGGCATCACGAGTAGTACCAGCGACAGGGCTGGCAATGACGCGATCTTCTCCCAAAATGGCATTGATCAAGCTAGATTTTCCGACATTGGGACGACCAATCAAGCTGAATTTAATGACATCTGGATTTTCTTCTTCAACTTCATGTGGGAGATTTTCAACGATAGCATCCAGTACATCCCCTGTCCCGATACCATGAACAGATGAAATCGGTAGTGGTTCGCCCAAACCTAGAGCGTAGAAATCATAGATATCATTTCGCATCTCTGGATTGTCAACCTTGTTAACGGCTAGGATGACTGGTTTATGAGTTTTATAAAGTTTACGGGCAACGTATTCGTCCGCATCTGTAATTCCTTCTTTACCAGATACGACAAAGACGATAACATCTGCTTCTTCCATGGCAATTTCTGCCTGGTGTTTGATTTGTTCCATAAACGGAGCATCGACATCATCGATCCCTCCAGTATCAATCATACTAAAAGAACGGTTAAGCCACTCACCCGTGGCATAAATACGATCTCGCGTTACACCTTCAACATCTTCTACGATTGAGATGCGTTCTCCCGCGATACGGTTAAATAGGGTTGATTTCCCAACATTGGGACGTCCCACAATGGCAACAGTTGGTAAGGCCATGTTTTCTCACTTTCTACAATAACTTCTTCTGCTCAAGATTTTCTCGAGTCGAGCTTGGTTCTTGATTGCCGAATTGCTCTGCCAAACGTTGACTCCAAGTTGTAGTCGCACGCGCACCTGCATATTCAGTCTGTACACGGTCATAGGCTTCGATTGCCTCAGTTGACTGTTCTTGGTATTCTTCCTCAAAGACAACATTCTCTAGTGGCAATCTTGGTTTTACAGCATGCTTTTGATTTGGAACACCTAGTGCAATCCCAAAGACTGGATAGGTATAGTCAGGAAGCTTAAACAATTCTGCTAATTCAACAGACTTGTAACGCACCAAACCGATAATCACTCCACCGTAGCCTAGGCTTTCTGCCGCAAGCAAGGTATTTTGCCCAGCAAGCGCAGCATCTACTGAAGTGATGAGGAGTCCTTCCACCCCTTGAGGTTGGAAAACATCCGTATGGAGACGAGCCCCTTTTTCTGCACGGTTTAGGTCACCGACAAAGAGGAGAAAGGCTGCAGACTGGCGAATCGCTTCCTGAGGAACTAGCTCAAATAAGGCATCCTTCTTTTCTTGGCTTCTTACAACAATCACAGAATAAGATTGGAAGTTTTTCCAAGAAGAGGCCATTTGTGCGGCAGTTAAAATTTCAGTTAGGTCAGCTTGAGGAATTTCTTGTTCCTTAAAGCGACGTACTGAAGAGTGGGACTTCATTAATGTTGTAGTTTCTGTCATCGACGGTTTTCTCCTTTTAGTTGTGTTTCTTCAGCAAGGTAACGGATACGTTCCATGACACGTCTGGCTTCCCAAGTTTCGTCATTTCCGTTCTTGCCTTTTGCAAAATGTTTTTCCAAATCTTCAAAATTGAAGTTTGAAGTAAAGAAAGTCGGTAAATCTTCCTGCATGCGATACTGAAGAATCACCTGCAAGATTTCATCACGGACCCACGGTGTTGATTGCTCAGCACCGATATCATCCAAAATCAGAACTTCTGCCAGCTTGATTTCATCTACCAAGGTTTTGACAGAGCCATCCCCAATAGCATTTTTGACATCAATGACAAAGCTCGGATAGTGGAGCAGAGTTGTAGATACTCCACGTTTTTCAGATAAATCATGAGCTAGAGCAGCCACCATGAAACTTTTACCCACACCAAAGTCTCCATATAAGTACAGACCTTTTCGAATAGCTGGATATTGCTCCACAAAGTCTAAAAGCTTTTCAAAAACTGGCAAGCGCCCCAAATCATCCAAGTCTACTTGAGCTAGGCTAGCTTTTTTAAGACTAGCTGGAAGATTGATTAGCTTGAGACGGTTTTTAATCGCCGCTTCTTTTTCTGCCGCGATTAGCTCTGGAGTCTCTTCATAAGAGACATCTGCATAGCCATGGTTCATGACTAGGATAGGCTTGTAGCCACGCGCGATATAGTCTGTATCTCCTCGGAGGAACTTATCGCGTTCCGTGATGTATTGATTAAACTTGGAGATACTCCGATTTAACTCTTCTTGGCTGAGGGATGCTTGCTGGATAAAAACCGCCACATCAGGATCTTGTACAATTTGCTGGACCAAATCCTGATACTGAAATCGGCTTGGTTGACGCTTGAGTACGTCTCCGACACTTTCCATCTAGTCTCCTCCTTTTTCTAATCGAGCTAACATTTCTTGTTTCTTACGTTCTAGTTCTAAACGAGTTTCTTCGCTCGTTTCATTCTTATATTCAGGATTGCTCCATTTAGGCACATTGGTTTTTGCTGGGGCAGTCTGATTTTGCTTTTGCGTTTTTGCTTTTTGGCCACGTTCACGAATACGGAGGACAGCCTCCTCGGCACTACGAATATTTTGATAGGCGTAGTCATTAGCCACCTTCATGGCGTATTTTTCATTGATATTAGCTGAATCAACCTTATTAAAGGTTAGGAGCAAGATAACATTGATCACTTCATCCAGCAAACCCAAGGCTGCCATCTGCTGGAGCAGGTCCCGTTCAGTCTGAGTAATACTTCCCTTGCGGGTCTGCTTAATCTCAGCAAGGAACTGCAAGGCTGTCTTTCTCTTAGCCTCTCGGATAATGGTTGCTTCCTTGGGACTAAAGTCAGAAGTCACAGGCTTTTGCGCTATCTTTTCGCGGATGCGTTTGACAGAAATCACTTGCGACACTGCTGTCGCTTTGGCTACATGATAAGTCTCAAACCAGGTCCACTTCTGCTCGTCTGCTATTGCAAACAAGGCCAGAACATCCGAAGTCTCATCTTTAAAACGAAGACCATCGCGAGCCATAAGCTGACGGAAATGCTCCAAATCAAAATCATCTGCTGCTGGCTGACTGCCAGAGGTTTCTTGACTCGCAGACTCAGATAACTGAGGAAAGATTTGACTCAAGGACACCGAGATAGGTTCCCCTTCAACACCTTCCTGTCTCATGGCTGCAACCGCACTATCCCCAATCATTTTTTCTAACAAAGTCCGATAAACTGTATGTTGTAAAAATTCTTGAGTTGATAAGGGAGAATGGAGTAACAAGTTATAGGCCTCCCCCTGCTGATAGAGGGTCACCAATTTCATGGCTGTTAGAGTTTTAAAAGCCTTTAAAAGGGTATCCATCCCGAAATTCAGATGATTAAGCATAGCTGCAAAGAGATGTTCCTTTTGACCACCATCCCAAAAAGTCACAGCATAAAGATAGAGGCTCAGCGCCTCCTGACCGATAATCGGGAGGTAGCACTGCACCATTGATGAGGTATCTTGCGACACCCGATTATTCTTTACAAAAGAAAAACGGTCATTTGGCTTCATTTATTTTTCCTTTTTCTTTTTAGAGGATTGTGTGATCTGCTGGAGTAGGCTTTCAAGTTCACTCACATCCTTAAAGCTACGGTAAACACTGGCAAAACGTACATAAGTAATCTCATCTAACTCTGCCAACTCTTCCATAACCAAAGAGCCAATAACCTCACTCTGAATTTCATTTTCATTGCGACTACGGAGTTTTTGTTCGATGCGATTGACCACCATGCCAATCTCATCACTTGACACTGGACGTTTCTGGGCTGAACGAATAATCCCGTTAAAGATTTTATCTCTTGAAAATTGTTCCCGTGTACCATCTTTTTTTACCACAACCAGCGTTCTCTCTTCAACACGTTCATAGGTTGTAAACCGATGCTGACACTCTTCACACTCACGTCTTCTTCTGATTGTATTTCCTTCTTCAGCCTGGCGACTATCGATCACACTTGATTTTGTAGCGCCACATTTTGGACAACGCATGCCTTTCCCTCCTTGTCGTTTTCTTTTCATTATACCATTTTTTGAACAATTCCCAAAATAATTCTCCTTTTGGCTTGACAAGTTTTTTGTTTTGTTGTATTATTGAATTAACACAAAGGTAATTAGAAAGGAGATCGTGATGTCTTGGACATTTGATAACAATAAACCCATTTATTTGCAGATTATGGAGAAAATCAAATTGCAGATTATTTCCCATAAACTCGAGCCCAATCAACAGCTTCCAACCGTTAGAGAATTAGCAAGCGAGGCAGGGGTCAATCCCAACACCATCCAGCGTGCCCTATCGGACTTGGAGAGAGAAGGCTTTGTCTATACCAAGCGGACATCTGGACGCTTTGTCACAGAGGATTTGGACTTGATCCTCCAATCCCGTAAGCAACTGTCAGAAGAACAGCTGCAACAGTTTGTAACAGGCATGGTAGAATTTGGCTATGAAAAAGAAGAACTACCGACTGTTTTGAGAGATTATATTGAAGGAGTTTAAACTATGACCTTGTTAGCATTTGAAAATGTGTCAAAATCCTATGGAGCAAGCCCTGCTCTTACAAATGTTTCCCTTGAAATTCCAGCTGGAAAAATCGTTGGCCTCCTTGGCCCAAACGGTTCTGGAAAGACAACCTTGATTAAACTAATCAACGGCTTGCTCCAACCTGATGAAGGACGTATCCTTATCAACGACATGGAACCATGTCCAGCAACTAAAGCGATTGTTTCTTATCTCCCTGATACGACCTACCTCAACGAACAGATGAAGGTCAAAGAAGCTCTCACTTATTTCAAGACCTTCTACCAAGATTTTAATCTGGAACGTGCTCAAGGTCTCCTTCGTGATCTTGGCATTGATGAAAACAGCCGTTTCAAGAAACTCTCAAAAGGGAACAAAGAAAAGGTTCAGTTGATCCTTGTCATGAGTCGTGATGCTCGTCTATACGTGCTTGACGAACCAATCGGGGGTGTAGACCCAGCGGCTCGTGACTATATCTTGAACACCATCATTAACAACTACTCTCCAACTTCGACTGTCTTGATTTCAACTCACTTGATTTCAGATATCGAACCAATCTTGGATGAGATTATCTTCCTCAAGGATGGAAAAGTCGTCCGTCAAGGAAATGTTGATGATATTCGCTATGAGTCTGGAGAGTCTATCGACCAGCTCTTCCGCCACGAATTCAAAGCCTAGATAAAGGAGATTATTATGTTTTGGAATTTAGTTCGTTATGAATTTAAAAATGTTAACAAATGGTATTTAGCCCTCTATGGTGCTGTGTTGGCTCTTTCTGCCCTTATCGGGGTTCAAGCTAATTCCCTAAAATCCATCGATACACCTGATCAACAAATGATTATGTTAGTTTTTCTGGCTCTAGTTTTTGGTGGACTAATCATTACCTTAAGTATTTCAACCTTGATTTTGATCATCCGTCGCTTCAAGGGTAGTGTCTATGATCGTCAGGGATACCTAACTCTCACACTCCCCGTATCTGAGCACCAAATCATTTTATCCAAACTTTTGGGTGCTTTCATCTGGTCTCTGGCGAGCTCATTAGTCTTTATCTTGAGTATTTATATCATTTTAGTTCTGACTGGCGCAAACTTCCTTGATATCTTTTCTCTCGAATACCTCTTTAAATTTTACATGGATAGTTTCTGGCTTTCTGTGATTTCATTCATCCTTAGCACTGTAGCAAGCATCCTTTGCATCTACTTGTCTATTTCAATTGGACAACTCTTTAATGAATACCGTACAGCTCTTGCCGTTTTAGCCTATATTGTTATCCAAACCATTCTCGGCTTTGTTGGTCTCAACCTTCGCATAGATATCGACTACAATTGGATGATCTCCTTTGAAATCGTTAAAGACCTCATCCTCAGCGCAGCCTTCTATCTCGGAACCTACTATATCTTGAAAAATAAAGTTAATCTTCAATAATCAATCGACGACGGCTGGACAATAACTTAATTTTAGCAGAAAATGAAATAGATCTTTCTATGATAAAACGCATATTATCAAGGTTTTTCAATACCTGATAATATGCGTTTTTTTGATTTTAAAGACTTTTATCCTAGCCTCTTCGTTGTCTAAATACAAAAAGTATACTTAAAACCTCTAACGGCTTTATTTTCGGACATCTTCACCCTAAAATAAAACCGATGCTCCCTACCATCCTTGGCATTTTCCTTGTTCAAGACAAAGTAGTTCTTTTGGTTGATGGCCATGGTTCGTAGAATGTCGTCAATCAGGAAAGTCAGAGGTACATTCATGGCAGAGTATTTTTGGAAATCTTCTTCAAAACGAATGTAGTCATCTGAGAAATAATCCATCTGCAATTTATTTTCATATAGCTCTTTTCTAGTCATGAACTTCCTCCTGACATAATTGGATTGCGAGAATATCATCTACCCTTATCAATCTATAGCCCTCATCAGTTTTAACAGAGATTTCTTGAGGAGATAATTCTCTTACTTCACCCAATATCGTGCTTTTATGATTTTTCTCCTTGACCACAAAAGAGCCTTTTAGCCGCCCAACGTAGAGCTGGGAAAGTAACAACAACTTCTCAACTGGATTCAAATCAGTCGACAAATCGACACGATTTTTTTCTTCACTGAGTGAACTCGTATGCTCCGATAAGAAAAATCCCATCCACTTCTGCATTCCTGGATCCTGGTAGTCCCTCGCGGATTGAAAAGGTAAGTAAGAACGATCAATCATTTGAGTCCATCTAATCCTCCAGCAGAATGCCCTCCGATCAGCTTACTTCTGGCAATACTTCTCGATGCATCCTCTAAGACAGTCGCCTTCAAGAGAGAAGTAAATCCGAATTGCTCTCGAATAGAATCAATGGCCGTCTGGAGCCTTTCTTCTTTTTCTAGCTTATCAACATCATCAAAAAGGGAAATCAATCCAAAGGATTCGTCCACAAATCCTGAATAACTGATGGCAACACTCCTAACAGCACCAGAAGTGTATTTACTATGGAATAATTTCAATACATAGCTGACCAAAATACTGGTGTTATTGGTCGGCTCAATCTTCATTTGAGTATGAATCGACCGTTGTTCTTCATGCTTAGAAAAACCAAGATGAATAGATACCACTGTCGCCTTTTTACTAGCTCTTCGAAGCCTGATAGCCACCTGCTCAGCCATCTCTCGGAGTATAATTTCGATATCTCGCTGCTTAACATAATCTCTCGGTAAAATTTGCGAATTGCCCAAGCCGTGAGATTTCGCTTTATAGGGTTTATGAACATTACTCTCGTCAATCCCATTGGCATGAAACCATAAGCGAAGTCCAGCTTGACCAAGTTCTTTCTTCAGAACGTCAGGATTGCTATTGGCCAATTCCTTAATTGAACGAATCCCTAAGGCATTCAAGCGCTTCTCCATCCGATGTCCAATCCCCCAAAAATCGGTCATCTTTGGAATGGACCAAACCTTATCTTCCACGTCTTGGTAAGACCAGTTGGCCCTCATGGTCGGTGTGTGCTTGGCTTCATTATCCAAGGCTAGCTTAGCAAGCAGAGGATTGGCATTAGACATGCCCACCGTCGAGTAAATCCCTGTCTGCCGCCAGATATCCCTCTGGATACGAGCCGAAAGCATATCCAGCTTATCTTTGCGAGAAATCTGCTGGTCTGGAACAAAATAATTGAGCGAACTAGTCAAATCGATAAAGCCCTCATCAATAGAGTAGGGATAAATATCATCTGGACTGCCATAATTCTGAAAGATTCGTTGGATTTCTATATTAACTGCGATATACTTATCCATCCGAGGAGGGACAATCACGGTCACCCGAGCCCAGTCTTCGATAAATTTCACATAGTCTGAGTCTGTCCGCAAGCCTTGTTTCTTGGCATTGTAGTAGGAAAATTTACGCGTCTTAATATCAAAGGGCAGGTCATAAGCACGGCCTACATTTGCTTTCCCAAAGACCTTTTTGAACATAGGTGAGGAGGCAAGAATAAGCCCAACAGAATTATCCGCTCGACTCATGACACAAAGGGAAGTTTTAAGAGGATGAAGTCCTCTTTCCACACACTCAACACTGGCATAAAAGGACTTCATATCGACAAAGGCAATATCACTTTTGGGCTCTCTGGAATAATCAAAGTAGCCCATAGGCTATCCCTCCATCGGTACAAAGTTGCCCACGATAATGCCTACAATCCGCGGATCTTCCTCATAAGAGATGAAAATATCCTTGTATTTAGGATTGATGGAAACTAAACGCAAGCCATCTTCTTCTCGATAGATCCGTTTGATATAGGTCTGGTTGTTACAAACCACTGCATAGACAGCGCCATCATAATCAAATCCAGTCTCTCGAATCAGAGCCACGGAACCATTTTGATACTTGGGTTCCATAGAATCCCCAGAGACCCAGGAAGCAAAATCGTGAGCTAGTTCCTCATTAAAGTAAACCGTGTCAAAGTTTCGATCATCATAAACTGAAGCACCGATCCCAGCTGACATGCGTTCGTAGACATGATACTCGAAAAGTTTTTCTGGCATGGCCGTTACCTTCTTAGCTTGTTCTTCTTGAACCAGGTTGCGAGCATAGACTACCACCTTTTCTTTCCCTTGGTTAGAAAGACTATTGTAGAGACGGACAATTTCGATTTGAGTAAAATAGCCTTTTGGTACTTTTAAGATTTTCTCTAGCTGAGCAACCTTTTCTTCAGAAGGCTCCTTGACTCCACGCTCCCAAGCCGAATAAGCCTGAAAACTAATGCCAAGCTGCTCTGCAATTTCCTTCTGTGTTAGCTTTAACTCTTTTCTCCGAGCCTTAAGTTTTTCTGGTTGGTACATGACTTCCCTCCTAGTGTGATGTTTCATCGTAGGTTGACTCTATTTTTGAAACTCAACCGTTTTGGTTTAGTTTTATTATATAAAAAAAGTAGACGAATGTCTACTGGGAATGTTGAGTTTTGGCAAACGACTTGTAATGATGATGCTATAGATTCCTTATCTCAAATACTGCCGTATGAATCCACTCGTTATGCATTTGAAAGTCATTTTCTATGATTTTACTAAAGGTGAAACCATTTTTTAAAAGCACTCTCTGGGAAGCCCGATTGTCCGTTGCCGTCCCTGCGATAATCTTATGTAAACCATAAGTAGTAAAGGCCTTGTCTAAAACGAGTTTAACCGCTTCACTTGCATAACCTAAATTAGTAACATTTTCTCCAATCCTATATCCAAGTTCTGCTGTTTTTCTATCCTTCCCTAAAACACTTAAATTGATTCTTCCGACCATAATGCCTTGTGCATCTCTAATAAGATGCATGTAGACATCATGATTCTCTTGTTCCCTTAACAATTCCCTTGTAAGTTCTTTAAAACCTTCTGAGTCAAAATAGTGAGCTGGTCTAGGAGGTAAACTTCGCTCAAAATACTCCCGATTTTCTTTTTCAAAATAATAAATATCTATGCTATTTTCTTCAGACATCAGCTCTAAACTTATCATTGTAAACCATCTCCTATCATTCTCTAAATTCAAATGTACTCATGTTCACACAAAGTGACATTTACAGCATTTAAAGAGATATCTTAATTTTTTCATATCGTATCTACATTATAACACAACATACTATGAAGAAAAATAATATCCATCAAGGACCTCATAAATTCCAACATCTTGCTAAACAAGCAGGTATTTCACTTGAGACTATTTCTGAAGCTCTAACTCATAGCGATAAACAGGTAACAAAAATATATGTAAATACAGCTGATACAGTTAATCAGACAGTCGGTGAAATTGCTTTTAGGAATCTCAAAAAATGATTAAGGGAAATCTCAGGGAATTTTTCAGGGAAATTATTGATTTTTAAGCAAAAAAAGACATCCAAGAAATAATTCTTGAATGTCTGTAAACGTTGATATAATCGCATTGATTAACGTTTTGAGAATTGTGATGCTTTACGAGCTTTCTTAAGACCTGGTTTCTTACGTTCAACTTTACGTGAGTCACGTGTAAGAAGTCCTGCGCGTTTCAATGAATCGCGGAAGTCTGGGTCTACTTGAAGAAGGGCACGAGCGATACCGTGACGGATAGCTCCTGATTGACCAGCGTATCCACCACCTACAACGTTAACGAAAACGTCGTATGAACCTACAGTTGAAGTAACTGCGAATGGTTGGTTGATGACAAGACGAAGGTCAGCGTGTGGGATGTACTCTTCAACATCTTTTTTGTTAACAGTGATTTTACCAGTTCCTGGAACAAGGCGAACGCGTGCAACAGCGTTTTTACGACGTCCAGTACCTGCATATTGTGCTTGTGACATACTTTATTGTTCCTTTCCTTAGATAAGTCCTGAAATATCAAGAACTTCTGGTTGTTGTGCAGCGTGAGTGTGCTCAGCTCCAACGAATACTTTCAATTTCATACCTTGAGCGCGGCCAAGAGTATTGTGTGGAAGCATACCTTTAACTGATTTCTCGATCAAACGTACTGCATTTTTAGAACGAAGTTCACCAGCAGAGATTGATTTCAATCCACCTGGGTGGTTTGAGTGAGTGTAGTAGATCTTATCAGATGCTTTTTTACCAGTCAATTTAACTTTTTCAGCATTGATAACGATTACGAAGTCACCTGTATCAGTGTGTGGTGTGAATGTTGGTTTGTTTTTTCCGCGAAGCACGCTAGCAACAACTGCTGAAAGGCGTCCAAGAGGTACATCAGTTGCGTCAACAACGTACCATTTGCGTTCTACTTGGCCTGGTTTAGCCATGAATGTAGTTTTGTTCATGATTTCTCCTATATGAATATCGTTTTTGTTTACAGGGCGGATGTTCCGGTCCGCAAGTTATTTGAAAGGTTCCGGGGCCTTACAAATGGGGTAAACAATACCGTCTACTATTGTATCAAAATTCTCAGATAAAAGTCAAGAGATTGGGAAAATATTTTTTTATTTCTGCCAGATTCTCAATCTTTTTTCTTCCTGTTCCTGAAGGATTGTCTGAAAAATTTTAGAGACTAAATAAATGGCACAAGTCAGGAATAGCGTAACCACTAGATAATTGATCAAACGACCGTGGTCTCCAACCAATGGCGGTTTTGTCAAAAAGCCATAATCTCCACCCGTCATTAGATTAACCACAAAAATCACAGCATTAAGGGAAGATGTGATGATTAGGGTCCGTTTGAAATCCAATAAGCTAGCATCGTAGTCCTTCAAAAGATAAATCAAGGAATTTCCAAGAAGGGCTAAGTGTCCGAAAATAAAGGACAGGATAGCGATGTGGGGGAAGGGATAGGGATCTGGCACTGGATAAACAAAGGCTGCCAAAGTCCCAAAGGTTCCCAATACAGCAAAATACTGTTTGACTCTAGAAACACCAGGAAGCAAAAGCACTACAAACATTGCCAGACGGCAATGATAAAAGGGTAGACTTTCTGTCAAAGGCATCTGATTGACCAAATACCAACCGTAGAGAAGGATTAACTGCAGAGCCTGTAAAATCTGGAAAAATCGCTGACAAATTTTATTATTACCATAGCGATAGGCAAGAAATACAGTCAATGCCAATAAAGTAAATAGACTTCCATACCAAAGAAGATCAAATTGGGGTGGCTCCGTCGGCTGCGTGCTAAATAAAGCATCCCAAACATTCATGTAACTTTCCTCATTTTCATATAAGCAGGCCCCTTACTCATCTCTATAGAGCCTAGCTTACATTTATTTCATATAATTTTGTGTAAAAGAAACTGTCGATCTTAATATAAAACAAAGCTTCTAATCGACATATTGTTCCCGCTCACCCTGATAGACCTGCCATAGAATTTCCATTTGTTCTTTGGTTATTCGTTTTTCAGATAGGGGTGGGAGATTCTTGATATCAAAAAATTCAAGTTCTGCAATTTCTTGATTTTCTTGAAAGTGTCCATCCAATAACTGACAGTCAAAGACGAACTTTGCATACTGCTTGTTCTGAAGTTGAAAGCGATT
This sequence comes from Streptococcus nidrosiense, assembly GCF_042140045.1. Taxonomy (NCBI): domain Bacteria; kingdom Bacillati; phylum Bacillota; class Bacilli; order Lactobacillales; family Streptococcaceae; genus Streptococcus; species Streptococcus nidrosiense. The sequence goes on from NZ_CP152419.1 coordinate 79,040, forward strand.
GGTATCAAAAACCGCTAATAAAGAACCTACTTCTGCCGAAAAGCCTGTTTCTTCCTGAACTTCTTTTCGGATATTTTCCTTGGGAGAATATCCTACCTCGCCAAAGCCACCAGGTAATGCCCAAGTATCCTCTCCTTGTCCTCTAACCAGGCAAATCTTCTGATTTTGAACAATCCATGCCCTTACATCCATCAAGGGAGTTGCATAGCTACCTGTTGGTTTTAAAATTGCAGTCAATTCCTCTTGATCGAGCTCTGTTTGATCTTGCAAGACACTCCATAAAATCTGACGTAAATCCTCATAACGTTCACGATCATAAGGATCCTTTGTATAGGTCAACCCAGTATCAGTGATAGCTAACATTCTCTGAATAGCTTTGGCGAAATCAGTTGTGCTCATTTTCTAGACTTTCTACTAGCTTAGCTAGATTCATAGAATTCGAACCTTTAAGCAAGATTTGGTCATGTGCACCAAGACTTTCCTTAACTTGCTTGACCATGGCTTCAAACTGGTCTTCTTCAGCTGTTTTCTTGAAGTAGTAAACATGGCCAATTGGGAACATTTGACTGGTTAATTGAGCCAATTCAGCAATGTCTTCACCATAGAAAATAACAGCATCAAGAACATCTGGTGAAATGCTCAAAATCATCTGATTATGAAGTTGAACAGACTGATCTCCAAGTTCTTTCATATCTGCCAAAACTGCGAGTTTCTTACCACCTTCATTGGCTGGAATGGCAGAGAAAGTCTCTAAAATCAATTTCATGGCAGTTGGATTGGCATTGTAGACATCTGACAAGATATCTGCACCGTTGGCAGCTTTTTTCCACTCGGTACGATTGCGGGTCAATTCAAGATTTTGGAAGGCTTGATGGATTTGCTCCTCAGTTACTCCTTCTTGCAAAGCAACATAAGATGCAATCATGGCATTGGTCGCATTGTACTTACCAGTTACTGGCAAGTCGAGAGCCTGTTCCAAGAAATTAGCCTTGAAAGTTAAGCTATCCTTACGCTCAATCAATTCTGTAATTTTGAGTTCTGCACCTGGACCAAAACGGACCACTTTTTGCTCAGTAGGTAGATAATCCTCTACAATAGGATCAGCTGGTGCTAAAAGCAAGGTACCCTTTCCCATCCCATCAGCGATTTGCAATTTCCCTTTGGCAATTTCAGAACGGTCTTTAAAGAAGGCCAAATGAGCTTCTCCGACCAGAGTCACAATAGCTGTCTTTGGATGAGCTAGTTCAGATAAGAGATGGATGTCTCCTAGATGATCCTGTCCCATTTCCAAGACTAACTTTTCAGTGTCATCTGGCATATGGAGAACCGTGTAGGGAAGCCCAATCTCGTTATTATAGTTCCCTTGTGTTTTGTAGGTTTTGTAGCTTGTTGAAAGCAAATGGGCCAACATATCCTTGGTCGTTGTCTTCCCATTTGAACCTGTAACAGCAAAGACATCGACTCCTGTCTTCTGAAGGTAATAGGCCGCAAGAGCTTGAAAGGCTGTCAAGACATCATCTACTAAAATGTAAGGATGACCTTCTACTTCCTTTTCTGACAGAGTTACAACAGCGCCATTTTCAAAAGCTGTCTCGATAAAGTCATGACCATCACGCGCCCCCTTTAGAGGAACAAATAAATCCCCAGGTCCAATCAAACGACTATCAAACTCAGCCTTGACTAGCGGGCTATCCGCATAACTTGTCACATCATTTTTTGCACCGACGACACGCGCAACTTCGTGAATCGTAAGTTTCATGTTTACTCCTTTAAAAAGGGGCAGGGAGTCTTGCCCCGCCCTTATAGTTGTCTTTACAATAGGTGTGCTTCGCGTTTATCAAAACTCTCTTTAGCAAGGTCCACCAAACGCTCAATTAGTTCTGAATAGCTAATCCCCATGTTGTCCCAAAGTAATGGATACATAGACCATTGGGTAAATCCTGGCATGGTGTTAAGCTCGTTTAGGAAAACTTCACCCTTATCTGTATAGAAGAAGTCGCAACGTGATAATCCAAGTCCACCAATGGCACGGAAGGCAGCTTCTGCATTTTTACGCATGACTGCTACTACATCATCACTAATCTTGGCTGGAATATCCATAGTAATCTTGTTATCAATGTATTTTGCTTCGTAGTCATAGAAGGCTACGTCCTTGACAACTTCACCAGGAAGCGTGCTCTTGACATCATAGTTTCCTAAAAGCCCAACTTCGATTTCACGCGCATTGACGCCTTGTTCTACCAAGACACGGCTATCATATTTAAAGGCGAGTTCGAGAGCTTGATGGAGTTCCTCTTTATTTTCAGACTTAGAAATACCAACACTAGAACCCATATTAGATGGTTTGGTAAAGACTGGATACCTTAATTTTTCTTCGACTTCTGCGATCTTAGAAGCTAAGTCATCCCCTTCAACAATGGCTACGTAAGGAACTTGGGCAATGCCAGCAGATTCCAAGACACGTTTAGTCGTGATTTTGTCCATAGCAAGGCTTGAAGACAAGATGTTGCAACCGACATAAGGCATTTTCAAGACTTCTAGGAAACCTTGGACTGAACCGTCTTCTCCCATAGGTCCATGAAGAACTGGAAAAACAACTGCGCCTTCTTCGTAGATAGCACTTGGAGCAATTTTCTTGTCCCAATCAATAGTCGCATTGGTCATGAGACGTTCATCTTGTCCAGGAGTTTGGGTAAATTCTTGGGTTTTGATGAAATCACCTGACTGGCTGATAAAGAACGTTTTGACTGCAAAACGGTCATAGTTGACCGCACGCATGACACTCTCAGCTGACAATACAGATACTTCACGTTCTGCACTGCGTCCACCATATAATAGAATAATTGTTTGTTTCATATGATTGTCCTATTTCTACTAGAATACTCGCTTTTTAGTATATCACATTTGTTTATTTTTTTAAACTTGAATAGCACAAAAGAGACTGGATTAAAAATAAATCCAGTCTCTTGATTTCTTATATATCGTATCTGCTAGTTAATTGCCTGTTCTATATCCTTACAGACTAAAGTTCGGTACGGTTTTCAATAGCTCTTAGGAGTGTTACTTCGTCAGCATATTCGATATCAGCTCCGACTGCTAGACCTCTTGCTAGACGAGTGACTTTAATCCCTGCAGGTTTGAGTAACCGAGAGATATACATGGAGGTCGCTTCGCCATCAGCTGTCGCATTGGTAGCTACGATGACCTCTGAAACTTCACTGTCCATAAGACGAGTCATAAGACTCTTAAGGTTGATATCATCTGGACTAATGCCATTCATAGGAGAAATGAGACCATGCAGGACATGATAGAGTCCGTGGTATTCTTGGATATTTTCCATAGCAGCTACATCTCGACTATCCTCTAGGACGAGGATAGTTGTTTGGTCCCGACTTGGATCTGTGCAGATAGAACAGGGATCTTCATCGGTTAAACGTCCACAGATAGAACAATAGGTCAACTCTCTTTTAGCTGAAAGGAGATTTTTAGCAAATTCGTTGACGTCATCATCCGGCATTCCAATAGTATAAAAGGCTAGACGGGTTGCTGTCTTAATCCCAATACCAGGAAGTTTGGAATAACTGTCAATCAACTTAGCAATAGGTGTTGGATAAAGCATGGCTTCCTTTCTAGTTCATTGGATGGTGTTGGTTATATAAATTGATAATGTCGCGAGCAATTGCTGGCCCAACATTTTTGGTTAAATTGGTATTATGAGGAAAGACTACTGCAACTGCAATTTGAGGATTTTCTGTTGGAGCATAGGCCACGGCATTGGTATTATTAGCTTCTTGACCACCAGCTACATAGCTTTCACCTATACCGGTCTTACCACTGATAGAAACAGTGGCGCCATCTGAAAACGCCCGTCCTGTCGTAAGGGGACTAGTTCCATGCGATACTTGGTAAAATCCTTGGTGCAAGATACTCATATCGGAGTCGGATATATTGACCTTATTCATCTCTGTCGGTTGCAGTTGCTGAATCAAGTCACCCAGTCCTCCCTTATCATTATTACCATAAATGCCTTCAACAATACGAGGAGCCACACGAACACCATCATTTGCAATAGTTGCTACATACTGAGCCAACTGCATGGGCGTATAGTTATCAAACTGCCCAAAGGCATTGGTGATGTAATTAGCAAAGCTATACTCTTTGGGAACAAATCCAGTAGATTCATCTGGTAGGTCAATTCCGGTCGCAGCCCCCAAGCCATATTCGCCAAAGGTCGCACGAAGTTTTCCCATAGCTGTTTCCAAATTGCTGGTTCCAACAAACATATTTGGTTGATAGGTCTGGCCCATGATTCCAAGAGCGGTTTGAACCATGTAAGCATTGGATGAATACTCCAAGGCTTCCACAGCTGTAATAGGAAAAGATCCATATGCCAATTTATACCAAGAATAAATTGGAGCTGAACCTTGGAAAACAATAGGCTGATCTGTTAAGGTTTGGTTTCCTGATAAAACACCATTTTCCCAACCTGAGCTGATGGTAGCGGCCTTAACAACCGAACCTGGGATAAAGACATTGGTTACCGTTCCCAAGGAATCAGGAGTCAACTCTCCCGTTTTCAGGTCATGTTTGAGTCCTGACATAGACAAAACAGCACCTGTTTTGGGGTTAAGGGCGACTGCATACACACCCTCAGAATACTTGGCTCCACCATTTCCTAGCTCGGAATTGAAATAACTTTTCAGCAAAGCATCCACGCTATCTTGGAAGGCCAAATCAATGGTCAGTTTGATATTGTTTCCCTTACTACCTTCCTCAATTGTGTCCACGCTTTCCATATTGCCATATTTATCCAGATGGATTTCTTTTACCGAGCGTTTTCCTTGTAAGGTCTCTTCATATTGCTTTTCCAAATAGGAGGTTCCAACACGGTCATTTAGAGAATAGCCCTTTTTAAGATAGGCTTCTGCTTCTTCCGCTGGGAGACCGGCTTTTTCACTGGATACACTCCCTACTATAGAAGAAAGGGAAGTTTCCAAAATCTTTCGATCCCAAGAAGTAGAAATACTAATGCCAGGCATCTCCTTTGAAATAGAGGCAATAACAGCCACCTGAGAATCATTTAGAGGATCTGTCGCAATGGTTCCTGTCGCAAAGTTTCCAACAGCATTTAACTGACTAAAAAGATAGATTTCTTTCTTTTCATCCTCTGTATAATTAGTTTGGTTAGAGCTAACACTCTCAACAGCATTGTTATAAAGGTCTGATTCAGAAAGTTGATTACCATCAGAATCAAAACGCTTATCTTTGGGTAGGGCTTCTACCGTTTTTTTATAAACTGCTGGATCAGCTAGATAATAGTCAGCAATTTGACGTTCTGTCAAATCTGGAGAGGATACCGTTACATAAGTTAATAGTTTAGCAGAAATATCCTTTAAATCTGCAGCCGTCATCTTATTACTTCGTGTGAAAGCCACGACTTGTTTGACGGTATTTTCTACCAAGGGTTTTCCAGCTGCGTCATAGATTTCTCCACGAGCAGAACCCGTTGTTACCCTAGTTTGGCTAGCAGACGCTAACTTGGCTTCATAGAAATCCTTATTTACGAATTGCATATAGAGCAAGCGACCAATAATTGTTAAAAAAAGCAAAATGACAATTGCAAACAATAAATTAAGCCGAGTTGGTATCGAATGGCTGTTGAATTTTCTCATACAAATCAGTCTCATTTCTAATTAAAATCTTACTCTTCATTGTACCATAATTTGATGAGAAAATTATGGAAAAAGAAAAGACTTTTCCTTTTTATCCCAAAAACAAAGCAACTGTGGTATAATATAAGTAAGCGCTATTTTATTTGTTAGCTTTTATTGACAAATAATGTTTAACAAATAACTACAAAGGAGTCCCATGAACAAGCCAGACATCTCTACGATTATTGATCTTCACTTTGAAGAAATGACCGATTTAGAGCAAGAGATTGCCCGCTATTTTTTGCAGGCAGATACCATTCATGATGACTTGTCTTCTCAGCAGGTCACTCAAAAACTTCATATTTCTCAGGCGGCTCTCACTCGTTTTGCCAAAAAATGTGGCTTTACAGGTTATCGGGAATTTATTTTTAAATACCAGCAACAAAAGGATACCCTTTCCGTTCCACAACAGGATATGAATCCTTTGACCCAAAGAGTCTTGAGAAGCTATACAAATATCCGAGAAATGACACAAGAATTGATTGATGATGACCAACTGGAGCGCATTGCCCAAATGATTGATCAATCAGAACGCGTCTATTTTTTTGGCACTGGAAGTTCTGGTCTCGTTGCGCGTGAGATGAAATTGCGTTTCATGAGACTTGGAGTCGTTTGTGAGGCTTTGACAGATCCAGACGGTTTCGCTTGGACAACCAGTATCATCGATGAAAAATGTTTGGTCTTTGGTTTCTCCCTTTCAGGAACAACTCCATCCATCATTGACAGTCTACTAGACGCTCAAGATATGGGGGCTAAAACTGTTCTTTTTACTAGTACGCCTAGCAAGGAAACTCAGGCATTTACAGAAACTGTACTGGTAGCAAGCCAGAGTCAGGCTTCCTATATCCAACGTATTTCTGCCCAACTTCCTATGTTGATCTTAATCGATCTACTCTATGCTTATTTCCTAGAAATTGATCGTGAAAGTAAAGAAAAAATCTTTAACAGTTATTGGGAAAATAAAAAACTAAATGGCTATCGTAGAAATAGAAGATCTAGATAAGTCTTTATCCCTTTCAAGTGAACAATCACATCAGCAACCAGCGATTAAAGTCGCTGGTTTTTATACTTCTTCAAATCACGTCAGCTTCCATCTGCAACCTCAAAGCTGTGCTTTGAGCAATCTGCAGCCAGCTTCCTAGTTTGCTCTTTAATTTTCATTGAGTATTAGTTTACTCAAATCCTATAACTGATGACTTGTGAACATCGAACTCTACACCTGATTCTTGATATAAAAAAGCGAACAAGACGGAATTCTGATTCTCAGAAAACTCGTTTTGCTCGCTTTTTATAATTGAGATTAGCTATTATTTTCAATCTCTAAAGTTTGGATAGTTATTACGGTAGTTTGTTTAAATAATGCTACTATTCTGCAATAACTTCCCACAAAATCTATACTTCCTCAAAAGTATGTCTTGAGTTTGACAGATTCTATTCGTCTTCTTTTTTCTTTCCCATTGCAGCTAATCCAAGAAGCGCTCCTAAAGCTCCCAAGCTTGCAAGGGTAGCTGTTTCTTTAGCGCCTGTTTCAGGAAGGATGTTTTGACGATTTGCAGGTGCTTGATACGTCTTATCTTGTGATATAGCCTGAGCCACATGCGACTGCTCATCCTTGTGTGTAGGAGCTTCATTAATAGCTCCATTTACACCACCAGTAAACCCTGGTACTTGATGAATAGGTGCTGCTCCATCAGGAACTCCTCCTTCAAAGTTCGGAACTCTGTGGACAGATGCTTCAGAGCCATTCACACTACCAGTAAATTCTGGCACTTCATGGATAGCTGCTTCAAAACCAGTCACACTACCAGTAAACTCTGGAAGCTCATGGATAGCTGCTTCAGAACCATTTACACCACCAGTAAACTCTGGTACTTCATGGATAGCTGCTTCTGTTTTTCCTGATTCTTTTTTCTTAGTTCCAACTAGCACAATCTCATCTTGTACCACTTCAACAACTTCACGCAGTTTTTCAGTACGGCTTCCATCTGGCGCTACTTCTGTTAAGATACGTTCCTTGCCTGGGCGACCTACCTGAGTTACGCGAGTTTCACCTTCTGGCAGAGTTGGATCTTCTCGTTTAACTGTCTTGAATTTGACAGCTTCTTCTACTACCTCAAGGCTTGGTTGAGTAAAGCTCAATTTTTTAACGCCTTCAGCTGGCTCAGATGTTCCTTCATAAGTACCAACTTCGATGACACGATCTTGTGCTTCTTCACGTTCAACCTTAACTGTCTTACGTGTATCTCCATCTACTTCTACATAAGTCGTTACTTGACCTGCTTTACCATCTGAAACAACTTGTTCCTTACCTTTAGCTAGGAAGGCATTCTCACGACGAACAGTATTAAAGGCGATTGGTTCTGTCGTTACTTCAAGACTTGGTTGCGTTTGAACTAAGACCTTATCTCCTTCAGTTGGAACTGTTGAATGTTTCACTTCCTCTTTCGGAGCAGCTTGAAGTTGGTTGATAGAAGTTAGAGCTACTTGCAAGGCCTTGTCTACTGCATCCTGAGTCTTAGCTGCTTCAATCGCTGCGATTGCTTGCTCTGACAATTCAACTAATTTCTTCTTAGCTTCCTTATCGTCACCTAATTCCTTAATCTTGTTTTGAATAGCCTCTGCCAAACTTGCCATAGCCTTATCGTAGTCAATCTTAGGCTCTTCTGGTTGGGCTGGTTGCTCTGGTTTTGGCTCCTCTTTCGGAGTAGCTTGAAGTTGGTTGATAGAAGTTAGAGCTACTTGCAAGGCCTTGTCTACTGCATCCTGAGTCTTGGCTGCTTCGATCGCTGCGATGGCTTGCTCTGATAACTCGACTAGTTTCTTCTTAGCTTCTTTATCGCTACCTAATTCCTTAGTCTTGTTTTGAATAGCCTCTGCCAAGCTTGCCATTGCCTTATCATAGTCAATCTTAGGCTCTTCCGGCTGTGCTGGTTGCTCTGGTTTTGGTTCCTCTTTCGGAGTCGCTTGAAGCTGGTTGATTGAAGTTAGAGCTGCTTGCAAGGCTTTGTCTACCGCATCCTGAGTCTTGGCTGCTTCGATCGCTGCGATGGCTTGCTCTGATAACTCGACTAGTTTCTTCTTAGCTTCTTTATCGCTACCTAATTCCTTAGTCTTGTTTTGAATAGCCTCTGCCAAGCTTGCCATGGCCTTATCATAGTCAATCTTAGGCTCTTCTGGTTGGGCTGGTTGCTCTGGTTTTGGTTCCTCTTTCGGAGTCGCTTGAAGTTGGTTGATTGAAGTTAGAGCCGCTTGCAAGGCTTTGTCTACTGCATCCTGTGTCTTAGCTGCTTCGATAGCAGTAAGAGCTTGCTCTGATAACTCGACTAGTTTCTTCTTAGCTTCCTTATCATCACCTAGTTCTTTAGTCTTGTTTTGAATAGCCTCTGCCAAGCTTGCCATTGCCTTGTCGTAGTCAATCTTAGGCTCTTCTGGTTGGGCTGGGGTTTCTTCTACACCGTAGTTTTCTTCCTTATCAAGGATCGTTTGCAAGGCTGTAGCTGTTTTCAGAACTTCTTGTGCATTTGCAGAACTTGCTGAAAGTTGCTCTGATAATTTGTCCAAGTTTGACTTGAAGGCTTGACGCGCCTCTGGAGTGTTCTTCAAACTTGTTTGGTCAAATTTAACCAATTCATCCTTCCAATTCTTCATTGCTTGGATTAACTGTTCTTTGGTATAAAGACCGCTATCTTCACCACGAGTGATGAACTGGTCTACTTGGATACCGATATTTCTAGAGGTATCATTTAGTTTTGGATCCAATTGCAAGGTTACAGCATGCCAACCTTCTTCTAGTCCTGTCAAACGAACGAGAGTCTGATCACCTTGGCGTGTAGCTGCTGTACCACTGAAGTACTTCTTACCGTTGTACTCAGAAGCATTACCTAGGCCATCTTGATACTCGACTTTTCTACCGTCTAACGTTACTTTGTAGATACCATGTCCTGGATCCACATATCCTTTGATCTCAAGACCTGTTCCGTAGAAGTAGGCTGTTACACTGGCATTTTTCTTCTGTTCTTCTGTCAAACGTCCAAATGACGCCCATGATTCTGTATTTTGGTATTTATCAGCTGAGTTCGTTTCATGGTTCCAACCTGGACTATAGTCAAGCTGAGGTGCCTGATCGTCATAGCTTGTCTGGTCTTTTAGGAGCAATTCTGCCTTCATCACTCGAATAGTAGCTTCTGAAGCAAATCCAAGCAAAGCTTCGTCTGAAGCACTCGTCATTTTCACTTTGAAGTCAAAGATTGAATCAGCTTGCTCTGTAAAGTCGATCGTTGGAATCGTGATTGTTTTCTCAGTTTCACCATCTTGGAAGGTCAAGTCAGCAGTTGTGTCCTTGTACACTTTACCATGAACCCCTGTTCCTGGCTCTGTTACAACATGGACTGTTGCTACTCCTTTACTACCACCAACACGTTTAATGGTTACAGTAACTGGTTGACCTTTTTGAACTTCATAGGTTGTTTCTTTCAACTCAAACATACCTTTACCAGCATTGTTGAGCGTGTAGATACCTTCAGTTGCAATAGCTTTGCCAGTTTTGTTAACGAGCTTGATGGTATGTTCACCTGGAGCCAAGTCATCTGTTTCATAAACCATCTGGCTACGTTTACGAGCTGCATTATTAGTTTGTACGTCTGCAACCTTTTGACCATCCACATAAACTGACATTTCACCGTGATTTGGATCCACTGTAGATACGACATAAGCCTTAGTTCCATTAAAACGGTAGGTTACGCTAGCATCTTTTTGATTGGTCCACATAGATGTTCCACGGACGCCTTCAGATTCGTCATACCAGGTTGTATTTGCTTTGTCAGCTGTTGTATTTGAATGGTAATCCAAACCTAGAGGATAGCCATCTGTTTTTTCGATACTACTTGGTGTCTTATAAACAGAGAAGTTTGTCAAAATAGGAGTTGCTTGTGAATTCGTGATAGTCACACGAATCTTTTGTGCTTCCACAGGTTGACCTTGAACAAGACGACGATAACCAACAGTAGAACCTTCTCCATATGGAACCCAGCGACCATTGAGCTCAACTTCAACCTTAAATCCAGAGATACGTTGACCTTTAGCAATATCTTCTTTGAGTTCGACTACATCAAAGCGTCTCTTTTGACCGAGATCGACAGTAAATTCACCTGTCTTCGCATCATTTGACAATGCCCAACTAGTATCATCCTTACCATCGGTTAGGTTGCTTGCTTGATACAAGTGATTCTTACGGGTAGAGCTTGCCGTTACAGTTGCTCCCTTGGCGAAGTCAGTCGCATACATTTGGTCCAAGGTTGCTCGGAATTCTTGCAAGCGAGCCACGTCTGCATCTGCGAATTTACCTTCTTTGTTTGGTGGAATATTGAGAAGAAGCGGCGTTCCACGACCAACAGACTTGAAGTAGATATCCATCAAATCTTTGATTGATTTTGGTTGTTGATTATCATGGTAGAACCAACCTGAACGGATAGAAACGTCTGCTTCACCGACAGAGTACATATCTCCTTCTGGGTCTCCATGGTTGAGATATTCATTCTTCACATCGTCAGTGATTTTAGCTTTCTTAACCTTATGCCAAACTGGATCTCCAGCGATACCACGTTCATTACCGATCCAACGGACACTTGTCGGTTGTGCAGAGAAGATAGCGATATCTCCTTCAGCTTCCTTGATGTACTTGAACCATTCGTCAAATGTATAGGTTACTTTTTGAGCTCCACTACCACGCGCACCGTCCATCCAGACTTCGATAAATTTACCATTGTTTCCGTATTTAGGATTTCCAAGGATTTCCTTGAGTTGGTTGAGATAGTATTCATTATACTCTTTTTCAGTTGAAACATGATATTTAGGGTTATTAGCATCCCATGGTGATAGGTAAACACCCATATTCATGTCATACTTAGTCGCTGATTTAGAGATTTCTTCGAGAAGGTCACCCTTACCATCTTTCCATGGACTTGCAGCCACCGTATGGTCTGTATATTTAGATGGATAAATCACAAAACCGTCGTGGTGTTTGACAACCATGATTGTTCGTTTGAACCCGGCATCCTTCAAAGTCTTAATCCACTGGTCTGTATCAAGGTTAGTTGGATTAAAGTTTTGAGGATTTTCTCTACCATTTCCCCACTCAGAGTTGGTATAAGTATTCATACCATAGTGGATAAAGGCAGCCAATTCTTCCTTGTGGTAGTCCAATTGAGCCTTGCTTGGAAGTGGTCCATAATTTCCAATTTCTGTTTCTTCGTCTTTTGGATCCACTACTGGAGTTGCAGGAGTTACTGGTTTTGGATCTTCAATTTTTTCGTATTCAAAAATAACTTCATTCACCCCTTTATGTTGAATTGTTGCTTCTTGATTTTCATTGACTGCACGGTATCCTGCAATTTCTTTGGCTTGGAATCTGTGAACAAAGGAAACATCGTATTCTTTACCATCGTTATTATCCACAGTTACAGTTGCCAATTCTTGGTCGGTACCTTTCAAACGATAATGAATGTCAAAGGAACCTTTATTGACCTTATAAACCACCTTGATGACACGAGTTCCTGCAGGAGCCTTGCTCACAACGCTATAATCATCTTCCCAAGCATCTTTTAGCTGTTTATTGACAGCTTTGCCATCAATCGATACAATCTCATATTTTTCTTTATTCTTCTTGAAGAAGTCTGTCTTTTCAATTTCTGTTTTATAGTTATAGTCGAACTGAGTTCCAACTTCCGTCTTTTCAACAAAAGTATCGTTTTCTTTGACTGGATTATCATTTTGGTCTAGATGTTCGACAACAACTCGTCCATAATCAACACCTTCAAGAAGAGTCGCTACACCACTTTCATCGAAGGAATATTTGTTTTCACCGATAACAGCTGTCTTATTTCTGAGCATTTCTCCCTCTGGAGTAAAGTAATAACGATTGCCGTTGTCGCCTTGATACCAGCCTTTAACACCGTATTTATCAATGATTTCTTTGACCCATGCCAATTGTTCTGGTGAGAGGACAAGCCCTCCTCCAAAGCGATCTTTTTCAGCAATATTCGCATTATCAACAGTACCACGTTGGTGGATCCCAATGACCTTACCATCACCGTTGATAATTCCACCACCAGAAAGACCAGAAACAGAAGTCAAACGATAGGTAACACCTACAGCTCCATTTTCATCGTACTTTTCAGTATCTCTAACGACACCGTCTGCTTTATACAATTGACCAGGAACAATTGGTTCCTTCAATTCTGGAGAAGTTGAATCTGTAGGGTAGCCAATTGTGCTCACTGGTTCTCCAGCTTTGTATTCCCGATGCTCTGCTAGAGGAGTAAATGTAGCCGCCTTATTTGGACTTGCAATTGAAAGTGGAACTGGAGCTACAACCAAGGCTAGGTCATTCTTATAGCCTTCACCGAATTTTTCTTTATTCCAGAAATGAATATCCTTTTCCTTGAACAAAATAGTGTTCCCTGAAGTTGGTAAAGAATTATTCTTAGCAGTATTTGAACCTACATTGTAATAGAACTTAGCCGTATCACCACCACGGATAGAACCCGCATTAGTATCTGCATCCTTGACCAAGAAGTTGTGGGCCACTGTCAAGATGACATTTGGAGCAACAAAGATACCTGAACCTGAGTTAAGGTATCGCTGACTACCGCCATTGGCCAAAGGTGAGCTAAAGATTGAATAAACCATAGTAACAGATGTTGCTGGTTGACCTTCATAATTGATATGCTTAAGGTCTTGTCCGCCATTGATAATAGCTCTATTTTCTTTTTCGCCTTCAGATGGAGCTGCTTCTGTAGGTTTCAAAATGCTCTTAGTCTCTACTTGTGGGCTATCTTTTTCTGATACAATAGCTGCAGTATCCACTTTTTTCACTGGTGTATCAGGATAGGCACGGTCAGGGATTTCTTCAGGGAGTAAATCACTAGCCACTTCAGCAGTTTTTCCTTCCTCTGCCACCTTCTCGACAGCAGTTTCTGTTTTTTCAGTTACTTCTTCTTTTACTGCTTCTTCTTTTTTATGATCTACATCTACTACTTCTTTTGCTTGACTATCTACTTCAAGTTTTGGTTCCGTCACAAGTTCACTAGCCGCAACATTACCAGATGCAAAAAAAACAAGACCGACTGCTACAGAAGCAACACCAACAGTCAGTTTACGAATACTAAATATTCGACCTTTTTCTAAAAAATATTGTTTCATCAAATACTCCTAATCTTCTAGAGCAGTCAGCTACTGCCCGAGCCCAGTGTTATCTGGCGACAATTTTTGTTTGATTCCCTAGCTTAAAATTCTTTTTCAGAGCTATTTATTTTGAGTAAATATAAGGTTGTAGAAATCGCTTACATTTTCTAAAAATAAAATAATGCTTCCATTAGCAAGAATTTTTCTAGAGTTTTCGCATTATTATAAATATACTATGTTATATTAAAAAATGCAAGGGTTTTCAAAGCTTTAACTAGATTTTTACTAAATGATCATTTTACTGTTTATGACTAAAAAATCCTAAATTGGCAAGGCCAACTTAGGATTGTTTTGTTTTGAAGTGATAGTAAGCTCCAAGCATACCCGCAGTATTTTGATGACGCGCAAACTCTAATCTTGTTTTTTCCGCTAAACTTGGAACAAGCGCATCTTTCAGAGCTGTACGAATTTTCGGTTTCAAAATCGCTTCCTGCCCCATAATACCACCACCTAGTATAACAACCTCTGGATTGGCAACATAACAAATGTTAGCAAGACCTTTCCCAAGATAGTCTACCATACGGTCAATTCCCTCCATACAGAGTTTATTACCTTCTGTAGCTTCTTTGAAAATTCTACGACCATTCCAATGGGCTACTTCTTCACCATGAGCCTTAGCGACATACTCAACCAAGGCAGTTGTAGAAGCTAAATCTTGGAAAGCCCCATCTTGCATATGCATATAGCCAACTTCACAGGCAGAATTACTAAATCCATGGAAAATCTGGCCGTCAATGATTAAGCAACCGCCGATACCTGTTCCGATGGTCAAACAAAGCGTTATTCCTGCACCTTTTCCAGATCCAGAAACAGCTTCTGCTAGCCCTGCACAGTTGACATCATTTTCAATTTCACAAGGAACTTGGAAACTTTCTTCAATTTCTTTTTTAAATTGAGTCCCTGCATAGTTCGGTATCTGTGGACCAGCATAGAAAATCTCACCCTTATCAGGATCAACCATTCCCGCTGAGGAAATAGCCACACCTGCCACTGGACCTTTCTCTAGATAGCTAGCTACGATATCTTTTGTTTTCTGTAAGATGTGTGGACCGCCCTTATGAGCCTCAGTTGCTACTTCGTGAGACTCTACAAGTTGTCCATCTTGGTCAATCAAACCATATTTGATATTAGTTCCACCAATATCAATTGCAACGTAATTAGTCATAAAGCCTCCTATTGATTAGAGGAAACGCTCCTTAGTTTCACGAATCAATTGAGCAGCTGCTTCTACAACTGGACGATCTTCTTCGGTCACTGGTGTAAGTGGAGAACGAACTGATCCGATATTAAGTCCTTCATTGATTTTCAAGACTTCTTTGATGACACAGTACATATTACCATGTGCTGCAGTCAATTTACCAATGATAGCATTGATTGCGTACTGTAATTCACGCGCTGTTTCTAGGTCTTTATCCGCAATCAATTGGTTGAGTTTCAAGAAGAGTTCTGGCATAGCACCATAAGTACCACCGATACCAGCTTTAGCACCCATGAGACGTCCACCTAGGAATTGTTCATCTGGACCATTAAAGACGATATGATCATCACCACCAAGACTAACAAAAGTTTGGATATCTTGAACTGGCATTGAAGAGTTTTTAACACCGATAACACGTGGATTCTTCAACATTTCTGTGTAAAGGCTTGGAGTCAAAGCAACACCTGCCAATTGAGGAATGTTATAGATAACATAGTCTGTGTTTGGTGCTGCTGCACTGATATCGTTCCAGTATTTTGCTACTGAATATTCAGGCAAACGGAAGTAAATTGGTGGAATTGTTGCGATAGCATCCACTCCCAAACTTTCTGCATGACGAGCAAGTTCGATACTGTCTTTGGTATTGTTGCAAGCCACATGAGCAATGATGGTCAATTTACCTTTGGCAACTGCCATAACTTCTTCCAAGATCAATTTACGATCTTCTACGCTTTGGTAGATACATTCACCTGAAGAACCGTTGACATATAGCCCTTGAACACCTTTATCAATAAAGTATTGTACCAAGGCACGAGTACGTTCTGGGCTTACTTCACCCGCATCATCATAACATGCGTAGAAGGCAGGAATGACACCTTCATATTTTTTTAAATCTGACATAGATTTCTCCTAAGATTTCTTATTTTCTGCTCTTGGCAGATGATTTTTTACTATTTTAGTATACACCTTGTGAAAAGCGCTTTCAATACATCTCAGCCACTTAGATTTTAATTTCTATTCATCTCCCATAGCTTTTTATGTTTGAAAGTAGTTTCATATCATTTTCAATCTGCTTGATATTTAGCAAACAATTTTTCCATTAATCCAGCTTGGCAAAAGGCAAGAAGGCCAAAGCCAAAAAGTAGAAATGCTGAACCACCTAGCACTAGAGTGAAGCCTGATAGATAGAGAAGCATCATGATTAATAAAATAATTGCAAACATCAAGAAGAACCACACGAAGTTAAAGCTGACCAAAAGCAAGCCCTTTTGAAGAACTTCTTTCCAAGTCAAGTCATAGCGTGCTGCAATTGGATAGCTAGCCAACATGACTAAGGTTAAAAATATCAGAATTCCCAAGCAAATGGCTTTAATGAGCTGGAAGCCTAGGCTGGTTTGCCCCCAGAATAGTGATAAGTCAACAACGCTAATCAGAAAAATTCCTAGTTCCAACAAACCTAACTGGAGACCTAATTTCAAATTTTGCTTAAAGGCTCTCATATAAGTTTTAAAAACAGGAACACGTCGACTACTCTTAACTTCGAAGATTGTCTGATAGAGACTGATTTTCGCTACTCCGATTGTCACAATAGGCAAACAAGACACAACAAAGAGTAGATTAACCGTCACAATATCTAAAACTTTCTCGCAAAAACGCATCAGAAAGTTATCCGTATCAAATGCCGCTTTTATCAATCCAGATCCTTTATGTGCCATTGTTTGCTCCTCCTAACTGACTAATCGATTAAAATTTTAAATAAATATTTGCGAACTTTATCTTCCATACCTGCATAACCATTAGGTTGATGAGGTTCACCTGGGAAAAAGACTGCAAAATTGTGATAACCCAACAAGAGTGGGTATTGTTCATGACAATGGACAAAGCCGATATCGCTAGCTTCATCAAAGGCTACAGCCTCATCTTTGACACGAGAACCATAGCTAGAGTACTCATGTCCTTCAACCAACAAATGCAAATCTGCATATTTTTTATGATGCTCAAAACGATCATTTTCTTCTTGGTTGAGAACATTTTCTTGCACAACTAGAAAGACCTTATCCCCATCAATCTCATATTTACCTAATTCAAAACTATCTTTACGATGCTCATAGAGATAATCAATAGCCTTATCGAGATTTGGATGAATTCCTTTGTAAAAACTAATGTTTTTTAAATCATCAAAAATCATAGTAATTTCCTTTACCTGATTGTTACCTTCAGACATAAGATGTCTAGTAAGTTTATAAGTGTCTAACAAAACTTCAAGAAGTAAGAACTACTCTCCATTTTGTAGACACTTATATAGCCTATATTCTCTTAGTCTATCAACTATACTTCTGCATACTGATAAACAGATTGTACTATATTCAATTTTCGCAGTGTACTATCCTTTGACAGCTCCCATAGTAATACCTTGAGTAAATGATTTTTGGAATACTAAGAAGACTGTTACGATTGGCACAGCTGCAAGGGCAGCACCCGCCATAATTAAACCATAGTTGGTTGCCATCTCAGCCTGCATAGTCGCAACCCCGAGTGAGATGGTCAAGTTGTTACGAGATGTCAACATTACCAACTGCATGAAGTAGTCATTCCATGTATTGATAAAAGTAAAGATTGCAAGAGCTGCAAATCCTGGCTTCACGATAGGGAAGGCTACGCTCCAGAATGTACGAATCTCGCCACATCCATCGATTTTAGCAGATTCAAGCAATTCTGTAGGAATGTTTTCACTGAACTGTTTCATGAGGAAGACCCCAAATGGCCATCCGATTAACGGTAAGATAACTGCCCAAAGAGTGTCGTGGATTCCCATGAAGTTAACGATACGTACCAATGGTACAAGGACAACTTGTTTTGGAAGGGCCATGGCAGCGATGAAGATTGCAAAGAGAATGCGTTGTCCATAGAAACGTTTCTTAGCCAAGACATAACCCGCTAGTGAAGAGGTTGCACAAACCAAGAACATCGTTACTAAAGAAATGAACACTGAGTTCCACATCCATTGCAAGGCTGGGTTTTGCACCATCAATTGTTGGAAGTTCTCCATAGTTGGAGCTTTAGGGAACCATTGTGGTGGAATCATAATGGTATCTGGTTGTGATTTGAATGCACCTGTCAAGATCCAGTAGAATGGGAAGATAAACAGTACAGTCAACAAGAGCAAAATGATTGTTGAAATAACAGTAAAGGCTGTTAATGGTTTCTTTTGTTGTGTAGGTTGCATAGCTGTCTCCTTTCCTTAGTATTCTACATCGTTTCCGAGGATCTTGAATTGAGCGAAGCTGACAAGGGCAATCATAACTGCCAAGAATACACCGATAGTATTGGCATAGCCATATTCAGTCAATTGGAAGGCTTTTTCGTATAGGTAGTACATGAGAGTACTTGTAGAGTAGTTTGGACCACCAGATGTCAACAATTGAATCAAGGCGAAACATTGGAATGAGTTGATGGTTGTAATGATTGCGATATAAAGAGTTGTTGGAAGGAGGCTTGGCCATTTAATCTTCCAGAATACTTGAAATTCAGTCGCACCGTCAACACGAGCTGCTTCTACAAGTGAATTATCAATATTACCCATTGCAGCGATGTAAAGAATGATTGGTTGACCAACTGATGTTGTCAAAAGGATAATCATAATCGCCATCAAAGCCCAGTTTTTATCTCCCAACCAAGAAATGTTTTGGCTGATGATATGGCTTGACTTAAGCACGAAGTTCAAAATACCTGATAGTGGATCGTAGATCCATTTCCATACTACTGTTACGGCAACACTACCTGTTACTACAGGAAGGAAGAATACGAAACGGTAGAAAGATCTAGCAACGGCATTTTGTTGGTAAGTTTGTGATGCCACAAAGAGCGAGAAGAGTACAACGACTGGTACAGACCCAATAACCAAGATTACGGTATTAATCAAAGATTTTGTAAAGACAGGGTCTTTAAACATACGAATGTAGTTGTCCAAGCCAACAAACTCAAAGCTAGTCATCGAGTAGTTAAAGAAACTTGTGATGAAGCCCATGATCATTGGAGCTAAAACGAAGACGGTAAAGAAGATTAATACTGGTGCTAGGAATGCGTAGGAAACAATAGTTTCCCGCATGCGAATTTTATTGATTTTCACAGTCGGCACCTCACTTTCACATAGTTTTGTTTTTTTGACTGTTATCTGACCCTGATCTAAAATCAAAATGAAATTTTTCTAAGATTCGTCAATGTAAAAACTTCATTTTAATTTTGACCTGTCAGTTGCTTCTATTTCAAACAAAAGTCCCCCTTTTCATACACAGATATGCTCAGGGAAAAGGGGGGAACTCAGTTTTTATTTAGGGCTTATTATTTAGCTGCTTTTTTGATTGTTTCATTCGCTTTTTCAGTGAATGCTTTCAATGCTGCAGCAGGTTGTTCGTCACCATTTGATACAGCTTGCAACATTGGGAACCAAAGTGTTCTCATTTCAGCAAAGCCGTCGATTGTGTTGTAGTATGGTGAGTAGTATTGAGTCCAGCTACCGATTGTTTCCATACGTTTGTCATCATAAAGTTTTCCAAATGAAGTACGAACTGGGAATGCGCCTGTACGAACTACGTCTTTAGGACCCCATTCTTTGTCATCTGCGATGAATTGGATGAATTTCTTAGCTGCTGCGACTTTCTTTTCGTCTTTGTTGTTAAATACTGCAAATCCATTTACAAGGTATTCAAGAGCTGGTTTACCTGAATCAGATGGGAATGGTACTTCTACCACTTCTACTTTACTTGATTCCAAAAGTTTAGCTTGGATACCATTTTGAGCTGGTGCCCAAAGGATTGTGTAAGAAGTTTGACCATTTGCAAAGTTTTGGATGTCTGCTCCACCGTCAAATTGTGAACCGTTGTTCAACAAACCATCTTTGATCCAGCTTGATGCTTTTTCAAGACCTTTAACGAATTTAGGATCGTCAGTTGTATACTTAGTTACATCTTTGTCAGTTACAGAACCGCCATAAAGGTTAGCGATGAAGGCACGTGTTCCTTGGTCTCCCCCTTGACCTGAACTGAACAATGAACCTGGTGTATATCCTTTATCTTTAAGCGCTTTCAAAACTTTTTCAAAGTCATCAGTTGTCCAACCTTCTTTTACAAGGTTTGCAACTCCTGCATCTTCCAACATTTTCTTGTTCATAGCCATGTAGAATGGTGCAGAACTGATTGGATACATGTAAGCTTTATCACCAGCTTTACTTGCTTGGATGATATTTTCGTTGTTGACATCTTTAACAAATTCATCTGTAAAGAGGTCGTTCAACTCAGCCAATTTACCATTTTTACCGTATTGGATGATACGTCCTGGTGCGTCAAAGAGAACGTCTGGCGCAGTTCCTGCTTCGATTGCTGTTGTGATTTTTTCTGGACCAGATTTGAAGTCGATTGTTTCTAGTTTAACTTTAACATCTGGATTTGCTTTTTCGAAAGCTTCGATGATAGATTTTTCATAAGTTCCTACACCATCGCCAGTTTTTTCTTGAGTAAAGACTGGGAATGCCCACCAAGTGATTTCAGTTTTTCCACTGTCATTACCAGAGCTAGCAGCATCTTTGTTTGCATCTGATTTGCCACAAGCAGCAAGAGATAGAACCGCAGCACCCGCAAGTACTGTACAAGCTAGTTTTTTAAATTTCATTTGTATTCTCCTAAATGATGATAAGCGTATCCGAATCGGATAATGAGCAATGTCGACTTTGTATACGTTTTCATTTTTTCCTACTAATCAACCACTCTCCTCGTTTTTTATATTGTGTTATTTAAGACCCGCAACAAATCGTTCCGTAATCTCTTTTGGTCTAGTAATAGCGCCACCAACTACGATACCTCGCACTCCGTAACCTAGGATTTGCTTAGCTTGTTCTGGTGTGTGAATTTTTCCTTCAGCGATGACGTCCACCCCTGCATCACAGAGTTTCTTGATGAGTTCAAAGTCTGGGCCATCCACTTTTGGACTGTAAGAAGTGTAACCTGATAAGGTTGTTCCGACAAAGTCAATTCCCGCTTCAACTGCTGTTAGACCTTCCTCAAAGGTACTTGTATCAGCCATCAAGAGTTGATTTGGATATTTTTCTTTGATCTGACGGATAAATTCTTGAATCTCCAAGCCATCATGACGTTCACGTTTGGTACAGTCAAGAGCAATGACTTCGATGTCAAGAGCTGCTAGTTCATCCACCTCTCTCATAGTCGCTGTGATGAATGGTTCCTGTGGTGGATAATCACGTTTAATAATTCCGATAATCGGAAGTTTAGTGACCTCTTTAATTTCCTTGATATCTCGAACACTGTTTGCTCGGATACCGACTGCACCACCTTGTTCAGCTGCTTTCACCAACAAGGGGATAACTCCTCCCGCTTCTGTGTAGAGCGGTTCATGAGGAAGTGCCTGACAAGAAACGATGATTCCATCTTTGATTTGTTCAATCAAGGCTTCTTTACTAATTTGTGGCATCTACTTTCCTCCTTTTCTTTTCCTTTGTGTTTATGTGACTATTATAGCTTATTATTAAAGCGCTTTCAATAACTTGTGCTAGAATAGATTGAAGTTTCAAAACAATTTTATGCAACAGTTTCTTCTGAAAGTAGTTTCAGGGACCTAAAATCTATCCCAACACCTCTTAAATCTTGAAACCAGCCCTTTTTTCGACTCTTTGTCAACTGTAGTGGGTTGAATAAAAGCTAACATCTGGAGAGGACAATCGTTGTCCTCTCCATTTTTATATTCAAAGCGATGAAAATTCGTTTCTTAAAGTTGTCAAAGTTCCTAAAACCAAAAGCATTTCGTTTGATGAGTTTAATGAGATTATTAGTCGCTTCCAATTTAGCGTTGGAATAGGGCAATTGAAGGGCGTTGACAATTTTCTCTTTGTCCTTGAGAAATGTCTTAAAGACAGTCTGAAAAAGAGGATGAACCTGCTTTAGATTGTCCTCAATGAGTCCGAAAAATTTCTCGGGCTCTTTATTCTGAAAGTGAAAAAGCAATAGTTGATAGAGTTCATAGTGAGATTTTAAGTCTTCGGAATAGCTTAAAAGCTTGTCTAGAATCTCTTTATTCGTCAAGTGCATACGAAAAGTAGGGCGATAAAAACGTTTATCGCTGAGTTTACGACTATCCTGTTGAATGAGCTTCCAGTAACGTTTAATAGCCTTGTATTCATGAAATTTTCGATCAAATTGATTCATGATTTGGACACGAATACGGCTCATAGCACGGCTCAAATGTTGTAAAATGTGAAAGCGATCTAGAACGATTTTAGCACATGGAAAAAGCTGTTTAGCTAAGGCATAGTAAGGGCTAAACATATCCATAGTAATGATTTTCACTCGACATCGGACCGCTCTATCATATTTAAGAAAGTGATTTCGGATGACTGCTTGTGTTCTTCCTTCAAGAAGGGTGATGATATTGAGCTTGTCAAAATCTTGTGCAATAAAGCTCATCTTTCCCTTGGTAAAGGCGTACTCGTCCCAAGACATAATCTCGGGAAGACGAGAAAAATCATGCTTAAAGTGAAAGTCATTGAGCTTACGAATGACAGTTGAAGTTGAAATGGATAGCTGATGTGCAATATCAGTCATAGAAGTCTTTTCAATCAACTTTTGAGCAATCTTTTGGTTGATAATACGAGGAATTTGATGATTCTTCTTAACGATAGAAGTTTCAGCGACTATCATTTTCGAGCAATGATAGCACTTAAAACGACGCTTTTTAAGAAGAATTCTGGTAGGCATACCAGTCGTTTCGAGGTAAGGAATTTTCGACGGTTTTTGAAAATCATATTTCTTCATTTGACATCCGCACTCAGGGCAAGACGGGGCGTCATAGTCCAGTTTAGCGACGATTTCCTGGTGTGTATCCCTATTGATGACATCTAGAATCTGGATATTAGGGTCTTTAATATCGAGTAGTTTTGTGATAAAATGTAATTGTTCCATATGATTCTTTCTAATGATGGTTTGGTCGCTTTTCATTATAGATCTTATGGGACTTTTTTTCTACACAAAAATAGGCTCCATAATATCCATAGGGGATTTACCCACTACAAATATTATAGAGCCCTTTTTCTCGCAAACATGAAAGAAAAAAGGCCGTAACAAATTTTCGTTACGACCCTTTCTAACTAAGATCTAGTTTCACTAAGGAAACCTTCAATTTTAACGATTTTACTAATCTTCTTTTCTCTTCCCCAAAGCAAACATACCAAGGAGCATCCCCACAAGCCCTACTGATGTAAGGACAGTGGCATCTTCACTTCCTGTCTTAGGAAGAACATCTTGACGAACTGCAGGTGCTTGATAGGTCTTATCCTGTGCCATAGCCTGAGATACAATAGACTGCTGACCTTTGTGATCTGGATCTTTATGGCCTGCTCCTTCTGAACCTTTGATGCCAGCTGTAAATCCTGGTTTTTCTGTTAGCGTTGGTGCGACGTCATTCTTCACACTGCCCGTGAATGCTGGGACTTCATGAACAGCTGGTTCTAGACCATTGACACCACCCTCAAATCCTAGGTTTTCAGGAGTTACAGGACTATCAGCGCTTACTCCGCCTGTGAATTCTGGCACTTCATGCACAGTAGCTTCACTACCATTGACTCCGCCTGTGAATTCTGGTAATTCATGCACAGCAGCTTCTACACCATTCACACCACCTGTGAATTCTGGTAATTCATGAACAGCAGCTTCTACACCATTAACACCACCTGTAAATTCTGGAACTTCGTGAACAGCAGCTTCACTACCGTTGGCAGCTCCAGGAATACCTGCTCCTTCAAGACTCACTGGAAGATTGTGCATACTCTCGATCGCTCCAGAAGCAAGTCCAGTTATTTCTTGACCAAGATCTGACTTGTCTATTGTAAATAGAAGAGTCTTAGTATCATACTGGGTCATGAAGTTTACTTTTTTACCATTTGCCAACTGAAGTGTTGGGATTTTGTTAACCAAAACTTCTGAATCAAACTCTACTGCAAGAATTCCTGGCCATTTTTCAATAACATTTTTAACTTTGGCTTCTTTAGGAGAAATTCTTTCCTTCGTTAAGAAATCCCAGTTGAATTTCTTGAAGGATAGAGTATAAGGATTGCCACCAGCTTCATGATGTTCATACAAGAGACCAAATTCTTTTGGTCCGATCTGTTGAAGTGAGTTATAGGCATATTCCCCTTCTTGAATCAAATGATGATGCAGCCAAGTCAACTCGCCATCTTCTTCTACGCGAGCCACTCGAATGTAACCATTCTTACGACCTGGGCCATTGGCATTTGCTAGAAGGATATACTCCTTACCATCTTGAACTGTATGAGTCGCTGCCATTTGAACATAGACATCTGGTACATCATAGCGTGCTACATAGTTATCCCATGTAATACCACCATCATTACTTGTCGCAACCTGCAAATCACCAGTCAAACCACGCATAAAGAGTTTCAACTGACCATTGTTCAACTGAACAACAGAAGCTTCTGTATTTTGAGCGTAGTAATTGTTCATATTGCTTGAATCAACTACTGTGCCATCATAAAGTGTACGGTTGTCATTGACACCGCCACCCATATGCCAAGTCTTACCATGGTCATCTGAGTAGATGATACGAGATGATTGAGAACCATTGAGGTGGTTTGTTCTATTCGTCGTATAGACAGGAACGACGATACGACCTTTATGAGGTCCATTCTGGAGGGTAATGCCCACTCCAGGTCCCACACCTAAGAATTTCATCCAATCAGCTTTGACCATTGGGGTAATATCTTGTGGCGCAGACCAAGTCTTACCGTCATCATCACTGTAAGACATCCATAGGTAGCTGTCTTTAGCAATTCTAAATGGAGAAGTTTTATTGCTTGTAAAATAGATATTTCCTAGCAGTTGCTCACCCTGATAAAGATCACCTTTATCACTATAAGCCGGCTTAACTGGATTTACAACAACACGGTAATCCGTTGCCTGACCATCTGGCGTGTAGACAACACCATTTTCACGAATGGTATAGGCTCCATTTTCTCCTTCACGGTAGAGAATTTGGTAGGTTTTCCCATCAATTTCTTTATAAGCTTCCTCTTTTTCAGCTGACATCCCAAAGATACCTTTTCCTTCTGGGAACATATCATAGACTGAAAAGATTCGTTTGGTTTCAGTATCTTGGGCTAAAACCATATCGATATTTACTGGTGAACCAACAGATGGATCAGTAGCTTTTGGATTGTCGCGTAGATTCGTAAGTGTGATACGATCGCCCCATGTTTGACCCTGATCTTCACTTCGTTTGACGACCATACCGATATCGCCCCAGTCATAGTGGTGCAAACGACGTTCATCAGCTCCAGCAATCAAAGTTCCCTTGTCAGTCTTAAGGAGGGCTGGAATACGATAGCTATTAATACCATCTGGATTTGACTGCCCATTTTTACCCGCTTCAAAAACATCCTTTTTATCTGTTATCTCAGCTCCTTCTGGAAGCTTTTTCTCTAATTCGGATCTTTCAAATAGGTAGCTACGATTTTGAACTTCTTCTGGACTCAAGGCACGATCATAAACAGTTAGATTACGAACTTGTAAACCTGCCCCCCAAACCATACTTCCTGCACGATTTGTGGTACCAATTTGCATATGATTCACATCAGGCATATCTTTGATAAAGCGTCCTGATTTTTTACTTGTTCGTGATAAGACTCCGTTTACATAGAGACGAACTTGCCCATCTGGAGAATCTGCACTTGGTCTTTCAACTGTAAAGGTTACTGAGTTCCACTGACCTGGTTTGACAGTTAATGGTGCGTCTGTGTATCTATCATAAAATTGGTCGCCGTTTTGATCGCGGCCCTCAATCAAGGCAACGTTGTTGTAAACAGCCATGGTGAAATATTCATTTCGAACCGTATCACTTGAGGCTGAGAAAAGGTTGTAAAATGCTGGCGCAGAAGCATCTGGTTTGAACTCCATATGAATGGTCGCGTTTTGAAGTTGTTTCAGTTTGCCCAATTGCTCTGTCAGATCAATTCTATTGCTATTTGCAGCATTAGTCTCTACATCTTCCTTTTCAAGAACAGTGTTGACATTTTCCAACTCTCTAGCATAGTAATCACGTGGAAGCGCAGCTGGATCTTTTTCGGTTTCTCTAGTTGCTTCTGCCGTTTCTGCTGTTGCAGTTGTTTCTGCCATTGCAGTGGTCTCTGTTCCAGTATGTGCTTCTGTAGATGTATGTGTGACTGTATCTACCCCATTAGAATCTGTCGCAGTCTTTTCAGTATCTACTGCTTTTTCTACCTGATCCTTCTCTACTCCTAGTTCTGTCGTTTCCTTATTGGTAGTTGTTGATTCTTGTGCCAATACTGGCGATGCACCAAAAACAACTGCTCCAATCACTACTGAAGCGGCTCCTACTGTAAATTTGCGAATTCCGTATCGTTGTTTTCTCTCCAACTGATTATGCTTCATCTTTCTTCCTTTCATTTTCAAAAATAAAGCGCTTTCTTTTTCGCTTAAAATTTTTAGCCATCTGACTAAATGACAAAAATTACTTTTTCACGAATGGTTACACTCGCTCTTTCAAATTTTCTCTCACTTAACGACCCATCGTTAACTAGAGTCTCCTACTCCTTTCAAATTTTATCTTATTCTCATTATATAATAAATTTCCCTATTTTAAGATAGATGAATATAGAACAGATTTCACTTTCAGTTTTTGAAACCTAAACTCAGACATTTGAAACTACTTTCGGATGCTTTGAATTTTTTCAAACAGAAAATTGCTTCATTCAGTTGGATCGTTTTTTTAATGAACTTTATCTCAAACTTATACTCAATGAAAATCAAAGAGCAAACTAGGAAGCTAGCCGCAGGTTGCTCAAAGCACGGCTTTGAGGTTGCAGATAAAGCTGACGTGGTTTGAATTTGATTTTCGAAGAGTATTAACTATTTGACTCCTGATTTATCTAGATCAAAAAGGCCGTAACTAGTTCTAGTCACGACCCTTTCTAATATTCGATCAAATTTCTCTATGAATTTCGTTGGTTTTAACTATTTCATTGATCTTCTTTTTTCTTGCCCATGGCAAACATACCTAGGAGCATGCCTACAAATCCTAGAGAGGCGAGAGGAGCAACAGCTTCACTTCCTGTTTCAGGAAGAAGTTGCTGACGAGCAGCAGGGGCTTGATAAGTTTTATCTTGTGCCATAGCTTGAACCACAATTGACTGTTCTCCCTTATACTCTGAAACCTCATGGACAGCAGCTTCAGCACTGTTTGCACCACCTACATAGGCTGGAACATCTGTACTCGCAGATTCTAGACCATTAACACCACCTGTATACTCTGGCACCTCTAACTTAGCGGCCTCTACTCCATTAACGCCACCTGTGTACTCTGGAACTTCTAACTTAGCAGATTCTACTCCATTAACGCCACCTGTGTACTCTGGAACTTCTAACTTAGCAGATTCTACTGCATTGACGCCACCTGTGTACTCTGGAATTTCTAACTTAGCAGATTCTAATCCATTAATACCGCCTGTATATTCTGGCACCTCTAACTGAGCGGCCTCTACTGCATTGACGCCACCTGTATATTCTGGCACCTCTAACTTAGCGGATTCCACTGCATTGACGCCACCTGTATATTCTGGAGAATCTAACTTAGCGGATTCTACTGCATTCACACCACCTGTATATTCTGGCACCTCTAACTTAGCGGATTCCACTGCATTCACACCACCTGTGTATTCTGGAGAATCTAACTTAGCAGATTCTACTGCATTGACACCACCTGTATATTCTGGCGCTTCTAACTTAGCGGCCTCTACTCCATTGACACCACCTGTATACTCTGGCGCTTCTAACTTAGTGGATTCTACTCCATTAACACCACCTGTATACTCTGGCGCTTCTAACTTAGCAGATTCTACTGCATTAACACCGCCTTCGAACTCTGTACTTTCTGCTTTAGCTCCTTCCTCACCATTGACGCTACCTTCAAAGGCTGGAACTTCATGAACGGCAGACTCTCCTTTTGAGCTTTCTACTAGACTACCTTCTGGAACTTCATGGACCGCGGCTTCCTCACCGTTCACACCACCTTCGAAGTCCAGAATCTCATGAATGGCTGCTTCAGCACCATTGACTCCACCTTCGAATTCTGGGACTTCATGAATAGTTCCCGGTGGATTTTCTTCAACCTCTATTTCTGGAACTTCATGAACAGCGGCTTCTTCGCCGTTCACACCACCTTCAAAGGCTGGCACATTATGAACAGCGGCTTCCTCACCGTTGACACCACCATCAAAGGCTGGAGCCTCATGAACTGCACCTTCTTCACCATTGACTGCACCTGTAAATTCTGGGACTTCATGGATTTCTGCTTTTGCTCCATTTTTACCACCAGGGACTCCTGCACCTTCAAGACTTACAGGTAAATTATGCATGCTCTCAATTGCACCATCAATGATTTCTGTAATTTCTTGACCAATATCTTCCTTGTTAACTGCGAAAAGCAATGTTTTTGTATCGTATTGCGTCAAGAAAGTCGCAAAGTTCCCATTTGCCAATTTAAGAACTGGTGGTTGATTCACCAATACTTCAGAATCAAATTCTAGAGCAATGACATTTTTGCTCATCTCCACAGCATTTTTTACAGTTGCTTTTGTTGGAGCAATTCTATCCTTGCTTAAGAAATCCCAGTTGAATTTCTTATAAGACAAGGTATATTCATTTTGAGTGGCAGTTGCATGCTCATAAAGCAAGCCAAATTCGCCATTCCCAAGATCTTGCAATGAGTTATAGGCAAATTTACCACTTTGAATTGGATTATGTTTTAGCCAAGTTAGGTCTCCATTAGCTTCCACACGTGCCAAGTGCACCAAACCATTGTAGCGTCCTGGCCCACCTGCATTACTGAGGATGATATATTCCTTACCATCGTGCACCGTGTGAATGGCAGACATTTGAACATAGACATCTTTGACATCTGAATAGCGTTTTACATCTTTTTCCCAAGTTGCTCCACCGTCTTTACTCGTTGCAACTTGCAAATCCCCTGTCAATCCACGCATGAAGAGTTTGAGATCTCCATTATTCAACTGCACAACAGTTGACTCAGTATTTTGAGCACCTGGATTATTCATAGTTGAAGAATGAATTGTTTGGTTACCTACTGGACGGTTATCATTGACCGCTTCACCAGCGTGCCAAGTTTCACCATGGTCATCTGAGTAAATGACACGTGAAGACTGGGAGCCACTTAGGTAAGATACGTTATTTGTTGTGTAGGCAGGGATAACCAGACGCCCTTTATGAGTTCCTGAATGTAAGGCAATACCTGTACCAGGTCCAGTACCTAAGAAGTGCATCCAGTCCTTACGAATGCCGTATGTAATATCTTTTGGTGCAGACCAAGTTTTACCATCGTCATCACTATAAGACATCCAGAGATAGTTGGTGTTTGAAACTCTAAAGATATTCTTGTCGCTGTAATCAAAGTAGACATTACCGATTAGTTCCTCACCCTTGTAAAGGTCACCCTTATCACTATAGGCTGGTTTCTTAGGATCAACTACAACACGGTATTCTGTCTTTCTATTTTCAGGGTCAAAGACTTCACCATTTTCACGGATTGTATAACGTCCTGCTTCACCTTTTTTGTATAGAACCTGATAAACCTTATCTCCAATTTGCTCATAGGCTTGTGGTGCTTTTCCTGGTAAATCTCTGACAGCTTCACCTTCTACGAACATATCAAAAATAGAGAAGATTCGCTTAGTTTTCGGATCTTGGACTAGGGCCATGTCAATGTTGACTGGTGATCCCGCATGAGCTCTTCTGGCATTCTCATTGTCCCGAGGATTTGAGATGACAATTCTATCTCCCCACGTTTTGCCCTTATCATCACTACGACGAACAACCATACCGATATCGCCCCAGTCAGAGTGATGCAAGCGTCTCTCATCTGCACCAGCAATCAAGGTTCCTTTATCAGTTTTCAGCAAGGCTGGAATGCGGTAGCTTGCGATACCATCTTTATTTGGCTTGCGGTTCTCACCACCTTCAAAAACATCCAGTTTATCAGTAACTTCTGCTCCTTCAGGAAGTTTCTTCTCCAACTCTCCTCTTTCAAAAAGTTGGCTACGTTTTTTAACTTCTTCTTGAGAAAGAGCACGGTCATAAACAGTTAGATTACGGACTTTAAGATTGGCACCCCAGAAGTTTTTGCCTGTGCGTTTTGTTGTACCGATTTGTACATGGTTGACATCTGGCATGTCTTGGATGAAGCGACCAGACTGAGGACTTGTGCGCGACAAGACACCATTTACATAGACGCGAACCTGACCTTTTGGTTGGTCAGCATTTGGTCTTTCAACTGTAAAGGTTACAGAGTTCCACTCACCTGGCTTAATCTTCAAAGGAGCAGTTTTATAATCACCATAGAATTGGTTTCCATTTGCATCACGACCTTCAACGATAGCTGTGTTATCAAGGATGGCCATAGTGAAATACTCATTTACTTTGGTATCACTAGAGACTGAGAAGAGGTTGTAAAAACGTGGAGCAGATGCATCTGGCTTAAACTCCATATGAATGGTCGCATTTTGAAGTTTTTTAAGCTTGTCGAGCTCCTCCTTCATGTCAACTCTTTGACCGTTTGAAGGATTGGTTTCAACATCTTCTTTCTCTATAACAGTATTGGCATTTTCCAACTCTCTGGCATAAAAGTCACGAGGAATGTTTCCAACTTCCTCGTCTCCACTCTCTGTAGCTGGAGTTTCGTTTGATGTTTCTGTTCCGGTTGGTTTTTCAGACCCTGGGTTTGCTTGCAACTCTTCACGGCTCACTTCTGTTCCACTATTATTTACTGTGGTTACTTGGCCTGCAAGCTCCTTATCTAAATTAGCTAGACTTCCTGTCTCTACTTCCTTAGGCAATTCTGGCAAAGATTGCCCCGCTGTTTCACCATTCGCTGATGGCGCCTCTTGAGCCAAAGCCGGTGCAGCACCAAAAACAACCGCTCCAATCACTACTGAAGCTGCTCCAACTGCAAATTTCCGAATTCCATATCTCTGTTTTCTATCAAAATCTCTCTGATTCATGTGTTTCCTTCCGTTTTTATATAAAGTTAAGCGCTTTCTTTTTTGCTTAAAATTTTTAGCCACTCAAACTAGCTGCAAATAAGAAACTGTATTATTGAATGAAATTGCCATTCTTTGTAGATGAAATGCTGTTGCTCTTTTATAAATTCCATGTTAAAAGATTCGCAACTAGCTATACTCCTTTCACTTTTTATCTTAATCATATTATATAATAAATATTCTAAATTTTAGACTTTATAATCTATAATAGATTCTACTTTCAAAGATATTTAGAAGTTTCAAACTACCTGAAACTACTTTCTCATTATCTGGGTCACATAAAGAAAAGCCTGTAGTTCATTCGAAACTACAGAGCTTTTTTTCAATTTTTAGTGACCAAGATAGGTAAAGGGGATCTCACTACCACACAACCAATTGTAAACTTGATCATTGACATGAACATTCATGGCCTCATGAGCGTATTCAGGCATGATACGATAACTCTTTTCACAAGTCAAACGGTTGTAAATAGCAAACTGAGTGATTGGATAGCAGACATCGTCATCAAGTCCAGTAATCATCCGAACTTCCCCCTTAATACGATGGGCAAGATTTTTTACATCGATATAGCTAAGTGTTTCCATAATCTGCTCTTCTGTCTCATGGAATGGATCATGGAACTTAAAGTAACGAAAGAGCTCATCATAGGCTTCGCTGGTATTCCCAATCTCAAGTACTCGTCTAAAGTCTGATAAGAATGGATAAATAGCAACTGTACGCTTGATACGTGGATTCAACCCCGCAGCCACCAGAGCCAACGCTCCTCCTTGAGAAGCTCCATAGCTTGCTAATTGGCCTTCATCCACTTGTGGTAAGCTAGCTACAATCTCAACTAATTGATAAATATCAAGATAAACATCCTTATAGAAGAGTTGCTCTTTTCCTTCTACTGCACCACGAATGATTTGACCCTTAACTGTATTTCCAAGAGGCGAGCGTAACCCATCTTGTGAGTATCCAGACTGACCACGGACATCCATAGATACAACACCATAACCAGCGACTGTAAAGGCCAACATATCTGTCCAATCCCAACAACGTCCCATATAGCCATGGAAGTGGAAAATGACAGGTACTTTATGTTCAGATTTTGGTAAGACCACACGTGCATAAACAAGACCTTCCCGAGTGCCCTTAAAGCTGAGTTCATAGCACTTCACATTTGGAATATGAAAATCACGTTCCTCTAATTGGTAATCTGGTAAGGCCGAAACCTTCTCTATTTCCCCATCCCAAAAATCGTCAAAGTCTTGCGGAACTTCATCTCGCCCTCTGTAAGTTTTCATTTCTTCTATTAGTGCTGGATTTCTCATAAAACCCTCCTTGATTTTGTAAACGTTACCATAACTCTAGCACATAAAGGAAGGCAATGCAAGACTGATATTTTAAATAGAAAGTGATTTTAATTTTGAAGATTCATAAAAACTTATCTGAAAGTAGTTTTATTCATTCCATTCTGTATAGATTCAATACACTTTCAAAGAAAACAGCTTCTTTGCTCTCTCATCCAAGAGTCATTGAAGCCTAGTCTTGTACTCTTCGAAAATCTCTTCAAACTAGGTCAGCTTTATCTGCAACCTCAAAGCCGTGCTTTGAGCAACCTGCGGCTAGCTTCCTAGTTTGCTCTTTGATTTTCATTAAGTATTAGCATGTTTTCGGGTATATCGTTGTCTATCTTTAATCTAATGTTCTTTTACAAAAATAAAAAAGTTTCATAATCTTAATAGAATTGTTCTACCAAGATTACAAAACTCTTTCTTATTTCAAATCTTTTTTATAGCGTTCCAACTCAGCTTGGTTTGCCCAAACATAGTGACCTGGACGAATTTCTACCATAGAAGGTTTATCAGTTTCATAGTCATGTTGATCTGGATCATAGACTTTCAAAACTTTTTTACGTTCCAAGATTGGGTCTGGAATAGGAACAGCTGATAGAAGTGCTTGCGTGTATGGATGAACTGGATTGTTAAACAATTCTTCAGTCTCAGCCACTTCAACAATGACACCCTTATAAATTACCGCGATACGATCAGAGATGAAACGAACTACTGACAAATCGTGGGCGATAAAGAGATAAGTCAAGCCTAATTCCTTTTGGAATTTCTTGAGCAAGTTCAAAACTTGGGCACGTACTGAAACGTCCAAGGCTGAAATCGGCTCATCCGCAATAACGAAGTCAGGTTGCATAACCAAGGCACGGGCAATCCCGATACGTTGACGTTGTCCACCTGAAAACTCATGTGGGTAACGTGTCAAGTGTTCAGCCAAAAGTCCCACTTCACGAATGATATTTTGAACTTTTTCTTTTCTTTCTTCTTCATCTTTAAATAAATGGTAGTTATAAAGACCTTCAGAAATGATATAGTCAACCGTTGCACGTTCATTCAAACTTGCAGCAGGGTCCTGGAAAATCATTTGGATACGACGGATTAATTCCGAAGCTTGTTCACGTGATTTTTTCCCATTAATTTTTTGACCATCAAAGATAATATCACCTTTGCTGGTATCATTAAGACCGATAATGGCACGACCAATCGTTGTTTTACCACTACCAGACTCTCCAACAAGTGAGAAAGTTTCTCCTTTGTTGATAAAGAAGTTCGCATTTTTAACAGCTACAAACTTTTTGCTTCCTTCACCGAAGGAAATTTCTAAGTC
This sequence comes from Streptococcus nidrosiense, assembly GCF_042140045.1. NCBI lineage: Bacteria > Bacillati > Bacillota > Bacilli > Lactobacillales > Streptococcaceae > Streptococcus > Streptococcus nidrosiense. The sequence goes on from NZ_CP152419.1 coordinate 112,995, forward strand.
TTTAATTTCTACTAATTTTTCAGACATTTCCTTCCTCCTAGTCCTCAAGATGAGTAAAGCCCATCTTTTCACGAATCTTATCGTGTAAATCTGCAATTACTGCTGGTTTTTCAACTTTTGGAGCTTGTTCATGAAGCAACCATGTTTTCGCCCAATGAGTATCAGACACTGCAAACTGAGGTGCTTTCTCCTCGAAATCAACCTTCATGGCATAATCTGAACGAAGAGCAAAAGCATCTCCCTTCAATTCAGTATATAGTGATGGAGGTGTTCCTGGAATTGAATACAACTCCCCTTTATCATCCGCAAGCTGAGGCAAGCTTGACAAAAGGCTCCAAGTATATGGGTGACGTGGATCGTAGAAGATTTCTTCAACAGTACCATACTCAACAATCTCACCAGCATACATAACAGCAACTTTATCTGCAATACTTGCTACAACACCTAGGTCGTGAGTGATGAAAATCGTTGTAAAGTGGTATTCATGTTGAAGTGATTTCAACAAATCGATAATCTGTGCTTGGATGGTCACGTCAAGGGCTGTTGTCGGCTCATCACAGATAAGAATGTCTGGACGACAGGCAAGAGCAATCGCGATAACGATACGTTGACGCATTCCCCCTGAATATTGGAATGGATACTCGTCAAAACGTTTCTCAGAATCTGGAATACCAACTTTATTCATATAGTCAATAGCCATCTCTTTAGCTTCTTGAGCAGTCTTGCCTTGGTGTTTAACAATAACTTCTGTGATTTGACTTCCGATTGTCTTGATTGGGTCTAGACTGGTCATCGGATCTTGGAAGATAGTTGCAATCTTCGCACCACGAATACTTTCCCATTCTTTATGAGAAGATAAGGCTGTCAAATCTTGTCCACGGTAATTAATACTACCTTGTGCAATACGACCATTTTCTTCCAACATTCCTGTGAATGTTTTTGTCAAAACTGATTTACCTGAACCTGACTCCCCAACTAAGGCGAGGACCTCTCCCTCAATCAAATCGATGGAGACACCTCGAATAGCTGTCAAAATCTTGTCACGAACATCAAATTCCACGACAATATCTTGAGCAGTCAAAATTACATTTTTTCCTTTTATCATGTCTACTCCTATCTATGTGTACGTGGATCACTAGCATCCGCTAGGTTTTGACCTACTACGAAAAGGGACAAGGATACCAAGACCAAAGTTGTCAATGGAATCCAGAAGAGATATGCATTGGTTGTTACGTTCTGAGAATAATCTGAAATCAAACGTCCCAAACTTGGTACTGTGATGGGCAAGCCAAGTCCAAAGAATGATAGGAAAGCCTCATATGAGATAAAGGCTGGAAGCATTTGCGACGTACTCGTAACAATAACAGATACCAATTGGGGCATAATGTTTTTCACAATAATCTTATAACTTGGTGTTCCCAAGGTACGTGAAGCAAGGTTGTACTCTAAATCACGGTAACGTAACATTTGGATACGAATTGAATGGGCAACACCAATCCAAGTGGTTACACTCATGGCAAAGATCAAGTTCCAGAAACCTGCCCCGATAGAGTAAGTCAAAACAATAACGATCAAAAGTGATGGAATATTGTTGATAACGTTGTAGACTTCCATCATGATACGGTCAACTGATTTTGAGATCCCCCAAAGTCCACCAATGACAACACCGATAAAAAGGTTAACAAAGGTAGCAATAACCGAAATCAAGATAGAGTTACGAGCCCCAAACCAGACACCATCAAAGAGAGATTTACCATTACTGTCTGTTCCAAACCAATATTCAGCATTTGGCTTAATGTAACGAGCGCTAAAATCGTTTACCTTACTTACATCATTAAAGTCAAAATCAGAAAACATTGGGTAAATGAAACTCATCAAAACAATTGCAATCAAGATACCTAGCATGATTACTGTTGATTTCTTCTTCAAAAACTGTCTAAAGACAGAACCCCAGTATGAGTAGGCAGGAGCATCAATTGCTTCAGAGGCATAATCATCACGTTTTACAAACTGAAATTTTTCATTACTAATTGTAGACATTATTTGCCTCCTTTCTCTGTCAATTTAATACGTGGGTCAATAATCGTCATCCAAATATCACCAATAAGGTTTGAGAAGATTGAGACACAAGTGAAGATAAAGACAAGACCAACTACCATATTATTGTTTGAAGCCTTTACAGAGTCGATCAACATTTTACCCATACCTGGGAAGGCGAAGACTGTTTCTGTAAGAGTTGCTCCACCAATAACACCAATGATAGCACCTGGAATACCAGAAACAAGTGGTACCATAGCATTTTTAAAGATGTGCTTATCAGAAATCTCTTTCTCAGACAAACCTTTAGCACGAGCAAAACGAACGAAATCTTGTGATTGCAAGTCAATCATATAACGGCGAATCCAAATTGCCATAGTAGGTGCTCCTAGCAATCCCAGAATCACTGCAGGAAGGACATAAGAACGCCAATCACCAGCACCCAAGATTGGGAATGAGTCTGGGAAGCCGATTGAAGAACCAATCAAACGAATAATATAAACTAGGGCAATCGTTGGAAGAGCCAACAAGAACGTTAAAGTCCCTGTTGCGAAACTATCGATCCAAGTGTTTTTGAAACGAGCCATTGCTGAACCAAGAGGAATCGCAATCGCATATGAAATCGCAAGACCAATCAAACCAGTGATAGCAGAACTTGCAATCATAGATGGGTACTGATAGTTGCTTTCAGTAGCTGTATATGGATCATCTTTACCGTAGTTCGCTACTTCACGAGCATCTGCTTGACTCGGAGATTTATAAGTTCTTGAGTAAATGTTAACTGATGATGTTTTCTTACCAGTTGGGAATTGAACTTCAGAAGTCTTCGTTTGTCCTTGTCCTTGTGTAATAACTTGAAGAACAGGAGTATTTGCATAAGTTGGATAAGAATCTCCTAGGTTCAAGTTGACAAAGTTTTGGTGAACAAATGGGAACTGACTATTGAAGTACAAGAGGTATTTGTGTTTAGTACCTGAACCCACAAGAGACCAACCGATCGCAGGGTCATTCTCAAAGCGCAAATAACGCTCTAAGTTAGGATTCTCAGGGTCTTGGATCTTGTTTGTATGGTCAATATCAAGCAAGTTTGCGTAGAATTTGAACACACGCTCAAAAATAGGAATTTCACGAGTAGCATAGAATTGACCGCTCTCTGTAAACTCACCTAGAGTCCAACCATTACCAAGTTGTTGGATATATTTTTCATAGATAGCTTTATTTGTATCATTTGCATCTACTGTAACAGAAGAGTCAATGCTACTAGCTTTTTCCTGCAACTCTTTCGTATCGTAATATTCGATATACCCCATACGCTCATAAACGGTATTTTCATAGTTATCACGTTTATCAGCTGTTGTTGCAATTTTATTGTAGTTAGTATCTTGTTTGAAGATCAACTTCCGTGGAACCATCGTATAGATGATTGTGTAAATCAAGGTCGTTACTAAGAAAATAGAAACCAACGACCGCAAGATACGCATAAAAACATATTTTTTCATATTATTTCCTTTAAAATCCCAAAAGAACCTTCTCCTTTAGGAGAGAAAGTTCTGATGAGCATTATTTATTTCACATGACTCGCTAACTCTTTTTGAGCTTTTTCGTTTGATTCAGCTTTTTCTTTGAGCCATTTTTCACGAGCTTCTTTGTACTCTTTGGTTGTTACAGTGTTTGCTTGCAATTGAAGATATTTGAAGTAAATATCTGAGCCTTTATCACCAGATTGAGTGTAAGATGCTGAGAATGGCACTACACGAGAAATAACTGGTGCTGCTCCTGTAGAAGACATAGCTGGAAGGAAGAGTGAGCTATCTGTCAACCAAGCTTGAGCTGCTGCATATTTCTCATAACGTTTGTTAAGATCGCTTGTTTCACTAGCTGCATCATCAACTAATTTGTCATAGTCTTTCAAGCCAACTTGAGCGACCGCTGGGTTTGATGGATTATCATAGCCCATGTAAGTCTTAGTTGTTTCACTGTTAGTAGATTTTAGGATATCAAGGTAAGTTGACGGATCTTCATAGTCTGGGTTCCATCCAACGGCACCTGAAAGATCCCAATCTTCTGCTGCTGCACTAGCTGCATAATATGTGACGTTTTGTAATTCATCTGTAGTGATTTGTTGGATATCGATGACTACATTATCTGTACCCAAAGCAGTCTCAACAGATTGTTTAAATGATTGGATACGAGCGATATAGTTTTTAGATGTTTGGTCAACTGGAATATCCAAGTGGATTGGGAATTTCACACCATCTGCTTCAAGGTCTTTTTTAGCTTTAGCTAGTTCTGCTTTAGCTTTATCAGCATTGTAAAGACCATCTTGGCCATCCGCAAAGTTTACATCTTTCCACTCATCACCATAAGAAACAACTTTCTCATTGACCAAGTCACCAAATGTTTTTTCACCTGCTGAAACAAATTCTGGTTTTACGAAGAGGTTACGGACAGCAAGGGCTGCTCCATCCTTACCATTTAGCTGAGCTGAATAAGCAGTACGATCAAAAGCAAAGTTCAAAGCTTGACGGAAATCTTTATTAAGAAGGGCTTTCTTAGTAGATGTTTTTTCTTCGTCAGTTGTTTTTGATGTGTACTTATAGCTTTGACGGTCAATATTAACACCCAAACCAGCAATACTAGCTCCTTGTGGAGTATAGTAAATATTGTCTTTATATGTTTCTGCTACCTTAGAATAGTTTGAGCTAGTAGGGAAGAGACGGGCATAACTGTATGCACCATTTGTAAAGTTACGCTCAAGTGACTCTTGGTCTGAACCATCATAGTAAGAAAGTGTTACAGTATCGATGTGAACATTGTCCTTATCCCAATACTGATCATTCTTTGCAAATTCGATAGAAGACTTAGCTGTCAATCCCTTAAGCAAGAATGGACCATTGTAAAGCAATGATGTTGGATCTGTCGCCTTACCAAAGTCTTTACCTTTTGATTTTTCAAACTCTGCGTTCAAAGGCCAGAAGATTGCGTAAGACAATTTAGAGTTCCAGTATGGTTCTGGTTGGTTCAAAGTGTATTGAAGAGTGTAATCATCAACAGCTTTTACACCTACAGCAGAGAAGTCTGTATTGTTCCCTGATACATAGTCAGCCAATCCTTTAACAGAATTTTGTGCTAGGTAAAGAGCGGCTGATTTATTGTCGGCTGCGTGTTTCAAACCTGTAACAAAGTCATTTGCAGTTACTTCTGCATATTCTTCACCATCAGATGTTAACCATTTTACACCTTTACGAATTTTGTAAGTGTATGTTAAACCATCTTGAGACACTGACCAGTCTTCTGCGACTGCAGGAGTAAGGTTACCATACTTATCACTTGTAAAGAGCCCGTCGATACCGTTTGAAGTGGCAACTTTAGTACTTTGTTTACCAGAGATAAGATAGTCCAATGTTTCTGGGTCAGCAGTATAAGTATAGCCATAAGCCTTTGGTGCTTCAGCATTTGATGATTTTGAAGAACCGCAAGCTGCGAGAACACCTGTTGCAAGTAGCGCAACCCCTGCTACTGCAAAAATACGACTTTTTTTCATATTTATAAACTCCTCGTTTTAAATTGTGGATATTGAAAATTATACCACAGTTTTTTTAAAAAGTAAACGAATTTTCAGAATATTTTGTCGCATACCTTTTAAAAGCAGGAAAACTTACATTTTCAGAAAAGAAACTATTGACGAGATTTAATTTAAAAGGTATAATAATAAAAGTTAAGGCGGTATAGCCAAGTGGTAAGGCACGGCTCTGCAAAAGCTTGATCGTCGGTTCAAATCCGTCTACCGCCTCTATATTATCGAAGGCTCCCACAGGAGTCTTTTTCTTTTAACTACTAGAAAAGCTTTATCAGTTCTGCTCTGATAAAGCTTTTGTTTTATTCTGTTTCTTCTTCTGATTCAAGTTCTTGAATTTGAACCTTAAGCTTGGTTACACGTCCATTTTTGACCTTATCATTAGTTAGGGTGATATGCTTATTGCTACTTTCTAACTCATAGCTAAGTTTTTCTGATGTTGGAATAGTTCCCACACCGGTCAAATAGTAACCAGCGATTGTATCTACATCATCACTTTCAAGTTCAACATCAAAGTAAGCATTAAAGTCATTTAAATTCATTGTCCCTTGGACGATATAGGTATCTTCGCCAATTGTATAAACATAAACTTCAGCTCGGTCAGTTTCATCATCAATTTCACCAACAATCTCCTCAAGGAGATCCTCCAGCGTAACTAGACCAGCCATACCTCCATACTCATCCAGAAGGATAGCCATCTGTCTTTGAGTATTTCTAAACTCTTTTAATAAATCATCCACAAAAATAGTTTCAGGTACAAAGAGTGGATCTTGTAAGATTCGCCTCCAGACAATATTGTCAAACCCGCTGGCAAAGGCTTCTTTAAGGAGACTCTTAGTATGAATCAATCCAATAACATTGTCCTTATCTCCATCATAAACAGGAATCCGAGAAAAATTCTGTTTTAAGATACTTTGGATAATGGTTTGAGTGTCATCCTGAATATTTACCATGAAAGCATCGGTTCGAGGAACCATGACTTCACGTGCCATGAGCTCGTCTAGCGAGAAAATCCCTTGTAACATTTCAATTTCATCAGCATCCAAGGTTTCTTCACTCTTAGACAACATGTACTCAATCTCATCACGAGTCATTTTTTCATCTGCATCGTCAAATGTCATCGGTGTCAATTGACTCAAGAGATTAGTTGATGCTGAGAGCATCCAAACGAAGGGACTCACAATCTTACCAAGAGCAATAATAAACGGTACTGTTCGGATAGCCAAGGCATCCTTAAGATTTAGAGCAATTCGCTTAGGATAAAGCTCACCAAAAACAATAGAAATATAGGTCAAGAAAGCTAATGATAAGAAGCTAGCTACCGCATAGGCAGTTTCGCTATTTCCCATCCAAGAGGCGATCAACTCTCCAAGTGAATCTGCTAGTTTAGCCCCTGACAAGATCGTAATTAAGGTGATACCAACTTGAATGGTTGATAAAAAGTGATTGGGGTTTTCAAGTACCTTTAGTAAACGGATATAGCGTTTATCTCCCTCTTCAGCTTTTTGCTCAACACGTGAACGACTAAGTGAAACCATGGCCATTTCTGTTGCAGAGAAAAAGGCATTTAAAAAGGTCAAAACAACTAATAAAACAAATTGCAGTAACAAATCCTGACTGCTCGGGTCTTCCATTTTCCTTCTCCTAAAAAGTATAATTGAAACCATTATACCATATTTTCCAATTTTTACACATTAATTTTCAATTTCTATGATAAAGGGGCGCTGAATAGAGAGCCGCAATCCAAGTCTCGACGCCCTAGTTCAAGCCTTGTGAATCTTTAAAAAAGCTCTTTAAAATCAGAAGTGCAAAAAACAAGCAATCGTTTCTACAGTTCATGACTAATAAAAAACGAGGTTGGGATTTTTCCTCAACCTCTTGATCAATTAGCTATTTTTTGTGACTGTGACCTCACCAGTTCGGTAATCTAACTGAATTCCCTTTTGGACATTTGGAATAACGACATTAAACTCCAGCTCCCCATCAGAGGACTTGGCTTCAATCTGCGATGCGGACGGCACCAAGTCTTCCTCAGTCGCATAGAGCAACGTCACACGGTAACGCACTCGTTTATTCTGATCTAGGGCTTTTCGAACCAAGCTCTCATAGTAGTTTTGACCTGTCGAATCTTCTGCACGCGCTTGGTTGGCCCAAGCTGTCTGTACGGCAATGTTTTTAGGATTGCTAGTAGAAGCATCAAAGCCATCTAAACCACCGATTAAGGCATAGCCCAACAAATGCCCTCTATCGACCGCATGGTTGTAACTTCCCTTTAGATTCTTAACCTGATGCCAACCCGCAGGCGTCCAAGATGTTGAACCATTGCCAGTTTCTTCACGGTCCTTGTACTGTCTGGTCGCTTTTGACATGATTGCATTCGCTACTGTGGGAACTGTCTCTCCTCCTACAGTCTTTGTTTTATTATCCGCATAGGGTTTACTTGAAACCTTGGCGTCTAGATTGGTTTTATTGTTATTGACGATAAAGGCTCCTGCGCTATTCCACTCTAGAGTGCCCTTAATTTGTTTTTTAACTGAATCGGTCAGTACACTTTCAGCCAGTTCTTGACTTGGAGTATCAGACGACTGTGATTTTTGTTTTACTCGTGTTTGTGGTGCAGTGTTGGAAGACTGCATTTGTTTAATATAGTAGCTTCCTGCTGACAAGAGCAAAAAGAGCAAGAGGCCAATTAGAGCCTGCCTTGTTTTTTTATTCATATTTTCTCCTTGTACTCTTCGAAAATCTCTTCAAACCACGTCAGCTTCCATCTGCAACCTCAAAACGGTGTTTTGAGCAACCTGCGGCTCTCTTCCTAGTTTGCTCTTTGATTTTCATTGAGTATTACATTCAATTTCTAGAAAAAAGCTGGGACAAAAGTCCTAGTCTCTCAATTGTCTTTGGATTGTCGAGCAAGACGCAGTGGTTGAGTGGGCTCTACTACGCTGATTTCATCAGCTTTTACAGCCCTACTCAACTGTGCGGAGGTGGGACGACGAAATCGAATTCTAACGAATTACCGATTTCTGTCCCACTCTCTATTTTCCTGTAAATTTTGCGATGAGTTCTTGCCATTTTGCTGGTGCTAAAATAGCCCAAGGATCTTGACCTTTTCCTAGAATACCATAGCCAATCATCAAACCAATAGCAAGAGCTAAGACTCCTAGTAGTAATACTACAATTACTAAGATTAAGCGACGTAAGACATATTTGGATTGTTTATTCATCTTCATCAGCTTCCACACTTACCCGTTCAATCTTAGCTCCTAACTGGGCTAATTTTTCATGAAAACGGTAGTAACCTCTATCTAAATGGACAAGCTTTCCTACAACTGTTTCGCCTTCAGCTACCAAGCCTGTCAAAATCAAGGCTGCACTGGCACGTAAGTCTGTCGATAGAACTTCTGCACCTTGGAGAGGCTGTCCTCCGACGATACGGGCTGTATCACGGATGATTTCAGAGTGCAAGCCCATACGACGCATTTCCTCTAAATGTTGAAAACGATTCTCAAATACAGTTTCTACCATAGTTGACTCACCTTGAGCAACGGTCATTAGAGCAGTGAACTGCGCTTGCATATCCGTCGGAAATCCTGGATGTGGAAGTGTCTTAACGTGAACAGCCTTTAATTTTTCACGTTGAGAACGAATACGAATTCCTTCGTCCTCATCGATGACTTCAACACCCATTTCCTGTAATTTAGCAATCAAGGGGCGATTATGTTCCCAGATAGCATCCAGAATCAAGACATCTCCACCTGTAATGGCAGCTGCTACCATGAAGGTCCCTGCTTCAATACGGTCTTGCACAACATTGTGGGTTGCACCGTGTAGTTGCTCAACACCAGTAATGGTAATAGTTTCTGTTCCTGCCCCCTTAACTTTGGCACCCATTTTATTTAGGAGAACAGCCAAGTCGACAATCTCAGGTTCACGCGCAGCATTTTCAATGACTGTAACGCCGTTAGCAAGAGTTGCTGCCATCATCAAGTTTTGAGTAGCACCTACACTTGGAAAGTCCATGTAGATATGTGCACCGTGCAAGCGTTCCGCCTTAGCTTCAATATAACCTGCCGTCTGAGTAATCTCAGCCCCCATTGCTTCGAGTCCTTTAAGGTGGAGGTCTATCGGACGACTACCGATCGTACAGCCACCTGGCATCGAAACTTTAGCATGTCCTACACGAGCCAAGATTGGCCCCAATACTACAATAGAAGCACGCATCTTGCTGACATACTTATAGGGAGCTTCTTCTGTGATATCTCCAGTCGCATCAACTTCAACAATATGTGCTTCTTGATCAAAGTCTACTTTCGCATTTAATCCACGAACCACCTGATTCATGGTAAAAACATCCGATAAAATAGGAACATTTTTTAAGACTGTTTTTCCTTCACTTGCTAAAATAGTTGCTGCAAGCAGTGGCAAAACTGCATTTTTTGCGCCCTCGATGGTAACACTTCCAACCAAACGATTATCGCCACCTTGAACTACAATTTTTTCCATAGAGTATTTTCCTTCACTTACAATTTTAGAATAGTGTTCTAACTGCTTCTTGCCAAAGTTGGTAGAGATTTAGGAAAAAGGAACTAATCAGATATCCTAAACCGATACTACACAATACTACCAAGAGTCGAACCTTCTTCGCATTATCCTTTGTCACCTTCAAAATTTGATCCCATCTGACCAAATCTTTCAAGAGCTGAAAGACTAGGTAGACAAAAAACATATGACTACTAAGGGTAAAAAACAATTGAATCATTTGCCTATTATACCATCTTCTTTTTTTCTAAGCTAGTTTAGGGATTCGCCTACTGTTTAGGGATTGTTTTTCAAATAGTCAATCGCATCTTGAAGCGTTTTGACTGGAACGATTTTCATGTCTGTTTTAATCATTTGAGCTGCTTCTAGAGCTGTGTCATAATTACTCTTGGCATTTGGATTTGCTTTTTTAGCTTCTTCAGTTACTGGATTGTTAGGAGCAAAGAATACAGTTGCTCCCTTTTTAGCTGCGGCCACAACCTTTTTATCAATTCCACCAATGTCACCTACGTTCCCATCTCTATCGATGCTTCCTGTACCCGCAATAATCCGTCCATTTCGAAGAGTAGGGTCTGCAATTTGTGTATAAATAGACAGACTAAACATCATCCCAGCACTAGGTCCACCAATGCCAGCAGTTGAAAACTTGATTGGTACATCACTAGATACTTCTGTGCGGTCAATCAAGCCGATTCCGATACCATTCTTCCCATTTTCTAGAGTAATGATCTTTCCTTCGGCAGTCTTGACTTTTCCATCCTCCTCATAAGTAACCTTAACCTGATCACCTAGAGCTTGAGAATTAACGTAGTCAACCATCTCCTTGGAGCTCTCAAAAGTCTTATCATTCACTGCGGTTACAGTGTCAGCAATATTAAGAACTCCCTTGAAAGTCGAATTATCTGTTACAGTCAAAACATAGACACCCAGATATTTGAGCTCGATTTCCTTACCAGCCGTCTTCAAACCTTGATATTTGGCCATGTTTTGCGAAGTTTCCATATAAAACTGGTTGATTCGCATAAATTCCGCATCTGATGAACCACCCGTCATCTCTTTGGCACTATGTATGTCCGTAAAAGGAGTTAGCCAGGCATAAAACAAGTCAACCATTCTAGCGTGCTTAACTCCAACCGTCACAAATTGGTAGGAACCTTCCTCTTGGTCAGGTTGGTTATTAACTTGTAAAACCTTTCGAATATCTTCAGAAGTTCCTGGCACCTCGATATAATAAGGCAGGGGCACCGTAAAAGCGATAAAAGTGATAATGAGCCCAATAATGAGATATAAGGGCCATCTAGTTTTTTTCTTCATTGTTTAACTCCTCTAGGACAGCATTTGGTACATACCCGCTGATATCTTGACCAAATTTCAATAGTTCTCTCACAGCCGAAGAGCTGATGTATACATGCTCTGGGCGACTGTGAAGGTAGATTGTCTCCATTTCTCCCGCTAGTTGATGGTTGTAAAAATCAAAACTAGCTTCATACTGAAGATCTGTTGCATTACGCAAGCCACGCACCAAGATCCCTGCACCTAATCTTCTAGCAACATCAACGACTAATTCATCGTGAGAAGCTATGACTTGGACATTCTCTAGATGTGCCACTGCTTTTTCAACAGTTTTCTTTCGGCTCTCTATCGTCAAAAATCCTGTTTTATGAGGATTATAAAAAATTCCTACATACAATTGATCAAAGAGCTTACTTGCACGCTCAATGAGATCCAGATGTCCATTGGTCATCGGATCAAAGGAACCTGTAAATAGCCCAATCTTATCTGACATAAACCGTCACCTTACTAATTCCATATATTTTTTCCTTCCAGATACCCAAACAGGCGATTTCTTCTGGAAGTTCTACTGATTTATCTGTCTCACATACCACCATGACATCTTCTGAAAAAAGATCTCTCTCTGCCATTTTTTTAATATCTGACACGATTTGTTCTTTTGCATAGGGAGGGTCCAAAAAAATAAGATCAAAGACACCATCAACCTGTTCTAATGCACGACTGGATTCCATTTTCAACAATTGAAACTTAGAGGTTTCCTTAGTCATTCGGATATTTTCTGCGACTATATTCTGGGCTCGGCGATCCTTCTCAACCAGAACGGCACTGGACATCCCTCTTGAGACTGCTTCGATGGATAGAGCACCACTGCCAGCATAAAGATCTAGCACACGTCCTCCTTCAAAGTAGGGACCAATCATATTGAAAATAGCGCCCCTAACCTTGTCTGATGTTGGCCTTGTCGTTTTACCGTCCAGCGTCTTTAAAGGACGCCCACCGTAGATTCCTGATACGATTTTCATAACGTCTATTATACCAAATTCTTATCAAAAAAAGAAAATCGAACCTTACGGCTCGATTGATTAAAGAATATTTTCGTAAGTATCTCTCACTTCTTGCGGCCAAACACTGGTTTGGACTTCACCGATGTGCTTCTTACGAAGCAGGAACATAGCCATACGAGATTGGCCAATTCCTCCACCGATTGTCAATGGGAAGAGTCCATTTAGAAGAGCCTTATGCCATTCTAAGGTTAAACGGTCTTCGTCTCCTGTGATAGCTACTTGACGACGGAGAGTGTCTTCATCGACACGAATGCCCATTGAAGACAATTCAAAGGCTGCACCCAAATTATCATTCCAAACAAGGATGTCCCCATTCAAGCCATGATAGCCATTTTCAGACTCAGTTGTCCAGTCATCATAGTCTGGTGCACGTCCGTCATGAGGTTTTCCATCTGACAATTCTCCACCGATACCAATTAGGAAGACCGCACCGAACTCCTTACAGATAGCATTTTCACGTTCTTTTGGTGTCAAGTCTGGGTAGCGTTCTACCAATTCTTCTGTATGGATAAAGGTAATTTGCTTAGGCAAAATGGACTCAATATCATAGCGTGCTTCTACTGCTAACTCTGTCAAACGAATAGCCTTATAAATCTTTTCTACTGTTTCTTTAAGATAGGCAAGATTGCGTTGCCCATTAGGAATGACCTTTTCCCAGTCCCACTGGTCCACATAGACTGAGTGAGTCGCATCTAGCGAGTCTTCGTCTGGACGAAGGGCCTTCATGTGAACAAAGAGGCCTTCACCCTCGCCAAAACCAAAACGAGCTAAGGTATGGCGTTTCCACTTAGCAAGGGAATGCACCACTTCATAGGTTTCATCCGGGATTTGCAAAACCTTAACAGAAACTGGATGTTCAATCCCTGAAAGGTTATCCTGCATCCCATCACCAACCTTACTCAAGATTGGTCCTTGCACTTCTACAACTTCTAATTTATCTTTCAAATACTGGGTAAAGGTATTTTTTACAAAGGAAATTTCTTCCTGTTGATGGATAAAACTTTTCTTCATACATCTCTCCTTTTGAATAATAAGATGATTATACCCTTTTGCCAGTAAAAATAAAAGTAAAAATTAAAAAAAGAGCTCATTTGAGCTCTAAAAGTATTAATCGTCACTTCCAAAGATACGCAAGAAGCTAAGGAAGAGGTTAATAAAGTCAAGATAGAGGCTAAGTGCTAATGAAATTGCCCAACCTGTAGCGACTTGACCATTTGATTCTTCATAAACATAGCGAATCTTTTGGTTATCCCAAGCAATCAAACCTGCAAAAACAAGAACCATGACAATACTGATAATGTAATCGAATAGACCACTGTTTAAGAATACATTAACAATCATAGCCAAGATGAGACCTACCAAGGCTCCAATCAAAGCACGTCCGATACCACTCAAGTCCTTTTTAATCACAACTCCAATAATAGCCATGACAAAGAAGAGAGCTGCGCTGGAAATAAAGGCCGTTAGAACCGTTCCTGGTAGATAGAGCGACACGATGAAACTCAGTGAAAAACCGTTCACTACTGAATAGATGAGAAACATCGGAAGAGCTGCTGGGCTATTTTTATAAGCCATATTACTGGCTGCAATGACAAGAGCAACTTCAACTACTCCTGTTACGATTAGCCATATGCGGGCGTTAAACATCAACTGAACAAGAAGGTCTTGGAAGGTTGTTAACATTAAGGCTGAAACAAGTGCAGATAAGGCGATCCCAATCCCTACAAAAGCATAGACTTTTGCATAAAATTGATTCAGGCCAGAACTTTCTTGAATAATTGTTTGATTCATATCTTTTTCTCCTTATGAAATCTTTTTACTGATTATAACAAAAATAAACTATTTTAACTCAAATAAAACATGAGTATGCCTGCAGCAATGGCAACGTTGAGACTTTCTGCCTGCCCTTTCATGCTGATATGAACCAGCTGGTCTGCCTGGTCTGTCATGAATGGACTAATGCCTTGACCTTCATTCCCCATGACCAAGGCAAAATCTTCTAGGCAAGCCAGTTCACGATAATCTTTAGAATTTTGAGACAAGGTAGTTGCCAGAACCGGTAAATCACTATTTTTAGCCTCTTCAACGAATGTTTCAACAGACATGCGATAAATGGGCAAATGGAAATGACTGCCTTGCATGGAGCGGAGAGCCTTCAAACTATAAATATCTGCTGATTTGCTTGAAACAATGACTCCTGAAAAACCTGCCGCATCTGCTGTCCGAATCATGGTCCCTACATTTCCAGGATCCTGCACATCTTCTAAAAAGAGATACTTCCCTTGGCTCAAATCTGGCAACTGGTCCTCTTCCTTTTGAACAATGGCAACAATGCCCTGAGGCGTTTGGGAATCTGCTAAATCAAGCAGAATTTCTTCGGTTACAAAAACAGTTTGAGGATAGTCTACCAGTTTATCTCCATACTCTACCAGAGCAAAAATTTTTTCAATCTTTGCACCAGCTTGAACAGCTTCTTCAAACAAGTGCCAACCCTCAATCAAGTAAGAGGTTTTCCGATATTTTTTTTGATGTAATTTTTTGGCATTTTTCACCACAGAATTGGCTTTAGAGGTTATAATAGTCATAGAAATATTATAACACAATCAAGGAGGTTTGGTATGCAAAAGGTTAAAATGATCGCCCAAGGTCGCGTCCAAGGAGTGGGCTTCCGCTGGGGTGTCTATACCCTAGCTCTAGAACTAGGTGGCATTACGGGTCGTGTCTGGAATAACGACGATGGAACAGTTGAAATTCTAGCTCAGGCTGAGTCTTCTGCCATCATGGCCAAGTTTATCCAAGAGATTCGAAAAGGCCCTACCCCATTCTCTAAAGTAACCTACCTAGATGTGCAAATGAGTAACTTTCCATCTTATTCAGACTTCAAAGTCGCAAATTAGGTCTCTAGAACTATTGTATATTTTCCAAAAAAACAGTAGAATAGAAAGGTATAATTTTTAAAGAAGGAATAAAAACAGTGAAATCAATTAAACGAATCGCTCTCTCAGTCATGGGAGTGGCTATGCTATTAGTCTTGACAGGTTGTGTCCAGGTTGATAAAGCAACAGGTAAGCCAATTGGTCCCGTTTGGGATTTCTTGGGTGCTCCGATGGGAGAAGCTATCAAATACTTCGCTAATGACCAAGGCCTCGGTTTCGGTGTTGGAATCATCATTGTAACCATTATCGTCCGCTTGATTATCCTCCCACTTGGTATCTACCAATCATGGAAAGCAACGCTTCACTCTGAGAAGATGAATGCTCTCAAGCATGTTCTTGAACCACATCAGACTCGTCTGAAAGAAGCAACGACTCAAGAAGAAAAATTAGAAGCTCAACAAGCTCTCTTTGCTGCTCAAAAAGAGCACGGCATCAGCATGTTTGGCGGCGTGGGATGTTTCCCTATTCTCATTCAAATGCCTTTCTTCTCTGCTATCTACTTTGCTGCCCAACATACTGAAGGAGTTGCCCAAGCAAGCTACCTAGGAATTCCTCTAGGCTCACCTAGTATGATTTTGGTTGCCTTTGCTGGTATCCTTTACTATCTTCAATCACTCCTTTCTTTACATGGAGTTGAGGATGAAACTCAAAGAGAACAAATCAAGAAGATGCTCTATATGAGCCCTCTCATGATTGTCGTGTTCTCTGTCTTCTCACCAGCCAGCGTTACACTTTACTGGGTTGTCGGTGGTTTCATGATGATTCTTCAACAATTTATCATCAACTACATCGTTCGTCCAAAACTTCGTAAAAAAGTACGTGAAGAATATGCCAAGAATCCACCAAAAGCAAGTAAAACTTCAGCTACTCGTAAAGATGTCACACCTGAACCAGTCTCAGCTATCGCAACTTCTAACAAGAAGAAAAACAAAAAACGCAATTCTGGCAAACAACATTCTAGATAAAGCTACGTGTATTATCCAATAATTAAAAAACGAATGAATGACAAATAGTTTTCATGAACTAGGTATCATTCATTCGTTTTTATTATCTACTTTCACATCTTAATTTATTTAAATCCTATAACAACAAATTAGTAAGTAAATCACTTTGATTTAATACAATTGAGAGTCATTAAAACTTCTGCTCCCTCGTCTCTATTCCTCAGTTCGACTTGGCCTTTATGCAGTTTTGCAACTCTACATACAAAACTAAGTCCAATACCATAGTGTTGCTCTTTAAACGATCTAGCTTTATCCATACGATAAAAGAGCTTCCCATAATTATTTAAAACTTCTTCTGGAAATTCAGAGCCATTATTCCATATACCTATTTTTAATTCTTTTCCCTCTTGCTCTACTCTAATTTTAATTTTAGGATTCTGTTTATCTGCGTACTCCAAAGCATTTGTTAAAATATTTTGTATTGCACGAATCAGAAGAGATGGATTTATATAATAGCTTTCAGTTCCTTTCAAATTTTGTTCAAAAGAAAACTTCATCTGATTTTTTATCAAAAAAGAGACTTCTTTCTCTAATTCATTGATAAAATCTGAAGAAGAATACTCCGTCCAACCTGTCTCATCATCATAGTAAGTTTTAGAATAATGAATCAACTGATTAAAATAATCAAGCAAGCGTTGACTAGCATGAACTATATCTGCTAAACATTCTTTAGACTGCTCATCTTTAGTGGACGTGTGCAAAAATTCTGCATTCCCTTTGATGATAGTTAAAGGTGTCTTCAAATCATGAGACACTGCTGAAACCTGAAACATCAAATCTTCTTTCTGTTGCTTCTCATCATCTAATAGCTGTCGAATACGATCTTGCATCACAATAATTCGATTTCCAGTCTCACGAAATTCCTTAACTGTTAATCTTTCTGTACATTCGCTTTCTAGCCACATACTCTTTTCATAAATCAAATTCATTTCATAACTCAGTTTTTTCAACAATTTTCCAATGTGATAACTTATTAGAACAATCAATAAAACACAAATATATACCCATGATGACACATTGAAAAAAATTGATTGAACATCATTATTTTTAAGAGGTTTTCCATCCTCCATTATTTGTATGGATACAGAAGCTAAGGGAATAAGATAGGCCATTAATAAGCCAAGACTAAACTGCCAAATAATTCTCCAACAGGTTTCTCGAATTAATTGTCTAAAACTTTTGATTCTACCCATTGATAACCTCCACCGTACAAGGTTTTAATCGGATTTAATTGATAAGGTTTCAGCTTTTGACGAATTTGATAAATATACTCTGAAACCGAACGTAAAAGAGCTTCTGAACTTTGTGGATATAGATAATTATAAATTTCCTCAATTGAGTATATTTTATTTGGGTGACTTGCTAGAAGGCTGACAATATCAAATTCCCTTCTTGTCAAGGCAATCTTATCATTCTTTATAAATAGTTCCTTACTATCAGTATATAGTACAAGCTTCCCGCTTTTTATCTGATGAACAGTTCCTTTAGTCCGTTCTTCACGACGTAGGTGCATTTTAACACGTGCTAAAAGCTCCTGCATACTAAAAGGTTTCATAATATAATCATCGGCGCCTGCATTGATTCCAGCTACCAAATCTTCAGCCATATCCTTAGCAGTTATAAAACAGATAGGAACAGTTATCTGATCGCGAATCATCTGACAGATTTCTAAACCACTAACAGGCATCATAATATCTAACAAAATCAAGTCAAATTCTGTAAAATCACAAAGATCAATCTCTTCTATGTTATTTCGTATGACTACTTCATACTTTTCATACTCTAGTACCTTTTTTATTAGGCGAAGAATAGCAAGATCATCATCTACCACTAAAATTTTATAAGCCATAACTCACGCTCCTAAATTATATTATATCATTAACTGATAAAAAGACAGGATATCCCCTGTCTTTAGCGTACATTTCTTTCTCTAAGTATCAGTGTAGCAACTACAAAAACAATTAATAACCAAACTATTTGTATCCCCAGACCTTGCCAAACTGGATAATAAAGTGATAAAGGATGGATATAGTAACAGTTCATACTAGCTAGTAATGGTAAATTTCTAAAAAAAGAACTGAATTGTAGTAGCATTTGTCCCAACCCCAATAAAAGGGATAAACTTATTCCCAAAATTAAGATAAAAGACTGGGAAATAAATACAAAAATACCACTTAAAAGAGAGAAGGTTAAAATAGAAATACAAACTGTAAATAGGATTGTTAGAACATGTTTAATATTGCTCAAAAGATTGATATTGTAGTATCCTTGGGCAATTAGTATACATACTGATATTACAGCTAGCAATAATACAATTTCCACACATAACACAATAGCTAGTTTACATATTATAAATTTCAAACGGTTTGGACAGGTAAGAAAACTGGTACGAAGGCTAGAACCTGTAAATTCTTGACCTATAAATAGGACAGCTAGACTAATGAAACCTGCCTGTCCTAGATAGAGACTTTGCAGTAGCTGTTCCAAAACAAAGTCTAGTGTCAACTGGTCTGGCTTACTATTTAAAAAAATAACCATCGCCGGAACACAAAGTAACAGAGCACCTATAATCAACCAGTGCCAAGGATTCATCATAAACTTGAGATACTCACTTTTAAGTTGATCTTTCAACTTACTCACCTCCTCCGATATCTGACTGAAGTAATCGGTAGATTGCCAAAGCCAAGAATGACAAATTCCAACATAGTAAAAGCAAAATATTTTGTAAACTATTCTGTTCTAACATTTGAGGAGATGTAGCAATCAGTCCATAGCTCAATGAAACTGGCAGAAATTTTGCAATTGATATATGGTCGGCTAAGAATGTTCCTAAATTGTAGACTTGAGGAAGCAAAAACAATAGGGGAACAAGGGCTTTTTTAAATGTTAAAGCTAGAACATAGGCTAAAAGCCCCAACAATGTCCAAGCTATACTGTCCAAAAACATATAGAACCAAACTGTCCCATTTAGTGAAAAAAGCAATAAACCATCTTGTCCTAAAACATAATGTGTCATGTTAATCGTCAGAAATATTGATAGGAAGGAAATGACAAAAGAAAATGCCAGCCAAATTAATGTCTTTGAAACTAGGAGAGTAATTCGACTCGTATTCGAGAGGAGGCTTGTGCGAATAGCAGAGCCTTTATACTCTTCAGCTCCGTAGATTGAGCCTAAGATAATCATAAAAAAAATGCCAACTAGAGTAACATCAAATCCTAAAAATTCAATAGGTGGAATAGCTTCTACTAACTCTGGGGTTGTCTCTGGTGTAGCATGGATACCAACTGAAACAATTTGAGAAGCACCAATATTTGCTAAAAACGTTTGAAATACCAGTATCAAGAATAGTACAATATGAGTAGCTTTCTTATAAAGTAATTTCAAGATTTCAGAATGAAGAGAGTAAATAAGTCCCATGTCACTTTCCTCCCTCTGTTAAACTAAAGAAGACTTCTTCTAGTGAAGAAAGATTTTTCATCACTTCTTGTAAAGTCCCTTTTATAAGAACTTTGCCTTTATTTATGATGACGACATCATCTGTTACTGCTTCCACTTCCGATAATATATGAGATGATAGTAAGACTGTCTTCCCTTCTTGAGCCTGTTTTTTTATAAACTCTCTAAACCAACGAATTCCTCTTGGATCCAACCCATTTGTCGGTTCATCCAATATCAGATACTGAGGATTCCCTAATAGAGCTGTTGCAATTCCCAAGCGTTGTCCTTCTCCTAATGATAATTTCCCAATTTTAGATTTTTTCTTATGGCTAATATCCACCATATCCAAGACTTGCTCAATTCGCTGACTGGATATCCCATTACTAGCAGCAACAATTTTCAAATGTTGATAAACAGTCCGATCATCAGGAGCTCCGACACTGTCAAATGAAGCTCCTACAGTCTTTAGAGGAAATTGTAATTCCTTATAAGCTTGATCTCCAATTTTGGTAAGACCAGATGTTGCTTTATCTAATCCTAATAAGATACGTAAGGTTGAACTTTTACCAGCTCCATTTGGACCCAGGAAAGCAGTCACTCTACCTGCTTTTGCTTCAAAAGAAATATCTTTTAAAATTTGAGTTTGACCATATGACTTACATAGATTTTTAATGGTAATACTTTGTTCCATGATATTCTCCTATTCAATTTGTTGTATCAATTTAAACAAGTATATATTAACCAATAATTTTCGGATTTTTTTCAGAATTTTAAATCTTTGTAAAATCTGTACTGTCATATAACTCATAAAAATTTTATTTTGTTTAATTTAGTCTTATCTATATTTATTTGTGTAAACTTAAAAGCCCGATGTTTCCATCAGGCTTCTTTTTTATCCATGTACACGTTTCATGTAATCTTGATAACTTTCTGTGTCCATTAATTCCTTAGCATTCTTGACGCGATCTGCTGTTGGAGGTTTAACTCCTTCAAGGGAATATGGAATCCCAAGTTCACGCCACTTGAACTCACCCATGGTGTGGTAAGGCAAGATTTCAAACTTATCAACATTTTTGAGAGTTTTTACAAACTTACCAAGTTCAATCAAATCCTCATCTCTGTCTGTCAATCCAGGTACAAGAACGTGACGAATCCAAACAGGTTTACCGATTTCTGACAAGTACTGAGCACAAGCCAAGATGTTTTTATTTGTTTGACTGGTTACAATCTTGTGTTGTGCTTCGTTGATTTCCTTGATATCAAGGAGAACCAAGTCAGTCACGGCCATTAACTTGTTGAACTTTTCTAGATAGCGTGGTTTGTTACGGAATGGAAGGGCACAAGTATCCAAGGTGCAGTGGATACCTTTTTCCTTTGCCTTAGTAAAGAGGGCAATCAAGAAATCAATCTGCAAGAGGGCTTCTCCTCCACTGACTGTGATACCTCCCTTGTCACCCCAGAAACCACGATAACGAAGCGCTTCTTCTAGAACATCATCTACTGTTCGTACACGAGATTTATTTGTTTCCATAGCCCAAGTATCTGGGTTATGGCAATATTGGCAACGCATCTGACAGCCTTGCAAAAAGACAATAAAACGAATCCCAGGGCCATCTACCGCCCCAAAACTCTCTGTCGAATGCACCATTCCTGTCACTTGTCCATAGTCAATTATTTCCTCAGACATATCGTTACCTTCCTTGAAAACGTTTTATAGTTTTTATTATACCATGACTGAAAAGAAAAACCACAGATTTTGCCTATTTTTTAGAAAACAATCTGTTTTTCACTTTCAACTTTCATGATTTTCAAAATATTTATTAATCCTTGTCAAAATCAAAGCCATAGAGAGTCGCAAAATAGTCCTCTGGTCGCTCTGCTCGGCGGATCAAGCGTGCTCCACCATCCTCTGTATATAGAATTTCTGCCGAACGAAGCTTGGCATTGTACTGGTAGCCCATAGAGAAGCCATGCGCACCTGTATCATGAATGACTAACAAATCACCAATTTCTGTTTGAGGTAGTTCACGATTAACTGCAAACTTATCGTTATTTTCACAAAGAGAACCAACAACATCAACCACTTCAGTCTGACCATCAGGATGCATCATATTGGTGATGTGGTGATAAGCGCCATACATAGCCGGTCTCATAAGATTGACAGCTGACGCATCTACTCCTAGATAAGTACGGTAGGTTTTCTTTTTATGAGTAACTCTTGTAACAAGAATGCCATGGGGTGCCAACATAAAGCGACCTAGTTCTGTAAAGATTTTAACCTGACCAAGACCTGCTGGTGTGAGGACTTCTTTATAAACCTGACGAACTCCCTCACCAATCAAAGCAATGTCATTAGGTTCTTGATCTGGGCGATAGTTAACCCCGATACCACCTGAAAGATTGATAAAATCCAGTGAAATACCTAACTTTTCCTTGATTTCTACTGCCAATTCAAAAAGCTGACGTGCTAATTCTGGATAGTAGAGATGGGTCACTGTATTGGAAGCTAGGAAGGAATGAATCCCAAAGGTTTTAGCTCCCTTTTCTTTCAAGATGGCAAAGGCTTCAAAAAGCTGTTCCTTAGTCATCCCGAACTTAGCTTCACCAGGATTATCCATAATGTCCGTACCCAGTTCAAATACGCCACCAGGATTGTAACGGCAAGAGATGATTTCTGGGATGCCTGCTGCACGTTCCAAATGCTCGATATCTTCAAAGGCATCTAAATTAATCGTCGCACCTAATTCACGAGCATAGGCATATTCTCTATCTGGGGTGTTATTAGATGAGAACATCATATCCGCCCCTGTAAACCCAAGCTTGTGACTCATCAAGAGTTCGACATAACTAGAACAATCCACTCCACATCCTTCTTCTTGCAAAATCTTCAAGATAGCTGGTGTTGGGGTTGCTTTAACTGCGAAGTATTCTTTAAAGCCCTTATTCCAAGAAAAGGCTTTGTTTACTGCGCGTGCTTTCTCACGAATCCCTTTTTCATCGTAGAGGTGAAAAGGGGTTGGAAACTCTTCGACAATCTTTTCTAAAGCTTCACGTTTAATAAATGGTGTTTTCATAGGACTCCTTCATATTCATTATCAAAGAAAGGCTGGGACGAAAGTTCCAACCTTTGTATTTCAAGTCAATTCTTATTTTTCTGTATCGAAGATATTTCCAACTTCAACAGCAATTTGTTGGTTCTTCACATCAATATTTGTGACTCTCAAGAGTGATTTATAGTCAAACTGTTGTTCACGATCTTCCTGAGCATTATCAGCAAAGACAGCTACACCAGCCAACTCTGAATCAAACTCTGTTAAAAGGCTAATCATCCCGTTAATGGTTCCTCCACCCTTCAAGAAGTCATCGACAATCAAGACACGACTTCCCGCTTTGAGGCTACGTTTTGAAAGGAACATTTTTTCAATACGGTCGCTAGAACCTGAAACGTAGTTGACACTTACGGTCGAACCTTCTGTGATTTTCAAGTCTCGACGGACAATGACAAAAGGTACATTGAGGACATTTGCAACTGCATTAGCAAGCGGAACCCCTTTGGTTGCCACAGTCATAACCGCATCAATCTTTTGATCCATGAAGCTCTTAGCAATAATGCGACCAATATTTTTCAAGATGGACGGTGTGCTGAGCAGATCCGATAGATAAATGTAGCCACCTGGAAGGATACGGTCGCTTTCTGAGAGCTTTTCACGCAACTCATCAATAATAGCTTTAGAATCTTGGGTAGAAATAGATGGTGTAAAAATAACTCCTCCACCTGCACCTGTCACTGTTTGGATATGACCAATTTCGATCTCTTCAAAAGCACGTTTGATGATGACGATATCTTCTGAAATAGAAGACTTGGCAGATTCATACTTTTCTGCAAAGGTGTTGAGACTGGTTAATTTGTATGGATTGTTGATCAAGTAATTGGAAATAACAACCATCCGATCACTTCTTCTTAATTTCATTATGCATTTACCATTCTTTTTTATTTAGTCTTTTTCTCATTATATCACACTAGAGTTAAAAAAACGAACTTTATTACCTAAATAAAGCTCATTTTTTTAGTTTCTAGTCTAATTTTGGCTTATAAAAGGAACGATTGTCCATGGCAAAGACCTTATTGGTCATTTCTCCCTCATCAACAAGAGCGAGAGCCGTTGACATCATCATCATACTTGCGTCCAGATTGTCAATCATGTGAATAATCTCTGCCTCCATAATGCGTGGACGGACTGGGCTTCCGTACTCAAGGAGGCCATGGTGACTGAGAATGACATGACGAAGAAGGACAACCTCTTCTTTGGTATCATCGATTCCAAGTTCCATAACTGCTTTTGTGATTTCACTGTCAATCAAAGCAATGTGCCCGAGGAGATTGCCTCTGACCGTGTACTCAGTTTGGTCAGGACCTGTCAACTCGATGACCTTGGCTAAATCATGGAGCATGATTCCTGCATAAAGTAAACTTTTATTGAGCTGAGGATAAATATCTGCTATCGCTTCTGCCAAACGAACCATAGTAGCAGTATGGTAAGCAAGACCTGTCTCAAAAGCATGATGGTTGGTCTTAGCAGCTGGATAGGAGTAGAATTCCTTGTCATATTTGGTGTAGAGTTTCCGAACAATTCGCTGCCAAATAGGATTTTCAATTTTGAAAATCATCTGTGACATATACTCACGAATCTCTTTGGCATCTACTGGAGATTTAACCTTAAAGTCCGCTGGGTCGTTGGGTTCGCCAGGCTGAGGTAAGCGAAGGGTGATCTGATTAACCTGAGGGGTGTTATTATAAACTTCTCGGCGTCCCTGCATGTGGACTACTTTCCCTGCTGTAAAGGTTTCAACATTGTGGGGTTGAGCATCCCAGAGCTTCCCTTCGATTTCTCCACTATCATCTTGGAAGGTGAAGGCTAGGTAGTTTTTCCCAGCACGTGTCTGTCTCAGGTCAGCTGACTTGATTAGGTAAAAACCTTCAAAATGCTCATCTTTCTTCATGTGACTAATCTTCATATTCTTCCTCATCTTCTTGGAATTGAAGCAAATCAAGCGCAGGCTCACCTTCTGATAACTCAATGTGACGAAGCGTTCGCTCGATAGCTGTAGTACGACGGTTTAATAAATCATCAATATTGCCTGAGGCATGTTGGAGATGTTTTTGTGCCTTGACCAGAATCCCACCAAACTTGCCAAATTCGGTTTTGACATTGGCTAGAGTTTGGCTAATATGATCGGCACTCTTTTGGATATTCAGAGTCTTGAAACCAACCGATAGGGAGTTAAGAAGAGCCGACAAGGTACTTGGACCTGCAACGATAATTTGCTCCTCCCGTCTCAAATCATCAAAGAAAATCGGATTTCGAACAATTTCCGAATAGAGTCCTTCTGTCGGAACAAACAAGACTCCAAAATTGGTTGTCCGAGGTGGCGCCAGGTACTTACTCTTAATATCCTTAGCAAAACGCTTGACGCTTGCTAGGAGAGACTTACGACAGCGCTCAATCTCGTCCTTATCACCTGCTTCATAAGCTTCTTCTAAGCGGTAATAATCCGCCAGCGGAAACTTGGAGTCAATCGGTAGGTAAACATATTCTTGGTCTCCTTGCCCAGGCAACTTAATAGCGTATTCCACACGTTCACTCGAGTTTTCAACAGTTGCAAATTCTCGTTCATACTGGGCAGGTGTCATGATATCTTCAATAATCTGTCCCAGTTGTAATTCACCTAGAATTCCTCGCGTTTTAGTCCCAGAAAGAACTTTATTTAGCGCACCGACATCTCGCGCAACAGTTTGCATTTCACCCAGACCTCGATTGACAGATTCCAGTTGTTTAGAAACCGTCTCGAAGGAGGCCTGCAAGCGTGTCTGCAAGGTCTTTTCTAATTTCTCCTCAACCGTTTGGCGCATTTGTTCTAAGCGTTGCTCATTTGATTCCTGCAAGGCTTGGAGGCGTTGGTCAGTCTTATCTCTGGTTTGGAGGAGGTTTTCGTTCATTTCCTGCCGAACTTGAGTTAAGCCTTGGTGCAATTCAATCCGCACCTCCTGCAAACGGTCACTAACAGCTACTTCTAGATTTTTTTGATCTAGCTGACTAGCTTGTCTGGCTTGTTCAAATCGATAATCTAGCTGGTCTGATAGGTTATCTGCTTGGTCCTCCAAACTCTTGGTCAGATATTTTTCCTGCTTGTCCTGCCTTTGCCATATGAGAAAGAGGCCGGCTAGATTAGCAACTAATAAAACAACAAGTAAACTTTCCATCCTACCTCCTATCTTTGCTATGCAAGACGACCACATAGCCATCTGGGCAAGTCACTGACACTTCCCTATCTATATATTCGTTAGAAGCATAAACTTTCTTAAAGAAAAAATTCTCCTCTGTCAGTTCATACTTGGCACCGAGTATTGTCAAACGACTATCCCTCACAGGCATAAAAGCAAGGTAATCATAGTCTGAACGTGGTTCAAGTTGACTGGTTCCTTCTGGACAGTAACGAATCAAATTTTGTCCATCCTCAATCTCTATTTGACGCATATAGGGCGCCAATTTAAGATTGCTGGGTAGAAAGACATTAGCTAACATATGGTCAATGCGACCACCTAGGGCACCAAAAATAGTAACCTGAGCTTGAGGACTTTTTTCAAAAATCGTTAAAAGCGCTAGTTCCAGATCCGTATCATCTTTTTCTGGCTGGGCTTGGACAAAGTGCTGGGCATTCGCTTGAATCAACTGCCGTTCTTCTACAGTCACAGAATCAAAATCCCCAACTGCAAGAGCAAGAGGAAGTTTTTTCTCTAGTACCCAAAGCGAGCCTCGATCCACACCGACATAGCAATCAAAATCTGTTCGATAGTGACCACGGTCTCCACCAGCAAAAACTGCAACCCTAGTCCAGTTCTTTTCTGAGAGCTTGCACTCGTTCATTGACATCTCCCTTAAAGACATAGGACCCTGCTACAAAGACTGTGGCGCCAGCTTCTTTGGCTTGAGCTATGGTATGATCATCAATCCCACCATCCACTTCAATTTCAAAATTCAATCCTTTTTCCTCACGAAGGGCAGCCAATTCACGTACCTTATCCATGGTTTCTGGCAGAAAGGCTTGCCCACCAAATCCAGGGTTAACTGTCATGACTAATACTTGGTCAACTAAGTGTAGCACATGCTTAATCACCTCAACAGGTGTACCAGGATTAATGACGACTGAAGGTTTGACACCAAGAGAACGAATTTTTTGAAGGGCCCCATGGATATGAGGTGTTGCCTCGACATGGATGCTGATAATATCCGCTCCTGCACGCGCAAAGTCTTCTAGATGATGTTCAGGATTTGATACCATCAAGTGGCAATCAAAAACCATCTTGCTATGAGGACGAAGGCTTTCAACCACACCTGCACCAAAGCTGATCTGAGGTACAAAGTGACCATCCATGATATCGATATGGGCGTATTCTGCCCCAGTTGCTTCTAGGCGTTTAATTTCACGTTCAAAGTTGGCATAATCTGCTGCCAGAATTGACGGAGCAATCTTGTATTGAGACATAGGCTTCTCCTTATTTTGGAATTTTTTTGCTGACTTTTTTATAGGTTTCTCTGCGATTTTCTATCTCACTAAGAAATTGCAGGTAGTTGTCAAAACGGAAGGTAGCAATGGTACCTTCTTCAACAGCTGGTTTTACAGCGCAAGATGGCTCATGGGTATGAGTACAGGTACGAAACTTACAATCACGACTGACACTAGCAATCTCTGGAAAAGCCTGATTCAGGTCTTCTGCTGTTGTCACTTCATAATCTAGCGATGAAAATCCTGGGGTATCTGCAATTTTACCACCATTGAGATTGTAAAAACTAACCGCTCGAGTGGTGTGACGACCGCGACCCAGACTGTCTGAGATTTCTCCTGTTTCAAGATTGAGATCTGGTGCGATTTTATTGAGGAGGGTTGACTTCCCAACACCCGTCTGCCCCATAAAGACCGTAACCTTGCCTGTCAACAAGGGTAAAAGTTCTTCTTTACTCGTCACAAAGTCGTAACCAATAGCATCATAGGTTTTCTCGTAAAAATCCAGCTCTCCCCTATCCTCTAATAAGTCCATTTTGGAAATATAGACAATAGGATGAATGTCCTTGTGCTCTAAAAGAACCAAGAAGCGATCCAGCAAGTTGCTATTAAAGTCAGGTTCTTTAACCGACATAATGACAACGGCCTGGTCAATATTGACAATGGGTGGGCGAACCAGACTATTTTTTCGTTCGTGAATCTTGAGAATATAACCTTCGGAATTTTCCTCCGCAGAAAAATCTACCCAATCTCCAACATAGGGCGTGTGACCTTTTTTACGGAAATTCCCACGCGCGCGTGTCTGATAGACCTGACCCTCACTTTCCACATAGTAGAAGCCCGCCAAGGCTTTAATAATTTGTCCCTGCATCTTAGAGTCCTTGTCCTTTAAGCGCATCTGCTAGACTGGCAAATTCTTCTAATCCAAGAGCTTCACCGCGTACACTTGGGGATAGTCCGGCCTGGTCCAAAGCCTTAGTCAATTTATCCTTGACTTCTTCAGTCTTGCCAAAGTAACCTGTCAAGTTGTTCCACAAGGTCTTGCGACGATGGGTGAAACTAGCCTTGGAAACCTTAAAGAAGAAGTTCTCATCTGTTACTGCTACAGCAGGTTCTGGACGACGTACCATTTTCAGGATAGCTGAGTCTACATTTGGTGCTGGCACAAAGACCGTACGAGGTACAATAAAGGCAACCTTAGCTGTCATGTAATACTGAACGGCAATCGACAAGCTACCGTAAGCCTTGGTATTTGGCTTAGCAGAGATACGATCCGCCACTTCTCTTTGCATCATGACCACAAACTCACTAAAAGGAATGCCACTTTCAATCAAGTGCATGAGAATAGGTGTCGTGATATAGTAGGGTAAGTTGGCCACTACCTTGATTGGTAAATCAGGATTTTTGAAATTCTGGATATGCTGCGCCAAATCAACCTTGAGAATATCTTCGTTAACTACGGTTACATTATCAAAATCACGCAAGGTATCAGCTAAAATTGGTACCAAGCGATGGTCAATCTCAAAGGCCATAACTTCAGCTGCACGCTCAGCCAAAAATTCCGTCAAGGCACCAATACCCGGCCCAATCTCAATGACATTGACCTGGTCATCAATCTCAGCCGTATCCACAATTTTTTGAAGGATATTGGTATCGGTCAAGAAATTTTGTCCGAAGGACTTTTTAAAAGTAAAGCCGTGACGCTCCAGCACTGCCTTGGTCACGCTATAATCTGCAATTCTCATTTATTCTCTTTTCTATTTATTAGCTAAAAATAATATATAAAACCCACATAATTCCTAGTGCCAACAAAATCCAAAACACTAAAAGAACACGAGGTTTGTTCCCTTTTGAATCAGATCCAGTCATATCAAGCACTTTCTTATCTTCTTGGGGGTTCGTTTTCTTGAGTTCATCCTGATAGGCAACCGAATCTAGAATATTGTCTTCTGGCAATAATTCTGAAGCATAATAGTCAGGAAAACCCATAGCAAGACCAATTAAGTTCTCTTCTGTCAAAGAAAAATCTAAATCTTTGGGTTGATTTTCCCGAATAGCCCGTATATTTTTTAACAGTTTATCAGAAACAACAGACACTTGGTCCATAAAAACAACATCTAAGACATCAAATCCGAGCACATCACCATCTTTTACGTTTGCAAGAATATAACGAACAAAGGCATCATATAGTTGCACGGATTGTGGGGCATTCTCTTCTAAAAAAGATCGGTTTTTGAGGGCATTCTGCTGGAATTTTTCAATAGAAAGCAAGATATCTACATTCTGCTCTTGGTAAAATCTTTCTGCTTGCTCTTCATCTTCTTCCAGTTTTTCTGCTGTTTCCCAGAGAGCAATCGGAGCTTTTAAATCTTCTTCATCCCAAAATAATTGCCAAAAATAGGGTATTGTGTAAATTCCCTCTGTTAGAATACGAGCTTCATCTCCGTTTTTTAAGTAAATATAAGTTCTATTTGCCATATCATTTCCTTTCACAATCTTTGAAAAAGGTTAGTGGTTCAAGTAGGATGTAGATAAAACTATATAGTTTCCCAATGTAAAGAAACTCTCTAATCTTTAGCTCTGCCTTCTAGTTCCTCACTGAGCTTTTGCATCTCTTTAAAAGCTGTTAGGCTAACATAGGCACCCGCTTCATAGTATTCCGTTGGATTAATGGCATAGTCAAAAACTTCAATCATGCCTCCTGCTTCTTCAATCATGCCATTCCATTTTTCATCAAAGACCATTCGCAGACGTTTCCAATCAGTAAATACAGGCACAGAATTTCGCCCATCTTTTCCTTCTTTAACTGGAATGTTGAAACTAGAATCTTTTTCTAAAACGAAGGAATTTCCTTCCTGACTATCGCCCTTAAATTCCGAAGCCACATCTAGAGGAATTAGGAATTTAGCTTTCGGCATAGCTTCTGAAAAGAACTTATAATAGAGCCTATAAATTACTTCTTCATCTTCTGTCGTCGGGCTATCCAATTGTCCCATCAACAACATCCATCTTACTAGGTCAGGATTCATTACAGGAACTTGTATTTCTGGTAAATCAGAAAAATCTGGTTTTTGGACTAAGGCTGAAGCACTGATGCTGACTTCCTTGGAATTAAAGATTGCTCCCAAGGCACCATTTAAGTAAAAGGCTGTTCCAAGGAAATTCTCAATCCCTTTTTTATCTTCCGTATTTTCAATCAGTTTTACGACAGAGTTTGGTCGACTATCAATGGTTTCCTTGAATTGGCGATACCAAGATGGCGTCAAAAGCATGATCATGGGATCCGTACAGAGATACCCCTCTTCTCCCCTGTCATAGGTCGTTGAGAAAAGATAGGGTTCGCCTGTTTTTTCTGAGAAAACTGCATAAACTGAATCTGCTGCTAACAACTTATCCTTGACAATTTCTGCTAGACGCTCCAACTTGCGGGTGTTAGCTTGATAGCTTTCTTCACTTTCAGTTTCCTGATTTTGACGGCATTTCCATAAAAAGAGACGTAAAATTTCTACGCTATCATCAAGGCTAGCTGCCAAATAGTCTTCATTTGTTAACTGACCCTCTTGGATGGCTACAAAAGCACGATAAAGAGCATCTGAATAGCTAGATAATTTTTGCTCTTCATCAACACCTGAACTAAAGAGCACGCTTCCCTTTTTCAGTTTATCCAAAGAAGGAATCCTATCAACCACTAGATGCACGAGAACTTCATCAGTAAGACTATCTGCATCTTTGTTTTGACTGCTGAGTTTTTTAACCTCTACACTACCAAGACTTTCCATTCCTTGGTCGGGATTGCAAAATTGCAACTGATCCCCAACATTCAGACTACCTTCTAAACTCCCAACAATCAATAATTGATTCGTTTCCTTCATCGAGAACAAATCTAGAACACCAATACATGCATTGTTTTTAGATTCTTCTCTTTCTTTCTGTGCTTCAGTGATTTCAGCTGCCTCTGCAGTTTCCGTCTTTTTTAAAAAATCAAAGATTCCCATAACTTCTCCTCATTATCTCCAAGCAAGACTAATCCCGTGGAGCACTTTTCTAATGCTTGCTATCAAGCCTGATTAAACCGTATATGATTACTTCTATTGTATCATATTCCCCCTACATTTTGGAACGGATTCTCAATTCTCATACGATTTCATGGCATCTTCAACTTCAGCTAAACTGACACCAAACAATTCCAAACGCTTGAGGAGCTGTTTGCCATTGGAATAACCAATACGAAGGCTTTCTCCTAGATATTCTCTGCGTTTTCGGCTGTCTGCTCCAGCTAGAAACCCTAATCGAATCAAGTCACTACGGCTAATGTCAAAGTCACTTTCTGCTTCAAACTGCTCTGTGACTTGTTCCAGCGCTGTTTTTAGATCTTCATAGCTTGCGTGTTCAATCCCCAGAGAACGTCCCTTGGTCTTGGACTTAGGAACTGCCTCATCACGTTTGAGAAAAGCGTGTTGCACTGATGGAACAGCCGTCATAATCATCCGACGGATTCGTTCCCCATTAAAGTCAGGATCTGTAAAGACAATCACCCCATGACGTTGGTGTAGACGTTGGATACGCTCAAGGTCCTGCTCATTGATAGCGGAGCCACGAGTCTCATAGGTCTCCACATCAAAATAACGTTTGAGATTGGCCGTATCATCACGCCCTTCGACTACGATGACTTGGGAAATTTTCTTTTTCATAATTTACTTTCCAGTCCAAAGATTCGTTCTGCATTGGCACTGGTCGCAGCAGCTAATTCTTCTGCCGTCACGCCACGCAAGTCTGCAATAAAGTCCACTACATAGCGCGTGTAAGCTGTCTTGTTTTCGCGACCACGCTTGGGTACTGGGGCTAAATAAGGCGCATCTGTCTCTACTAAAATCTTATCCAAAGGCAATTCTTTGGCTGCTTCCTGGATATCTGTTGCCTTCTTGAAAGTTACCACTCCAGAAAAGGAAATGGTCATACCTAACTCCACAAACTTTTCAGCCCATTCCAGAGAACCTGAGAAGGAGTGCATGATGCCACCACGGGGACCGACTCCCTCACTTTTGATAATTTCATAGGTATCTTCGAGCGCATCACGGGTGTGAACTACAAAAGGTAAGTCCAATTCCTTTGATAGCTGAATCTGACGACGGAAAACCTTCTCTTGCACTTCTTTAGGCGCTGTCATCCAGTGATAGTCCAAACCAATCTCACCTAGGGCAACAACTTTTGGATGCTTTAGTTTTTCTAGCAAGTAATTCTCAATATCCTCTGTATAATCTCCTGCTTCTGTAGGATGCCATCCAATAGTCGCATAGAGTTGGTCATATTCTTCCACCAACTCTAGGGCACGCTCAATAGTCGGTTTGTCAAAACCAACAATATTCATCCGAGTCACACCCATTTCAGCTGCTAATGCTATTTCTTCTGCTTCTCTTCCTGAAAATTCTTCCACATTCAAGTGGGTATGTGTATCAAAAATCATGTATATTCCCTCGTTTTTTCTACCTTCTATTATACCAAAAAACTAGTCTCATTCTTATAGGAAAAAATATTTTGAAATCATTCATTTTTTCTTGACGGCTTTTTTTCATAGCAGTATAATAACTCTTGTTGAAATTTTTCAGAAAAGGAAAGAAAATGTTTACAAAACTGAAGTATACCTTTATTGGTCGTCCCCTTAAGTCCTTAACTGAAGGCGAGGGAGGACTACTTGGAAAAACGCAGGCACTTGCAATGCTCTCAAGCGATGCTCTATCATCTATTGCTTACGGGCCTGAGCAGGTCGTCCTCGTCTTGGCTAGTCTTTCTCCCCTCGCTATTTGGTGGAGTCTTCCTATCGGCATTTTTGTCCTCTTACTATTAGCTAGCCTGACCATTTCCTACCGGCAAATCATTCACGTCTACCCTCAAGGTGGAGGTGCCTATATGGTAACTCGAGAAAATCTATCTCCTGAGCTAGGTTTGATTGCTGGAGGAAGCCTGCTTGTTGACTATATGCTAACAGTAGCCGTATCCGTGGCTGCAGGAGCTGATGCTATCACAGCAGCACTGCCTACCCTCCACCCCTATAACCTCCACATCTCCATTTTTCTGGTCTGTTTGCTCATGCTTTTGAATCTGCGAGGATTGAGGGAATCTGCTAGTTCTCTGATGATTCCGGTCTACCTCTTTATCTTTAGTACAGTCTTCCTCTTATTATTTGGCTTATTCCAACTGTTGACAGGTTCTCTCAGCTATCATGCAACTTCTGCAATTGGTCAAACTGTCCCAAGTCTCTCAATCGTCCTGATTTTAAGAGCCTTTACCAGCGGTTCAGCTTCACTAACTGGAGTTGAAGCTATCTCAAATGCTGTTCCATTTTTCAAGACCCCAAAAGAAAAGAATGCAGCTCAAACACTGACCATCATGTCTCTGATTCTTGGATTTCTCTTTGCAGGGATTACCTTCTTAAATTACTGGATGGGAATTACACCTCAACACGGAGAAACAATCCTCTCACAAATGGCTAAAGGAATTTTAGGGGATTCAGCTCTCGGTCAGATTGTTTATTATCTCTTCCAATTTTCAACTGCCCTAATCCTAGCCGTAGCTGCAAATACTGGTTTTTCTGCCTTCCCGATGTTGGCATACAATATGGCTAAGAACAAGTACATGCCCCATCTCTTTATGGAAAAGGGAGACCGCCTGGGTTACTCAAACGGTATTTTAACATTGGCCTTCGGTGCTATGATCCTCCTGCTTATTTTCAACGGAAATACAGAACGCTTGATCCCTCTTTATACTATCGGAGTTTTCGTCCCCTTTGCCCTTTCTCAAACAGGGATGATTCGCCACTGGAAAAAAGAAAAAGGTTCTCATTTCTTGAAGTCAGCTTTTGCAAATATCCTCGGTGCCATCATTTGTTATGCTATCGTTCTTATCTTACTCTTCTTCAGACTTGGAGATATCTGGCCATTCTTCCCTATTATTCTGGTCCTAACCTTCCTCTTCTTGTCCATCCACAGTCATTACCAAAAAGTGGCCAAACAGCTTCGCCTTTATGAAGGAATTCAAAAGAAAACCTACGATGGCAATGTCGTCCTTGTCTTAGTAGGAAATGTTACTCGAGTCAGCGTCGGAGCTATTAATTACGCTCAAAGCATTGGAGATGAGGTTTTGGCGATGCACATTTCCACCAAGGAAACTGAGGAAAAAGACCAAGAAATCCTCCAAGAATTTGCCGACTACTTCCCAAATATCACTCTTAAAAACATTAATACTAGCTATCGCGATATCATCACTCCTACAGTTCGCTATGTTCGAAAAATCTCTCAAGAAGCCAAGAAAAAGAACTACACAGTCACAGTTCTAGTACCCCAATTTATCCCTAACAAACCTTGGCAAAATATCCTACACAATCAAATGAGCCTCAAATTAAAATATGCTCTCAGATGGCACGAAGATGTCGTCGTTGCCAGCTACTCTTATCATTTGAAAGAATAAAGAAAAGCTCAAAATCAGAAATTCACCTTCTGATTTTGAGCTTTTTTCTATATGTTGTCTTTCCAATACATCTGCTGAAGTTTTTATTCTAAAACAGGTATTTTAGAAAATTCACTTTTTTAGGCAACAGAAAAGCCAGTAGACTCGAGTTCCTACTGACTTCTTTGTTGAATTCGTTTGGATTATGCAGCCAAAACTTTGCGTCCTTTACGACGACGAGCTGCCAATACGCGACGACCGTTTTTAGTTGACATACGGTTACGGAATCCGTGTTTGCGCGCACGACGTAGTTTACTTGGTTGATAAGTACGTTTCACGATGAATACCTCCTCATAGATTTTGTATTCGTTTAGCCGGCTATAAAGTGATCAGTTACTAAACATACTTTACTATTCTATCTGATTCTTTCGCATTTGTCAATAGCTCTGGCAAATGTTTCCAGCTTTTTTGCTATGAAAGCCTTATCTACGATACTGCTTCAAGAAACGAGTCATCTTTTCTTGGATTTGGGCTAACTCATCTACGCGTGGCAGATAAACGATACGGAAGTGATCTGGCTCTTTCCAGTTAAATCCTCGTCCGTGAACCAAAAGTACTTTTTCTTGCTTCAAGAAATCAAGAACAAACTGTTCATCATCATCGATACGGTACATATTGCGGTCAATTTTAGGGAAGATATAAAGACCCGCTTTAGGTTTAACCGCGGACAAACCTGGAATATCTTGAATGGCATTATAAATAAAGTTTCTTTGTTCATAGATACGACCACCCGGCAAGAGTAATTCGTCCACCGACTGGTGACCACCTAGTGAAGTTTGAACAACCTGTTGAGCCAAGACGTTGGAACAAAGGCGCATGTTTGAAAGCATGTTGAGACCTTCAATATAGCCCTTTACATGATGTTTAGGCCCAGACAAGACCATCCAACCTACACGAAAACCAGCGATACGGTGAGATTTAGACAGACCATTCATGCTGACACAGAAAAGGTCTGGAGCCAAACTTGCTACTGGTGTGTGGACATTGCCGTCCATAACCATACGGTCGTAAATTTCATCCGCAAAGATAATCAAGTCATTTTGACGAGCAATCTCAATGATATCTAGTAAGAGTTCTTTAGGATAGAGGGCTCCCGTTGGATTATTTGGATTGATTAAAACGATAGCCTTAGTATTTGAACTAATCTTAGACTTAATGTCATCTAGGTCTGGATACCATTCAGCTTCTTCATCACAGGCGTAGTGAACGGCATTTCCTCCAGCCAAGCTAACTGCAGCTGTCCAGAGAGGATAGTCAGGCATAGGAACCAAGACTTCATCGCCATTGTCCAAGAGACCTTGCATGGACATGACAATCAACTCACTCACACCATTTCCAAGGTAGATATCATCGATACCTACATTAGGGAATTTTTTCAATTGGCAATATTGCATAATTGCTTTACGGGCTGAAAAGATACCTTTTGAGTCCGAATAACCTTCACTATCACGCGCATTCATAATCAAATCATGGATGACCTCATCTGGTGCTGTAAAGCCAAACTCAGCTGGGTTTCCTGTATTCAAGCGAAGGATTTTTTCTCCATTTGCTCGCATACGCATGGCTTCCTCAAGAACTGGTCCACGGATGTCATAAGCCACATGCTCTAATTTGATTGATTTGTTAAATTCTTTCATTTGATTTCCTCAATTCATCAGGATAGTTAATATTATACCACTTGATAGAAAAATCGTAAATCGCCCACTACTATTCCACAAAAAAACCTTGCTTAACGCAAGGTAAACAGAGCAAGGTCGATTTCTTTCTATTTTTGGGAGAAGAAAGAGAAAAATATGCACCTCTAGTAAGATATACATCTAAATCCAAAGTCTCGCATATAAACTTCGAATCGAAAACGAAGGCATCGTTATGGATGATAGTTGCATGAACTCATGAATTTCTTCCTGTGTCCAGCAAAACGCAAAGAAAAAATAAGTCGACTCAACAAACAACATAGACGATGTCTGGGCTAATTCGAGTCTGTTTGTAAAGAATTTTACCATATCACTGACTTCTTTCCCTTGCCCTGTCACTTAGTATTATACACTAAAACTTTTGCATTTTCAAATAAGTACATATAAAAAGAACTCTTTTTAAAGCGTCACTTAAAAATTTATACTCAATGAAAATCAAAGAGCAAACTAGGAAGCTAGCCGCAGGTTGCTCAAAGCACGGCTTTGAGGTTGCAGATAAAGCTGACGTGGTTTGAATTTGATTTTCGAAGAGTATTAATTGAATATGATTCTGCTTTGGCAATAAAAAAGAGAGAACCATGTGATTCTCTCAGATTTTACTACTACAAATATCTAGAACGAAATTTAATTTCGCCAGATTATTTCGTAATTTCAGCCAACATTTTTTCAATATGTTGAATTGATTTTTCACGTCCAAGCAAGTAAATAGTATCTGGCAATTCAGGACCATGCATTTCACCTGAAACAGCGATACGGATTGGCATGAAGAGGTTTTTCCCTTTGATACCTGTTTCTTTTTGGACTGCTTTGATTTGTGGGAAGATATTTTCTACCACAAACTCGTCATCTGACATAGCTTCAAGCTTGGCTTTGAAGGCTTCAAGTACCGTTGGCACCGTTTCACCAGCCATGACTTCTCGTTCAGCTTCTGTCAATTCTGGGAAGTCTGAGAAGAAAAGGTCTGTCAATGGAACGATTTCGTCAACTGACTTCATTTGTGGTTTGTAGAGTTCCACCAATTTCTC
Source organism: Streptococcus nidrosiense (assembly GCF_042140045.1). Lineage (NCBI taxonomy): Bacteria > Bacillati > Bacillota > Bacilli > Lactobacillales > Streptococcaceae > Streptococcus > Streptococcus nidrosiense. The sequence continues at coordinate 150,669 of NZ_CP152419.1, forward strand.
AGCCTTGTCTGTCAAACGTCCTGCTTCTTCAAGGAATGGTTTTGCCATTTCAAAAATAGTCTCAAGGTCTGCATTCTTGATATAGTCATTGCTCATCCAGTCAAGTTTCTTCTGGTCGAAGGCTGCTGGAGACTTGCTAAGACGGTTTTCATCAAAGAGCTTGATGAGTTCTTGGCGAGAGAAGATTTCGTCTTCCCCACCAGGGTTCCAACCAAGAAGGGCGATAAAGTTAAAGACTGCTTCTGGAAGGTACCCTTTCTTACGATAATCTTCGATGAACTGAAGGGTGTTGGTATCACGTTTAGACAACTTTTTACCAGTTTCAGAGTTGATGATCAAGGTCATGTGACCGAACTCTGGAGCTTCCCAACCAAGTGCTTCATAAACCATGAGCTGTTTTGGTGTGTTAGCAATGTGGTCGTCTCCACGAATGACGTGAGAGATTTGCATGTCGTGGTCATCGATCACAACGGCAAAGTTGTAAGTTGGGTAGCCATCTTTCTTTTGGATAACCCAGTCCCCACCGATATTGCCACCTTCAAATTCGATATCACCTTTGACCATATCATGCCATTTGTAGATACCAGACTCATTAACTGCCAAACGAACAGTTGGGATAATACCTGCGGCTTCACGTTCTGCAACATAAGCTGCTTTTTCTTCCTCGCTCATACCAAGGTATTCGTTAATGTAACGAGGTGTTTCACCAGCTGCTTCTTGGCGTTCACGTTCAGCTGCCAACTCTTCTTCAGTGACGTAAGATTTGTAGGCTTTCCCTTCAACAAGCAATTGGTCGATATATTTTTGATAGAGTTCCAAACGCTCTGATTGGCGGTAGTTTTCATGAGTTTCTGGACTTTCATCCCAATCCATGCCCAACCAACGAAGGTTTTCAAGCTGAGAACGTTCTCCATCTTCGACGTGACGCTTACGGTCAGTATCTTCGATACGGATGATAAAAGTTCCACCATGGTGGCGTGCATACAAGTAGTTAAACAATGCTGTACGGGCATTTCCGATGTGTAGTAGTCCTGTTGGACTTGGTGCATAACGCACACGAATATCTTTTGACATATCTTCTCCTATAAAGTCTCTAGGCGTCTGCCTTTTTGCTCTCTATATTATATCACAAGTCGTGCCAGAGTCCAATTTCTCTTTTCGAGAAATAGAAAAAAGAGTGGTAAAACCACTCTTTTCAGCTCTATTATAGACGAGCGTTGAGTTCTTTGCTCAATTCTTCAAATCCTGGTTTACCAAGAAGGGCAAACATGTTACGTTTGTAAGCTTCAACACCTGGTTGGTCAAATGGGTTGATAGCATTCAAGTAACCTGAAAGGGCGATAGCCAATTCGAAGAAATAGATAGTGTAACCAAGAGTGAAGGCGTCTTGCTCAGGAAGAGTCACGTACATGTTTGGCACGTCACCGTCAGTGTGGGCAAGAAGAACACCGTCAGTCGCTTTTTTGTTTACAAAGTCAACGTCTTTTCCTTGAAGGTATCCAAGTCCGTCAAGATCTTCTTCCAAAGTAGGGATAATCACGTTCTTACGTGGTTTGTCAACACGGACAACGGTTTCAAACATGATACGAGTTCCTTCTTGAATAAATTGACCCAATGAGTGCAAGTCTGTTGAGAAGTTAGCTGAAGTTGGGTAAATACCTTTTTGGTCTTTCCCTTCTGACTCACCAGCCAATTGTTTCCACCATTCTGAGAAGTATTGAAGTGATGGCTCGTAGTTTACCAAGATTTCAGTAGCATATCCTTTACGGTAAAGGATGTTACGAACTGCAGCGTATTGGTAAGCTTCGTTTTCTGAAAGTTTGTCTGATGTGTAATCTTTACGAGCAGCATTAGCACCTTCCATAAGGGCTTTGATATCTGCACCTGATGCTGCGATTGGAAGCAATCCAACTGCTGTCAATACTGAGAAGCGTCCACCGATATCATCTGGAACAACAAATGTTTCCCAACCGTTAGCATCTGCTTCAACTTTAACAGCACCTTTTTGGCGGTCAGTAGTTGCGTAGATACGTTTGTTAGCTTCTTCTTGACCGTATTTCTTAACCAAGAGTTCTTTGAAGACACGGAAAGCGATGGCTGGTTCAGTTGTTGTACCTGATTTAGAAATCACGTTTACTGAGAAGTCTTTATCTGAAACATACTCTACCAAGTCAGCAAGGTAAGTAGATGAGATTGAGTTTCCAGCGTAAAGGATTTGTGGCGCTTTGCGCTCTTCTTTTGTTTGCAAGTTTGCAAAGTGGTGGTTCAAGAAGTCAATGGCAGCTTTCGCTCCAAGGTATGATCCACCAATACCGATAACGACCAAAACATCGCTGTCTGCTTTAATTTGCTCAGCAGCTTTCAAGATGCGGTCAAATTCTTCGCGGTCGTAGTTTTCAGGAAGGTCCAACCAACCCAAGAAGTCGCTACCAGCACCAGTTCCTTTACGGATCAATTCGTCTGCTGCTGTAACTTGTGATTGCATGTACTCCACTTCATGTGGTGCAACAAATTTGTCTAATACTTTTGAATAATCAAATTTAATATGTGACATAGTATTCCTCCAAAATTTCTTCTTTTCTATCATAACGCTTACTAACAATTTTTTCAAGTTTTTATACTAAAAATTTCCAATTTTTATCACAATTCAAACGTTTGCGTAAAAATGCAACTCTATAAATATTCGTAAACGGCGAATAAAAAAACAACTAGGTTTCTAGTCGTTACAATTCATTCAATAAATACTCAAATAATTCTAAGTTGCCATCTTCTTCATTGACCAGAAATTCTGGATGCCACTGGAGACCAATAATACGGTGTTCATCAATAGATTCAATTGCTTCAACAGTTTGATCACGTGGATCCACAGCCGTCACACGGAAATTGGGTGCCAGGTCTTTAATGCTCTGACGATGGACTGAATTAACCTGACTTTCTTTACCAAATAATTTAGACACTACACTGCCATCCACTGTCTCAATAGAATGTGAAGTCCCAAAAGGTAGGCCTTGCCAGTGACCTTCAATCTCCTGATTGAGCGTACCACCAAAGGCAACGTTAACTAGCTGAACACCACGGCAAATGGCTAAAATTGGCTTATTCTGACGTAGGGCCTCTTGTAAAAGTGCCAACTCAAACTCATCTCGAGCTAGATTATAGTCATCGCTATCAATCGTTTTTTCTTCACCATAAAACTGAGGATGGACATTTTGCCCTCCAGTCAAGATAAGCTTGTCAATCATTTCTACGTAGTCGTGAACAACTGACTCATCACCAACTGGAATCACCAAAGGAAGTCCGCCAACCTGACGAATACTCTCAGCGAATTTACAAGAGACTGATGAATGAATATTTTTTCCTTCTGCGTCCACAGGACATAGATTTGCTGCAACTCCAACAACCGTTCTTGCCATTACTGATTTCCTTTCGTTTTCTATTGATAATCTTATCTTACCATCCTTCCCCACACCTGTCTAATATGTATTTTTTAAGTCCGTGATAAAATTTTTTTATCAGAAAAAGTTGCCCAAATTTAGGACAACTTTTTTGCTTATACTCAATGAAAATCAAAGAGCAAACTAGGAAGCTAGCCGCAGGTTGCTCAAAACACAGTTTTGAGGTTGTGGATAGAACTGACGAAGTCAGTAACACATATACGGCAAGAGGACGCTGACGTGGTTTGAAGAGATGTTCGAAGAGTATTATTCAAAGACAAATTGATTATGGTACAGTTCGGAGTAAAATCCTCCAAGCTTGAGTAATTCATGGTGATTTCCTTGTTCGATAACTTGACCATCCTTAAGAACAATAATCTGATCCGCATTGAGAATGGTTTTCAAGCGGTGAGCAATCACAAAACTAGTTCTTCCTGCTACAATTGCCTCCATGGCATTTTGAATCTTGCTTTCTGTTACAGTATCAACGTTTGATGTTGCCTCATCCAAGATTAAGACCTGCGGATCTGTCATCAAGGTACGGGCGATGGAAATCAACTGTTTTTGGCCAGTTGAGAAGACGCTCTGGTCATCATTAATCAAAGTATCATACTTATCTGGCAGGCTTTCGATGTAGTCATGGATGTGTGTAGCTTTAGCTGCTGCTTCGACCATTTCCTGACTAGCTTCTGGTACACCAAATCGAATATTGTCACGAATAGTTCCACTAAACAAAACAGAATCCTGTAGAACAATTCCCACCTTGCTTCGCAAACTATCCAAATCAAACTCGCGAATATCTCTGCCATCAAAGCTGATACTTCCTGCATCCACATCATAAAAACGATTGATTAAGTTCATGATGGTTGTTTTCCCTGAACCTGTCGGACCAACTACCGCAATCATTTTTCCTTTTGGAGCTGAAATGCTAACATCTTTCAAAATTGGTTTTCCTGGAAGGTAGGAGAAGTCTACGTTCTGAATCTCCACACCCTCTCGCAATTCTGTGAAGACTGGAGCATCTTGAGGACGGACTTCTTCTTCTGCATCAAACATTTCTTGGATACGGTCGGCACCTGTAAAGGCCAGTTGCAAGCTTCCCCAGCTCGCTGCTAATTGGATAATGGGCTGGTAATACTGTTGCGAGAACTGAGTAAACATGACAATCAAGCCCAGAGCAGTTGCTGTCTCGATGTTCTTATCATTTAGTAAAATAGCTGAACCGACAAAAATAACAATAGCTGTATTGACCAAACTCATCCCGTTCATAACAGGGAAAAGAATTCCTGAGAACATTCTTCCCTTGAAAGTGGCCTTTCGAACCCGTTCATTTTGCTCAACAAAACCTGCAATCACATCTTCTTGAATGCCTTGAACAATAACGGCTTTTTGTCCAGAGATACTCTCATCCATATAAGCATTGAGCTTCCCAACTTCTTTTTGTTGGAGGTTGGTGTATTTTCGTGCTAGCTTTAAGATAAAGAAGACCATGATAACAGCTATTGGAGTGCTGGCAATTGTGATTAAAGCCAAGGTGACATTTTTTGCGAACATAACAATCAGCAAGCCAATAAAAAGGGCAATATTAGTCATGACAGACACTAAACTTTCGTTGAAAGCTTGGAGAATATTATCCAAATCACTGGTAAAACGTGACAGGATATCCCCATCTTGATGGCGATCAAAGAAGGAAACCGTCAAGCGAGAAAGCTTGCCAAAAAGTCCCTTACGCATCTCATTTGTAGATTCGGCAATAATGCGGCTCATCAAGACCATATAGATAAGACTAGAAACTACTAAAACGATTAAAATATAAGCAAGATTAAGCAAGAGTCCTAATAGACTTTGCCAAACCATATCAGGATTTCCATTTTGATAAGCTATAACTAAATTAGCTAGTTCCGTGACTGTTTGACCTGCAAATACTGGAAAGAGGGCTTGGGCTATCGTTGCAATGATAATCATAGCAATAACAACGACAAAGGATATCTTATAAACTTTAAAATAGTTCCAAAAAAATTCAAATGTCTTCATCCTACTCCTCCTTTCCTTTTTGTGTTTCGTAAATTTCACGATAAACTGGGTTTGTTGCAACCAAGTCAGCATGTTTTCCTTGGCCAATCAGTCGACCTTGATCAAGTACTAAAATTTTATCAGCATGCACAACAGAGCTAATCTTTTGCGCGATGATAATCGTAGTCGTCCCCTTCAAATCCTTGTTAAGAGCCTCTTGAACCAAGCGCTCTGACTTGGCATCAAGGGCAGAGGTTGAATCATCAAAAATCAAGATACGAGGATTGCTAACAATCCCACGCGCAATAGACATTCTTTGTTTTTGTCCACCAGAAAAGTTAGTTCCACGTTCCTCAACCGGACTTTCAAAAGCCAATTCCATGCGACTAATAAATTCACTCGCTTGGGCAATACGAGCTGCGCGTTCCATTTCTGAAACTGTCGCATCTCCCTTTCCTTGTCTGAGATTATCTGCGATGGTTCCACTAAAGAGAATGGCTCTTTGTAGAACGATAGAGACTGTCTTGCGAAGTGTCCCTTCACTAACTGTACGAATGTCCTTTCCACCAATTTTGATCGAACCTTGCTGAGGATCAAACAGACGTGGAATCAACTGAGCCAAGGTTGATTTCCCTGCACCAGTTGCTCCGACAACCCCAACCATCTCACCAGCTGCGATATCAAAGGACACATCTTTTAGGATAGGTTCTTCATCATTTGGATAGGTGAAGGTTACATTTTCAAAACTGAGACTTCCTTCCAATTCTTCATCTTCCACATCCTTGAAAGTCATAGCCGGTTCTGTATCCAGGATTTCACGAATACGACGGAAGGAAATCATGGCACGAGTAACTGAATTCCCCAAAAATCCGACCATAACGATAGTAAAGATAATCTGACTCAGATAATTCACGAAGGAAGCAATGGAACCAACGACTGATGGATCTGACTCTGCCATACCTGCTACAAGCCAGATTGAGAGAAAAACAGCCCCGTAAGAAATCAACATCATTGCAGGTTGCATAACAGAAAAGGCATAACCGATATAAAGGTTTTCTCCCAACAATTCATCTGACACCTGCGTAAATTTATCAAACTGATCTTTTTCTCGGACAAAAGACTTAACCACGCGCACACCACGCAAATTTTCTTTAGCAATGGCATTGATACGCTCTAGTAAGGTCTGGAATTTTGCAAAGCGTGGTCCCACAACTCCCATCATAAAACCCATTATGACAACAATCAGAACGACCATGAGAACTAGCACCCACCACAGAGAAGGTAGGGTGACAACTGCTAGAATAAAGGAACCGATAAACAAAAGTGGTAGTCGAAAGAGAATTTGGAAGGTCATCATGACTACGTTCTGAATCTGATTGATATCGTTGGTCATACGAACAACAAGGTTCCCTGCATTAAACTTCTCAATATTGGCGTATGAAAAAGTTTGAATCTTACGAAAAGCATCTTCCCGTAAGTCTGACGAAACTCCTTGAGCAATGTAGGCAGCTAACACAACATTGATGCCACCTGCAATCAAACCAATCAAGGCAACAAGGATTAACCAAAAACCAATATGATAAATAGCTTCGTTATCACCTGTTAGCAGTGCCTCTAAAACCTCCTGCAAATAACGTGGTTGCAAGAGTGAACTCGTTACCATTAGACCTGTCATAACCAAGGAAGCCAGGGCCTGCCATTTATAGGCTTTTATTTTCTGAAACAGCATATTTCCCCCTTATAAGATAGACAAAAGGGGACGACAGTTCTGTCAGTCCCTTCTTATGCTTTCATGTTAATACTATTCTAACAAAAAAGAATGCTATTGTCAAAGTACTCAGTTCTCGCAAGCTTGTGAATCACGACATCAGCATTCTATAAAATCGTTTAAAATTCTTCTAATTGAGAACAGAATTTTTATTTCTCTGAACTAGCTTGCTCCTCTAGTTTAGCTTGTCCAATTTCACGGTAGCTACGGTCCCCAACAATCTTGACTGAGAACTGACCATCTTCGTACTCAAGAATCGTCACACTTCCATTATCAAGGCCATGCGGATGCATGCCATTAATTAAATAAACAATGGTTCCAATAGTCATTCCATGACTGACTACGAGAGCATTTCCTCCCCCATTAGCTTCCATTTCCTTAGCAATGGCTTCAAAACCTTCCCAGATGCGACCACTTAGTTTTTCCCAGCCTTCAGCCCAGCCTGCTGTATCCACTTCTACCAGACCTTCAGCCAGCTCAGCATAGGACAAACGATGCACATGGTCGACATTAAAGATACGTGGGATGATGCCCATAAAAAGGTCTCCATCATATGCACCATCAAAACTACCAAAGCACCATTCACGGATTCGCTTATCCATACGATAAGGAATTTGCCCTGTCAAACCTAATTCCTCAAGGATAATTCCCATAGTTTGAATGGTACGCCCTGAATCACTTGAATAAGCACGCTCGAAGCTTAAGCCTGATTCACGCAAGCCAATTCCCAATTCATGAATACCTCGCTCTCCCTCAGCTGTTAGGGGAGTATCACTCCAACCTTGAGCACGCCCAATCGTATTAAACATTGTTTTCCCATGACGCACTAGATACAATTTTACACTTGCCATTTTCCGTCCTCCATATGTATCTATTATAGCATGATTTCAAGCAAAAACCTCGTCCTAACCCACTGAGTCCAACATCACCACTTAAACTAGATTTTACAAATCTGATAATCTATGTCTTATCATTCTTAGAAGGAACAACTTTAGATGTCTCGGTGGTCTCATTTTTTACCTGTTCTTCTTTTTTCTTCTCGCTTTCTTCTTTTGACTTTTTTTCTGTTTTCTTCGTCTTGTCGTCAGTCTTTTTAAAAGGTGGAAAACGAAATTCAAATTGATTTTTCCCAGTGTCAACAATCGCTGTAAATCCCTTTTGGTCATTACGATAAGTTGCCTTTCCTGCATTAAATGACTGCTGACCACTCTCAGAACTAGCTTTTTCATAGGTCCTCTTAGCAATTGCAAATGCAAGAAGTTTTTCTTTATTGAGGGCATAATCCTGATGATGAGCCACTTGTCGATTTAGATAAAACTGTAACAAGAGACTAAAAATTCCGGCAATAGTGACAGCGTAAAGGAGAACTCCAGCTCTAACTTTTTTCTTTTTCCACACGATAGATAAACTCCCTCTCTAGTCCCTTTTCAAACTGAAAATTGAAATGAACATTTTGCCCTTTTTGGTAAATATGTGCTGATTTCAGACCGTAGACCATGGGTTGATAGCCACGTCCACTAGCATCTGTTTTCCGAAAATCATCTGAATTTGATTTTCCCATGGAAATGGGGTTCCCATCCTGTTTGAGATAAAGTCTATCATTCTCCACTTTTTCAAACTGGGCTCGATTCAACTCCGCTGCCAGCTGATCCACAAATAAAAGCCATTCTTTTTGCTCACTTCTCTGCTGATAGCGAACTTCTGAAACCAAGAGTTGGCTCATAGCTTGAAAAAGGAGCAAGCTACCACTAATAACGATAAGGGCAACCAAGGATTCTAAAAGTGTAAAAGCTCTGACCCTACTTATCTTGAATCGCCAGTAATTTCTCCGTCCCATGATACACCTCCAAATCTCGCTCATTCGAGACAACATGAACCGTAAGCCCATTGACAGTCAACTGCTTTTGTCCAGTCTGCAAAGCCATACGAGCCACACGCAAAACTTCTTCCTGTTCTATAAGTCTTGCTTCCTGTCGTCTACTTTCTTGAATCTGCCCTAGCAAGAGAGTTGCAATACTGGCAAAAATAGCTAGTGAAATCACTGCCTCCAGTAAAATAACCGCCTTAATTTTTTGCTTCTTGAATACGTTTAATCTTTCCATTTCCTAGATATAGTTGGTAGCGAACCACTTCTTTCCTCGTTTGAAATCTTACATTTGAAAGAGACGAATTTCCTCCAGCCTTGTCAAAAGTGATTGACTGAGTGGACTGTAGTTGAATCCCTTTAGGAATGGCTAACTTTTGATAGCCATTACTAATGCTCCTCTCTTCTAACACTAAATTCATCTTTTGTTGACTAGCCAGACTTCGTTTCTGGGTTTCTCGATAAAGTTCCTCAAACTCCATAAAGAAAATCTGTTCTTCTACAGCTGCAAAAGTTGATTGAACTGAACTTGACAAACCCAAGGCTAACAGGCTGACTATTCCTAAGACCAATAAACTTTCTAGCATAGTAAAAGCCCTAATCCGCAACTGTTTGACTTGTCTTTTGTTTTGCATGATATTCCTTATAGGCTTTCGCTTGCTCAGCAGTGATGCGTCCATCTGCCTGTAATTTGCTTAGACTAGCATCTTCATTTTTATCCAGACTATAGAGTTCTGCTTGGCTTTCTACCACTTTAACGACAGCTGCTTTCCCCTTATCATTGACTGCATCCTTTTGCTTCGTCAAATTTGGCACAAACAGTAAGAGTAGGACACTAATGATGAGCAACACGACCAACATTTCGACCAGTGTAAAAGCTTTTGCCTTGGCTTCTTTTAATTTCATCATCATCTTTTTCATCTAAAAATTTACCTCCATATTTTGATACATTGGCAGCAACATGGCTGCGTACAATAAAACGATTAGCAGGGCTACAAAAATAAATACCAGCGGTTGAACTAGATTCATGGTACGATTGACTCGGGTAAAAAATGCCTCCCAAGTTTTTTCTGCATAGATTTCCAATTCGCTCCCCAGTTTGGATTTGACCTCTCCGTATTCAATGATTAAACCCAACTCTCTTCTAAAGAAAGGATAATGTTGCACAACTTTCGAAAATTCATGCCCATTTTGCAAGGCTTGATCTAAATCTTGTCCTATTTCCCTAAAAAGAGGATTTCCTTGCTCCTGCATCATCTGGAAAATCTGTGATAGCTCCAGACCTTGACCAATCATATTACCCCATTCTCGAGCATAATAGGCAGTTAGATAATACTGAATAAACACACCTAGAAAGGGGATTCTAGCTAGAAAAGAAAATACTTGTATCTTCCTAGATTTTCTGTAGAATATCAGTCCTGTTAAAGATACTAGACCTAACGCTAGAACAAGCCCAAGAAAAATCTGTGGCAGGTTACTAATCACTAAGGTAGCTATGTTGCTACTATCCAGTTGAGGCAAGAGATAATTACGCAAACCCATCATAATGAGCAGTAAGAAAACTAACAAAATGACTGGATAGGTCGCAACTTCGATTAACTTCTTCTTGACCTTAGCTAGATTATCTAAATATTCTTCGATTTTACCCAAACTTAAATGGAGATTCCCATGAACTTCAGCCAATGAAAGTTGCGTGACAATCGCACTCGAGAAACCTAAATGACCCATCATTTCCGAAAAAGACTTTCCTTGCGCAAGTCCTAGGCGCATCTGCGATACATATGCCTTTTCCAACAAGAGACTTCTATCTAGAAAGGAAATGATTTCTACCAGATGAAAACCACTAGAAAATAAATTGTTAAAGAGAGTGATGATTTTCTTCTGCTTACTGGTAGCTAATTTTCTCCGTTTCAGCTTGAAGGGCAGTGATATGTCCTTCTTTAAGAAGCTGGTCAATTTGTCCATTCCACTTTTCTGCCTGGTGTTCTTGATAATTTCCATTTGCAAAATCAATAATTCCTCCTCCCCCGATTAACCTCTGGTAGCATACGCCTTGTAAAACAACTGCTAGTTCATCTTCACTGACACCCAGTTCTAAAAGACGCTCATAGACACCACGAACACTCTTGGCATGGATTGTCGAGAATACCGTGGCACCTGTCAGACTAGCTCGTACAACAGCACGGGCTGTTTCACTATCCCTGATTTCTCCAATGATTAAAAGATCTGGACGATGTCGTAGGGAAAGTTTTATCAAGTTTTCATAGCTCAGTCCGATAGCTTCATTGAGCTGTAATTGTAGCATTGCTTCTTGCTTAATCTCAACCGGATCTTCAATGGACATGACCTGTTGTCCCTTAAACAATGACTTGGCTAATTCATGCATCAAAGTAGTTTTGCCGCTTCCTACGGGGCCTGCAAAAAGATAAAGCCCGCGTTGCCTAAAGCCCTTTTCCAGTTCTATAAGGTCCTGAAACCAGAAGCGCAACTCTTGTTCTTGATCATGCAAAAGCCGGATTACTAGACTCTCATGACCACGATAATCTCCCACCGTCGATAAGCGTAATGAAGAAACCTTATCTCCATGCTGATAATCACAGGAACCAAGCTGACTACGGCGTTTTTCTCCAACGTTCATCCCCGCAATAAACTTAAAATGACTAATGACAGCCCCCAACTTTTCAAAGTCATAGGTGTTAATCAAATGTCTCTCATCTCCAACTCGCATATGTAGCTCATAAATCTTTTCTTTAGGAACAAAATAGATGTCCTGAGCTCCTTGTTTTTTGGCCAGTGTAATCAATTCTTGTGCAAGTGTTTGTACCATATCTTCCTCCTCATTCTTATTATTCGAAGAAAATATAAAAAAAGAAGAAACAACTTCATTAAAAAGTTGTTTCTTCTTTTTTGATGCGACAAGTACGGTGGATTTCTAAACCAGTCTGCTTTTCGTAACCAGGTCTAAATTTTTCATCAGGAATGACTTGACCATCCTCCAACAAAGCCAAGGAATGATATTGCTGAAGAAATTCATCGCATTCTTCACACCAGCGTTTATCTTCTGGATCCCAAAAAATAGTCATCAAGTCTCCTCTACTTTTGTAAAGGGGAATTTCCTTTTCTAACTCAAACCAACAAGACTTATAATATTTCAAGGCGTCATAATAGTTATCAAATGTTTTGCTCGCAATGACGTCGTCTTCCCAGCCTTCTATAAACCACCACGGTTCAAAATCTCCGTACATTTTTATAACTCGATACATAGTTTAACTTCCTTTGTACCGTATATTATAGCGAAATTTTAAGAACAATGAAAGAATTTTGCTCATTTTCACGAATTATATAACATTTTCAAAAAATCCAGCTATTCAAAAACGAATAACTGGATTTAAAACAAGATTAACCTTCTGAAATATCGTTTTCAATAATCACTTTAATCGCATGATGATCGGCGGCCTTACTAAATACTTCATAGGCCTTTTCTATTTCACTAAGTTTGAAATAATGAGTTACCAATTTTTCAGGTTCAATTTTATGACTTTCTAAGGCCTTCAAAAGCTGAGGAGTTGTATTGGTAGAAACCAATCCAGTAGTTACGTTAATGTTCCGAATCCAAAGAGTGTCCAAATCAAACTGAACTGGTTTACCATGCACACCACAGTTGGCTACTGTTCCGTCTACACCGATAATCTTTTGACAGAGATCAAACGTTGCAGGAATTCCTACCGCCTCAATAGCGACATCTACACCTCGACCATCTGTCAAATCATAAATTTCTTGAATTGCTTTTTCAGGGTCTGAAGAATTAATCTTATGAGTAGCACCGAAAGAAACTGCAGTATCCAAGCGATTATCGTCTAGGTCCACCATAATCAATTTAGCTGGAGAATAGAATTGTGCCGTCAAAAGAGCTGCCAATCCGACTGGCCCTGAACCAACGATAGCTACACTACAACCAGGCTCAACTTTCCCTTTTAAGACACCAATTTCATAGCCAGTTGGCAAGATATCAGATAACATAACCAAAGCTTCATCAGACAAGTCAGCTGGAGTATGATAAAGAGTATTATCAGCATGAGGCACACGAAGATATTCTGCTTGCATACCGTCGATCAAATGTCCAAAAATCCATCCACCTTCGTCTTCACAGTGGGCATAGATTCCTTTTTTACAATAGTAACACTTGCCACATGCACAAACGCAAGAAATCAAAACCTTATCACCCTTTTTGAAGTTTGAAACTCCTGCTCCGACTTCTTCTACAATACCAATTCCTTCATGTCCTAGGATAGTTCCACTCTTACAAGCAGGAACATCGCCTTTAATAATATGAAGGTCTGTACCACAAATAGTAGTCTTAACGATACGCACAATAGCATCTGTTGGCTTGCGAATAACTGGTTTGTCTACATCAACAAATGACGCAAGGCTTGGTTTAACGTAAGTATAAGCTTTCATAAGCAATCCTCCACTTTTTTATTTGTATTATTTATATCATAATTGTAAGCCTTTTCATTGAAAAAATCAAGTGATTTGTGAAAGAAATAACAAATTTATTTTAAAAAAAGAAGAAACTAAACTAGTTTCTTCTTTAGAAATTATGCTTGATAACGTTTTTCACCGTCTAGATAAGTTGCTACTAATTCCAAATCTTTATCTAGCACGATAAAGTCAGCATCATAGCCTTCACGAATTTGTCCACAGACGTCATCGATATGAACTGATTTAGCTGGGTTCAGACTAGCCATCATGACTGCTTCATGAGGATTTGCAATTCCCCACTCAACGACATTTTTCAAACCATCTTTAAGTTTGAGAATGGAACCTGCCAAGTTACCTGTAGATTTAAGGCGAGCAGTCCCATTTGCAACTACAACTGGAAATTCACCTAACATATAATCGCCATCTTGCAAACCACCGGCTGTCATACAATCAGTGATAAGGGCAATATTTTCAGTTCCCTTTTGTTTAAGAAGAATTTCGCAGGCCTTAGGATCCACGTGATGACCATCACAAATCAATTCTGCATAAGTGTGTGGTAACTCATACATCGCACCAACCATACCGAGTTCGCGGTGTGTTAAGCCACGCATTCCATTATAGGCATGAACCCAAACACTAGCCCCGGCATCAACAGCTTTTTTAGCTTCATCAAATGTAGCATTAGAGTGACCAAGAGCAACAGTTACACCTTCACCAGTAATAGTACGTACAAAGTCCTCAACACCATCACGTTCAGGTGCAAGAGCAATTTTATTAAGAAGACCATTAGCAGCCTTCTGCCAAGCACGGAACTCATCCATACGAGGATCTTTCATGTAAGCAGGGTTTTGAGCTCCTTTAAATTCCTCAGTAAAATATGGCCCTTCAAAATAGATACCACGAATCTTAGCACCAGATGCTTCTTGATAGCGTGCACCAATGTTTTCAGTAACAGCCAGCAATTGTTCGTATGATGAAGTTAGTGTAGTTGGTAGGAAACTAGTAACACCTGTGCTAAGAAGACCTTCACTCATCGTATGAAGAGTTCCTTCAATATTATTATCCATGACATCCACACCACCAAAACCGTGAATGTGTGTATCAACGAGACCAGGTGCGATGCTATAACCAGAATAATCTAAAATTTCAGCATCCCCAGAAATCTCTTCAACATGCTTACCAAACTTGCCATCAATAAGTTCCAAATAACCTCCACGACGAATACCATGTGGATAGAAAAATTGATCAGCTTTAATATATTTAGGCATAATGATAACCCCCTTAAGAAATAATCTACTATTTATTATGTCAATTACATTATAAACCTTTCAAAACGATTTGTAAATGGTATAGACCTTTTTTAGTGAAATTTTAATAAATTATTCAACAAAAAAGACAAGGTCTAAAAACCTTGTCTTTAATACTATACCGGCGGCCAACAAACTAGCGTTAAAATAAGTTAAAATAAATAACCAAGAAACGATTAAATCAAGATATTATCACACGCTAATTAGTATTGAAATTGAGGAAATTGACCAGTGGTTGACCAAATAAATTTTAAACTTTTGCTTTAATTTTATAGCCTTGGAATTTAATAATCACAATTTTTTATACATAGTTCAATACCGTGTTCGGCACAATCGGTATAGTCCAATATTCATTCTCAAAAATGGTCTAAATAGCGTAGTCTTTTAAACTATTTTTGTGAATCCAAAAAATCTTCCTATTTATAATAAGGCTCTATAATATTTGTAGTGGGTAAATCCCCTATGGATATTATGGAGCTTATTTTGGTGTAGAAAAAAAGTCCCATAAGATCTATAATGAAAAGCGACCAAACCATCATTAGAAAGAATCATATGGAACAATTACATTTTATCACAAAACTACTCGATATTAAAGACCCTAATATCCAGATTCTAGATGTCATCAATAGGGATACACACAAGGAAATCGTCGCTAAACTGGACTATGACGCCCCGTCTTGCCCTGAGTGCGGATGTCAAATGAAGAAATATGATTTTCAAAAACCGTCGAAAATTCCTTACCTCGAAACGACTGGTATGCCTACCAGAATTCTTCTTAAAAAGCGTCGATTCAAGTGCTATCATTGCTCGAAAATGACGGTCGCTGAGACTTCTATCGTCAAGAAAAATCACCAAATTCCTCGTATTATCAACCAAAAGATTGCTCAAAAGTTGATTGAAAAGACTTCTATGACTGATATTGCCCATCAGCTATCCATTTCAACTTCAACTGTCATTCGTAAGCTCAATGACTTTCACTTTAAGCACGATTTTTCTCGTCTTCCAGAGATTATGTCTTGGGACGAGTACGCCTTTACCAAGGGAAAGATGAGCTTTATTGCACAAGATTTTGACAAGCTCAATATCATTACTGTTCTTGAGGGAAGAACACAAGCTATCATCCGCAATCACTTTCTTCGCTACGATAGGGCTGTTCGCTATCAGGTGAAAATCATTACTATGGATATGTTTAGTCCTTACTATAACTTGGCTAAACAGCTTTTTCCTAATGCAAAAATTGTACTTGATCGTTTCCACATTGTTCAGCACTTAAGCCGAGCTATAAGTCGGGTTCGTGTCCAAATCATGAATCAATTTGAGCGAAAATCTCATGAATACAAGGCTATCAAGCGCTATTGGAAACTCATCCAACAAGATAGCCGTAAACTGAGTGATAAACGTTTTTATCGCCCTACTTTTCGCATGCACTTAACGAATAAAGAGATTCTAGACAAGCTTTTGAGCTATTCAGAAGACTTGAAACACCACTATAATCTCTATCAACTCTTGCTTTTTCACTTCCAGAATAAAGAAGCTGACAAATTTTTCGGACTTATTGAGGACAATCTGAAGCAGGTTCATCCTCTTTTTCAGACTGTCTTTAAGACATTTCTCAAGGACAAAGAGAAAATTGTCAACGCCCTTCAATTGCCCTATTCCAACGCTAAATTGGAAGCAACCAATAATCTCATTAAACTCATCAAACGAAATGCCTTTGGTTTTAGGAACTTTGACAACTTTAAGAAACGAATTTTCATCGCTCTGAATATAAAAATGAAGAGGACATCAATTGTCCTCTCCAGATGTTAGTTTTTATTCAACCCACTACAGTTGACAATGAGCCTATAATAAGAAGATTTTTGTATTATTCTAATTTTTTCTACGTACTGTTACAAGTCCAAATGTTCCAAGAATTGCACCGAGTACCAACATTGCAACACTTGATGACTCTCCTGTATTTGGTAATGTTTTTGCACGTTCTACTCGTGAATAAGTTGTCTTATTTGATGCTTGTTGTTGACTTGTGTAAGTCTGACCTTTTGTGATAACATTTCCTTTGTTATCAATAGTAACGTTTTTATCACTTGCATAATCTTTATTTGATTTATCATTATTGACTTGTGGACGATCAACGTTAACTGGTTTTTCATCAGTAGCTGGTTTTGTTGCACGTACAACAACATTCCCTTGTGTATCGATAGTCACTTCTTTACCTGCATCAAGAGCTTTCTTCAACTCGTCAACATTGACAGTAGGAAGAGTTTCAGCAACTGGTGCATCTTTAGGAACAGCAACAATTGTTCCGTCAGGAAGTTGTTTCACAATGCTATCTTTAGCATCTTCCTTGACAAGTGCATCAAGATTCAACTCAGGAAGTGTTTCAACTGTTGGTGCTACTTTAGGGACAGCGATTACTGTACCGTCAGGAAGTGTTGCAACAACGTTTTCTTGAGCTTTTTCTGCAAGGTCAACGAGTTTAGCATATGTTGCTTCAAGTTCTGCAAGTTTAGCTTCTTCAGCTTTTTGTGCAGTCAACAAGTTTTCAAGCTTAGACTGTGCCATTTCTAGGTCAGATTTAGCGAGTTCCAATTTGACACTAACGGCTGTTCTAGCTTGTTTTGCTTTAGTTAGAGCAACTGGTGCGTCCAAATATGCTTGCAAGGTTTCAGCCAATTCTTTAGCTTCTTTAACAAGAGCATCTTTTTCAGCAAGAAGTTTTGTAACTTGTTTGTTCAAGTTGTCTAGTTTAGTTTCTTGGTCTTCAAGTTTAGCTGAAGCATTTTCAAGAGCTTGTGACGCAATTGTTTTAGCCGTTTTAGCTGATTTAAGTGCGTCTTGAGCCTTTTCAAGAGTAGCTTTCTTGTCAGCTAGACTTGCTGAGAAGTTAGCGACTGCTTCATTTGCTTGAGCTTCACGTTTCTTAGCATTTTCAAGAGCAATGTTTGCCAAACGTAGGTTGTTTTCAGCAACTTGAGCTTGCAATGGCGTAGCCATTGCGTCTGCCAAGACTTTTTCAGCTTCAGTTTTCAAGCTAAGTGCGCTTGCGTAATCTGTTGAAGCTGTTGTTAAAGCATTCTTAGCATTTTCTGATGCAGTTTTAGCTTGTTCAAGGTTTGATTCAGCTGTTGCGACTGCTTTTTCAAGAGTTGCGATGTCTGTTTTGTCTTCGATGACTGTATCGTTGTCAAAATTATAGAGACTTCCGAATGTTGTAATCATCCAATATTTACCATTGATGTTAGCAACAGTTAGAGCAACAGTTTTGCTGTTTTCATTAGACAAGTTGTTGCGTAGATGCTCCCATTTAGATGGTTCATCTTCGAATGAAGATAGTTTGAATGAACGCATTACTGAGTGTTTGAGTGCATACATATTAGTTACTTGATTACCGTTGCTCATTGGCATAAGGTTTTCAAGTCCACCTGGGATGTGACCAGCTACATTTGGGTCAAGAGCACGTTCTTCATATTTCTTAGCAACTGATTTTGAATGTTCTAAGATTTTTTGTGTAGTTTGAACGTTTTTGCTTGAATTTTGACCAAAATTATGTTTCAACTGAGTTACAAGTTTAGCATAGAACTGGCTGATTTCCACTAATTGGTTATCAGTTAGGTTATTTAAATCGATTGGACGATTTTTATCAGCTTCGCTGATTTTGATGGTTGAAGCATTGACCATGTTTACTGCGGATGCGCGTAGAATTTCTCTAGTAAGTTCGTTATCCTTATTTTGCCATAAATCGTAAGCTTCTTTAAATGTAATTTCATTTAAAGATGTACCAAGTGATTGACGTTCTTTTTCAGATAGTGCAGACAATGGTAGTGTTGGATTACCAATTTTGACAATATCAACATTTTTGAGTGCGTCTTGAGCTTTTGTTAACTCGTCTTGAGCTGTTTGCAACTTAGCGTCTACTGATTCAGCATGTTGATTAGCGGTTGTTAATTTTTCTTTCGCCAATTTGACAGCATCATTTTTAGTATTCACATCAGTTTCAGCTGATTTGATAGTATCTTCACGTGCTTCATCAGCTTTTTTTGCTGTCTTGAAAGCATCTTCAGCTTCAGCGACTGTAGCTTCAGCATGTTTGACACCTTTTTGAGCGTCTTTCAAGTCGTTTTCAGCTTGAGTAAGTCCAGTTCCGTCAAGTGCAGATTCTGCATTTGCGACTGTTTGTTCAGCTGTTTGGACATCTTTTTCAGCTTGGTCAAGATTTTCTTTAGCTGTTGCCACGTCTGATTGCTTTTCAGCAAGAACAGTAGTCTCAGCTTTGATTTGTTCGTTTGTAGCTTCAGTTGCTTCTTGGTTAGTAGTTTGTGCGTCAAGGTTCTTAGCTTGAGCTTCTTTTACTTGAGCAACTTTTGCAGGTGTTACTTGAGAAGCAATTGCTTCAGCATCGTTAACAGCTTTATCTGCATTAGTATATTCTGTTTCAATTGAAGCAACAGTAGCTTCTTTTGCTTGAACATCAGTTTTAGCTGTTTCAACTTTAGCTTCAGCATCTTTAACAACAGCTTTTTGTGCATTAAGTGCAGGTTCTACCGTAGAAGGTGCAGGAACTTGGCTCTTTTCAAGTGGTTTCACTTGTGACTTAGCAACAAGAGCTGGTTCATTGACAGCAGTGTCAGCAGGTACTGAAGTCGTTTGAGCTTCTTGAGCAAATGCAGTTCCACCAACTGATGCAAGCGCAATAGCTGTTGAAGTGGTAATTGTTTGCAGTTTCTTCATCAATTCTCCTTTAAAAACTAATAAAGTGAGCTTTTTTATAATTTTACTACACTATTCTATCATTTTTTAGTGTAATATGCAACACTTATTTAATATATAAGTGTAATTTGTGCTACTTATTATTTATAATTTTTATCTTTAAAATAATAAATAAAGGTAAAAACTATGAATCAAAATAACTTACAAACTTTCATTGCCAAAAGAATTAGATATTTGCGATTAACCAAAGGAATTAGCCAAGAAAAACTTTCTGAACTGGCTGGCTTAGGTTCTAAGCATATCCATAACATTGAAAATGAAAAATATAATTTTCAAATACAAACACTAAACAAAATTTTAATAGCTCTTGAAGTAGATGAAAAAACATTTTTTAATTTCGGTTTTCCAGAAAAGAGTAAAGAAATTGAAAATATTATCAATCAACTTGAACAAATACCAGAACCACAAAAAACAGATATAATTGATGCAGTAGCAACCCTATTAAATAACATAAACAACCGCTAAGAATGAAATCTTAACGGTTGTTTTTTTTACATATCTAATTTTTTCAAATCTGCGGTCATTTGTTCAGTAGATAATATAGTTTCTTCTACTTTCTCATCTGATTCCTTAAAATATTTTTCATCAAATTGAACAAAATCAAATCCATATTTGAATAAAGTTTTGTTGTTCTTTCGATAGCCTAAGCGTTCATCTTGTTTTCTTTGAATCTTATCTAAACCATTTACAAATTTTGAAACTTGTTCAACTATCATTCTTTGTTCTTCCTCTAAATAATGTTCTAATACTTGCCCATCTTCTAGTACTAGTTCATTCAAGGAGTTCTTTTGTATAGTACTTGCTCTATATTCTCTATAATCCGCATTCAAAAATAAATTTGAAGTCTGATAAACCTGAATCCCTAGTGAATCTTCTGTTTTCTTGTTATCAAAAATAACATCTTCATACACTCGTTCTGCAAAATCAATTATTCTATTATCTAATTTTTTCAAACAATAGTTTTTTTCAATAAAGAATTCTTGAAATAGTCTGTAAAATTTTTCTTCCACTTCATTTTGATAAAGTCTTGAAATAACTTTAAATAAATTCTTATCAAAAATATCAAATGCAACAATACCATCAGATAAGTCTGCTTCGATCTCTTTTTTAGCTAATTCACTTGAAAACAAGACAGACTCTTTCAAAACTTCAAGCATATTTGATTTCAATTGTTGCTCTCTAATTGTTTTAAAATCAGATGTGCTGATAGATTCAAAAATAATTAAATAAAAGAGACTTGGAAGCAATTTCTTCCAGTTTTCTTCATTACCCCATAACAATTCTGAAACACTTACATTCATATTCTTAGCAAGCAACTCTAAAATATTGTCAGACAAATGAGTTCGACTATCTTTCATTAATCGACTCATTTTTTGTTTAGCTGTGTCTTTGTTTCCGCCGTAATATGCAAATATATCAGATACTTCTCCAATTCTTTCGTCATGCAAAAACATATACCAATAATATTTCAGTCCTTTTTGCAATTGTTCATCTTTGAAGATTTTAACCTTTTCAGGTACTGCATCTATCGTTGCACGTTTTACAAATTCTACTGTGTTTTTAAACATTTAATTTCCAACTTTCTATAAGTTTATATTTTGAGTATAACACAATAGATTGTATATAGCAACTGTTTCGGTGGTTTATTTTTTAAATTATTCTATACAACTATATTTTTCTTTATATACTGGTTTTTTAGGTTGCATAATTATAATAGTTGTATGAAATTTATTTGATTTACCGTCTGTTTTATTTCAACAAAATACAATTTGTTTTTTGATATACTTATCTTGTGAATGATGAATCACTTAATTTCATTTCATGTCACATGTTTAAAATAGTTGTATGAGAATGTTTTTAAATGTCTGTTTTCTCTCTCAATCGACAGTCAATTTTAATCATGATACACTTGAAATGTAAATAAGAAGGTTCAAATATTTACAAGAAAGATTCAACGGAAAGAACTAGCTTGAAGCTAGTAAAGGTTATACCAATGTCACAGGTTAATGACAAATTATTGCAAACAGGATTGTTTGGAAGCAATTCAAAACAATCAGAAGGTTCAATTGTAAACGATCGTCGCATTGCCCCATTGCTCACAAACATCTCAACTTGCGTAGCTGTTAGCGTTACTGAGCCACAGCCATTCTTCCCAATTATCGGTTTTGAGAAAAATAGTAATGGTAAAAACGCCCCAGTCTTTTCAGACAAATCAATCGGCTACGAAGTGTTTCTTTCGATGCCTCGCGATGACGGTTCGGTTAAATTGATTAGTCTTGTTGTTCCAAGTTTGGAGATTGCGAACAAGATTCAGTTTAGACATTTATATCAGTTAGTCAATCCCAGAGGAAAAAACAAGTATAAAAGTTATGATGTTATAGAAGTTTGGGCTGAAGATGTCAACGAAGTTAGTTTAAAGTAAAGAGGAAATAGATATGCAAGATATTTATAAAGAATTAGATGATTTATCAGCTTTAGACTTGCCCATTGAACTACGAAAGATTTTATCAGCATACATTAATTCTGAAATTGAAGGACGAGTTTCATCTTTTATTAATTTGAGTTTGGTTTACTCAAACGGTCGTTACACTGATTTCATTCGTTCGTATATGTATTTTGAACTTATGCGTCGTAAGATGTTAAATGAAATGGAAGAGATTTGTAGGTATTTATGATTCGGTATAAATTAAATAAAAATACGGGTCATCTGATGCCAACCTTGCCAAGCCTAGTAACTCTACTCCAATTTTTTGGAGTTGGGTTACTATTTGGTGGTGGTATTATTCGATGGCTACTATTTAAAGGAACAGAGATTGGGATTTTTAGAAGTGAAGCACAGCCTGGTTTGAATTTAATAGTGATTGGAATAGCTGTCTTGCTTTTTACGAATATTGTTTTACTGGTTCGGTTTGTTTTGAATTTATCAAAAATTGGTTCAGTATCTCGTTACTATCAACTAAGATTGATAGAACGACAAACACACAAAGCATTGTTAGATTCAGCAACTGCGAATCGCAAAGTTGGTAGCAAATTTATCGATGTTAGTAAAGCGCATGCCGACTTCTTGAAGTCGAGCAGGCGCATATCGGTTAAAATCAAAAAATTAGCTGATCAAACTACTGACGATTTAGAAAAGTTTGCGGAAATGTTATCAGCGTGCTTAGTGGGTAAAAATCGTTCTTTAATTGTTTTAGATTATTGGTTAAGTGAAGATAATACAGAGTTCATTTACTTATTAGATGATATTGTAGAAGCAAAAGCAAGGCAGCTCAAACCAAAGAAGATAAAAGAATTAAAACCAGATAATGATTTTGAAATAACAGTTGAAGAAGGTTTGACATTCTCATTGTTGAAGAATATACATGCTTTAATTATTGGTAACACGTCAAGTTCAAAGACAACATTCTTAAAATCGTTACTTACTCAAGTTTTTATGTTTGATTCAGAAGTTGATTTAACAATCTTAGATGTTAAATCTGAGTTCAGTTCTTGGACTTTTCTTCAAAAAGGTGTGATTTTATCTGATAGTGATGAAATTTTAGCGTATTTTGAAGAGTTATTAGAATTAGTTATGAAACGTGAAAAAGAAATTGCGAAATTGTCAGCACGGGACGACATTACTGGAGCAACTTTTGTTAATTTCGGCAAGGAGATGAAAATGAAGTTGTGTGTTATCGAAGAGTATTCTGCGATGCTATCAAGTATAACGGATACTAAGATGAGAAAAAGGGTTCAAGATTTAGTCTTGTCTATTGTTTCACGTTCTCGTTCGAGTGGTGTCTATATCTGTATCTGTATGCAACAACCAAGGGCAGAGTTGCTCTCAACAGCAATACGAGACAATTTAGGTGTTCGTATTTGTTTATCAAACGGTTCCATCACAGACGAATTAGCTAGAATGGTGTTTGGAGAAACAGATAATATTGATAATCATGCGCCCAGATTTTCAGGCTATATCATGACTAGTGATGGACAGTTCAGCAAACCCAGACGATTTTGGAACATTAATCTACACGAACACGGTTTGGAAAAAATTAGTACATTTAAACAAGCGTTTTTATACGGTCAGAGATTAAGAAAAAAGCGTAAATATGGGGCATTAGCATTCAGGGGGGTCTAGTAATGACCCCCATCCCACCCCTTACGGGGTCAACTATAAAATAATTAAAAAGGAGCTATTTTACTATGATTCAATGTGATGTTGATGAAATTTCATTTGTTTTTTTACCTGATTTTAACGAGATGATGTCTGATTATGAAGCATTTGCTTCTAATATCTGTTTAAAAATTGATGAATTATTGGAATTAGAAAAGTACACAGTTAATTTCAAGTTAAATGAAAAAGGTTTTGCAGGCTACAATCATATTATCAATTTTGATGAATTTGAAATTTTGTTATGTTTTAACACGGACAGTCCAAGAATGGGAATTTTTCTCAAATTCTCAGGGCAAGGTTTAAAACATTATTTGAAACGACGCGAAGAAGATAATCAAAAAATTTCGTATCGTCAATTAGTTCAAAAATTTTTTGAATTAGAAAATTATTTTAGCGGTAGTTGTAGAGTTTCAAAAATTGATTTTGCGATTGATTTTAAAGATGAAGGTTTGAAAGTAAATCAGATTTATCAAGAATTAAATAAGTCAATAATAAAATCAAAATATGTTGACAGTGTTACAAATACAATTAAATTGAGAAAAAATCAGTCAAATGTCCGTACTATTAACACAAATAACAGAGCAGAAACGATTTATGTCGGTAGCAAAGCAAATAAAGGAAACTCACTACTGTTAAGAATCTATGATAAAAAATTGGAACAGGAGCAAAAGAAAGGCATCTATTATGACGAAGCCTTGAAATGTGATGATTGGGTGCGATTTGAAATGTCAATTAGGCAGTCTTACGCTAACCAAACTGGTTTAGATATTTTAAAATGTAGAAATGATAAAGAACTATCGAGCTTGATTTTTCAACGATTTACAGATAAGTATTTATTTTTCAAAAATGATGAATTATGGGATATTTCAAAGGTTATGTTGGAATATGTTTCAACTGATTTTGATTTATTGAGGTCAAAACCAAGAAGAAAAAATGATTTATTATCTACCTATATTTACTTATTGAAAAACAGCGGTTTAGAATCATTTCTATACAAGATTGATAAAATTTACGGTAAAGAAGCAATTCAGGAATTTTTCAAGCATGTTTTGATTCATTTCAAAACAAAGTACAAACCCTCACCAGACACGATCATTTTTCTAAATAATAAAAAAGATGAACTAATGAAAGAAAAAGAGCCGTGGCGTGTATTCAAGTAAGACGATGAAAGGAAAATTAATATGGGAGATAAAATCTCAATCAAAATAGACAATTTGGAAGTACAGTTGCCTACTTCTCATATTATAGTAGAAAAAGATGAATATCTTGATTTAAAAAACAAGGCTTCACAGGGGAAATATATGAGCTTATCCGAGGTTTTAGAGATGATTTCAGTATCTCGACCGTGGTTATTAGAAAATGTTCTCTATCGAGCAGATATTCGCTCAAAAATTGATATTGATAAAAACAGAGATGGGTTTGTGAAATATCCAAATAATCAGGGCGGACGGTACTACTTCTTAGCAAGCAAAACGAAACAATTTTTTGAAGAAAATTTTGCAGAAATCTTTAATTTATGATACGATAATCAAGATAATATCTTGGTTATCGTCTTTAGAAAAGAGGTAATCATGTCTGTTTCATTCAGAAAACGAGGTAAAAAGAATTTATGGGATTATAGAATTTTTGATAAAAATAAAAAGGTAGTTGCTTCAAATTCAGGCTTTAAGACAAAAAGAGAAGCTGAAATTGAAGCGCTAGCCCTGGAGCTAAAATTGATTAATGGTGCAATAATTGATAAAAATATTACATTCTATGCCCTTTGGGAAAAATGGTTAGAATTAACAGTTAAACCACTCGGAAAAGCTGACTCTACATTTAATAAACATTTATTGCGTGGTAAGTTTATCAAAGAATATTTCAAAGACAAACCAGCTTTGAAAATTAAAGCAAGCGAATATCAAGGTTTTATAAACAAGTACGCTGAAACAAATTGTCGTGACAATGTTAGTAGAATGAATGCGGAAATTAGAAATGTGATTGTATTTGCGAAACGAGATAAGCTTAATATAGAAGATTTTACTGAAGGTGTCATTATTTCAGGTCGTCCCCCTAAAAAAAGAAGAGATGAAAAATATATTCATAGCTTTGATGACTATCAAAAACTAGTAACATATTTAGAAAATAATCTTGATTTAACAACTTCAATTGTACCGTATCTTTTACTAATTCAACTAAAAACAGGAATGCGTGCAGGAGAGGTTGCAGGTCTCACATGGGATTGTGTGTTGTGGCAAAGTTCAGAGATCAAAACTTATAGACGATATGATACAGCTAGAAAACGGTGGGCAAATCCTAAAACTGAAGAATCAATTCGTACAATTCCTGTTGATAATGATACTTTAACTATTCTAAAAAAATTAAAACAAGAACAAACTGTATTCATTGAAAACGGTACAATTATAAATAACGAAAATATGATTTTAGTAGATTTGAATTATAAGATTGTAACAAATGCAGGAATCAATAAGCATCTAAAACAAATTTTAAAAGATTTGAAAATTTATCCTCAAACTATGACAAGCACAGGTTTGAGACACACGTATTGTTCAACAATGTTAGCAATGGGTGTTGATATTTGGGCAGTTTCAAAGTTAATGGGTCATCGAGATATTAAACAAATAACTGAAACTTACGGCCATCTTATAAAAGAAAAAGCAGAAATTGAAAACAATAAAGTTCGTTCAGTATTAACAAGTTTAGTTAAAAAAGAGAATTGTTGACCATAAGTTGACCAAAGCAAAAAGAAACATTGATTTAACAATGTTTCTTAATACTATATTATACCGGCGGCCGGGGTCGAACCGGCACGTCCTTGCGGACACTGGATTTTGAGTCCAGCGCGTCTGCCAATTCCGCCACGCCGGCAAATAGTAACTGGGGTAGCTGGATTCGAACCAACGCATGAGGGAGTCAAAGTCCCTTGCCTTACCGCTTGGCTATACCCCAATAATATAAAATAGGCGAGTGATGGGGATCGAACCCACGCATGCCAGAGCCACAATCTGGTGTGTTAACCACTTCACCACACCCGCCATAAT
>NZ_CP152419.1:180000-372500 GCF_042140045.1 Streptococcus nidrosiense
GTCCCGACTAACCCAGGGCGGACGAGCCTTCCCCTGGAAACCTTAGTCTTACGGTGGACAGGATTCTCACCTGTCTTTCGCTACTCATACCGGCATTCTCACTTCTATGCGTTCCAGCACTCCTCACGGTACACCTTCTTCACACATAGAACGCTCTCCTACCATACCTATAAAGGTATCCACAGCTTCGGTAAATTGTTTTAGCCCCGGTACATTTTCGGCGCAGGGTCACTCGACTAGTGAGCTATTACGCACTCTTTGAATGAATAGCTGCTTCTAAGCTAACATCCTAGTTGTCTGTGCAACCCCACATCCTTTTCCACTTAACAATTATTTTGGGACCTTAGCTGGTGGTCTGGGCTGTTTCCCTTTCGACTACGGATCTTAGCACTCGCAGTCTGACTGCCGACCATAATTCATTGGCATTCGGAGTTTATCTGAGATTGGTAATCCGGGATGGACCCCTCACCCAAACAGTGCTCTACCTCCAAGAATCTCTAATGTCGACGCTAGCCCTAAAGCTATTTCGGAGAGAACCAGCTATCTCCAAGTTCGTTTGGAATTTCTCCGCTACCCACAAGTCATCCAAGCACTTTTCAACGTGCCCTGGTTCGGTCCTCCAGTGCGTCTTACCGCACCTTCAACCTGCTCATGGGTAGGTCACATGGTTTCGGGTCTACGACATGATACTAAGACGCCCTATTCAGACTCGGTTTCCCTACGGCTCCGTCTCTTCAACTTAACCTCGCATCATATCGTAACTCGCCGGTTCATTCTACAAAAGGCACGCTCTCACCCATTAACGGGCTCGAACTTGTTGTAGGCACACGGTTTCAGGTTCTATTTCACTCCCCTCCCGGGGTGCTTTTCACCTTTCCCTCACGGTACTGGTTCACTATCGGTCACTAGGGAGTATTTAGGGTTGGGAGATGGTCCTCCCAGATTCCGACGGATTTCACGTGTCCCGCCGTACTCAGGATACTGCTAGGTACAAAGACTATTTTGAATACGAGGCTATCACTCTCTTTGGCTGATTTTCCCAAACCATTCTTCTATAATCTTTGAGTCCACATTGCAGTCCTACAACCCCGAAGAGTAAACTCTTCGGTTTGCCCTTCTGCCGTTTCGCTCGCCGCTACTAAGGCAATCGCTTTTGCTTTCTCTTCCTGCAGCTACTTAGATGTTTCAGTTCACTGCGTCTTCCTCCTCATATCCTTAACAGATATGGGTAACAGGTAGTACCTGTTGGGTTCCCCCATTCGGAAATCCCTGGATCATCGCTTACTTACAGCTACCCAAGGCATATCGTCGTTTGTCACGTCCTTCTTCGGCTCCTAGTGCCAAGGCATCCACCGTGCGCCCTTATTAACTTAACCTTATTTTTCTGACCTTTCAGTCATAAACTCTTTATTAATACTACAGCGTTTTCGGTTTATTTTCTTGTTACTATTTGATATAGATATTCAATTTTCAATGTGCATTACTTGGTGATCTCTCACCAATGGAGCCTAGCGGGATCGAACCGCTGACCTCCTGCGTGCAAAGCAGGCGCTCTCCCAGCTGAGCTAAGGCCCCACAAGACCTCTCAAGACTAAACAAGACCAATGTGCTTTCCTTATCCTTAGAAAGGAGGTGATCCAGCCGCACCTTCCGATACGGCTACCTTGTTACGACTTCACCCCAATCATCTATCCCACCTTAGGCGGCTGGCTCTAAAAGGTTACCTCACCGACTTCGGGTGTTACAAACTCTCGTGGTGTGACGGGCGGTGTGTACAAGGCCCGGGAACGTATTCACCGCGGCGTGCTGATCCGCGATTACTAGCGATTCCGACTTCATGTAGGCGAGTTGCAGCCTACAATCCGAACTGAGACTGGCTTTAAGAGATTAGCTTGCCGTCACCGACTTGCGACTCGTTGTACCAGCCATTGTAGCACGTGTGTAGCCCAGGTCATAAGGGGCATGATGATTTGACGTCATCCCCACCTTCCTCCGGTTTATTACCGGCAGTCTCGCTAGAGTGCCCAACTGAATGATGGCAACTAACAATAGGGGTTGCGCTCGTTGCGGGACTTAACCCAACATCTCACGACACGAGCTGACGACAACCATGCACCACCTGTCACCTCTGTCCCGAAGGAAAACTCTATCTCTAGAGTGGTCAGAGGGATGTCAAGACCTGGTAAGGTTCTTCGCGTTGCTTCGAATTAAACCACATGCTCCACCGCTTGTGCGGGCCCCCGTCAATTCCTTTGAGTTTCAACCTTGCGGTCGTACTCCCCAGGCGGAGTGCTTAATGCGTTAGCTGCGGCACTAAACCCCGGAAAGGGTCTAACACCTAGCACTCATCGTTTACGGCGTGGACTACCAGGGTATCTAATCCTGTTTGCTCCCCACGCTTTCGAGCCTCAGCGTCAGTTACAAGCCAGAGAGCCGCTTTCGCCACCGGTGTTCCTCCATATATCTACGCATTTCACCGCTACACATGGAATTCCACTCTCCCCTCTTGCACTCAAGTTAAACAGTTTCCAAAGCGTACTATGGTTAAGCCACAGCCTTTAACTTCAGACTTATCTAACCGCCTGCGCTCGCTTTACGCCCAATAAATCCGGACAACGCTCGGGACCTACGTATTACCGCGGCTGCTGGCACGTAGTTAGCCGTCCCTTTCTGGTAAGATACCGTCACAGTGTGAACTTTCCACTCTCACACTCGTTCTTCTCTTACAACAGAGCTTTACGATCCGAAAACCTTCTTCACTCACGCGGCGTTGCTCGGTCAGACTTCCGTCCATTGCCGAAGATTCCCTACTGCTGCCTCCCGTAGGAGTCTGGGCCGTGTCTCAGTCCCAGTGTGGCCGATCACCCTCTCAGGTCGGCTATGTATCGTCGCCTTGGTGAGCCGTTACCCCACCAACTAGCTAATACAACGCAGGTCCATCTGGTAGTGATGCAATTGCACCTTTCAAGCAGATATCATGCAATATCTACTGTTATGCGGTATTAGCTATCGTTTCCAATAGTTATCCCCCGCTACCAGGCAGGTTACCTACGCGTTACTCACCCGTTCGCAACTCATCCGGAGAAGCAAGCTCCTCCTTCAGCGTTCTACTTGCATGTATTAGGCACGCCGCCAGCGTTCGTCCTGAGCCAGGATCAAACTCTCATTAAAAGTTTGAGTTCTCACTCATTTCTGTCACTGACAGATTTATTGTTTTTTTCATTGTTCAGTACTACAACCTTAGTTGTAGTGCCCTGCACATTGGTTCGTCTTGTTCAGTTTTCAAAGGTCTTTGTCACTCGTTTCTCTCAAGTGACAACTATATTAGTATATCACAGTCGCTTTCGCTTGTCAACACTTTTTTGAAACTTTTTTTAATTTTTTTCATTCAGTGTTCCAACTGCTTCATACTATAGTCCGTACGGGATTCGAACCCGTGTTACCGCCGTGAAAAGGCGGTGTCTTAACCCCTTGACCAACGGACCGGAGTTGTTATTTTCAACTCTTACTATTATACCGACTTTTCTTACTTTGTCAACACCTTTTTTTAATTTTTTTTAGAAGTCTTGTAATGTTTCCTTCAGCTCTCTGAGAAGGGCTTTGCGGCCTTTAAATCGTTCGTCTGCCCAGAGGCGTTCGTAGGCTTCTTGTTTATCTTCTGGTAATTTTCTTCTATAAGTATTCAACAATTCATGAAGGGCGTAGTAATCATCCAACCACAATCCTCCTTCTGGTAGACGATGGCTAATTTCTCCTACTTCTTCGTAGGCCATCCGGTCTAGGCGACGTTTTTGACTCTCTTGTTTTCTAACGCTATCAAGGATTCGATTGCGAAATTTTGTTTTGAAGTAGACGTAGAGTTTCTTTTCTTCTTCCACTAGTTCTGGATGATATTCTAGAAGTTCATGGAGACAGATCATGCCTTCTTGGTCCCAATCCTCTTTCTCCCACAGGTGGAGATAGTAGTCTTTTCTACATTTATGAACAATTCCTTTTACCTTCGCATAATACTTTTCAAGCATTTGCTTTCCCCCTTTCTCTGCTTGTAGTATAGCAGAGAAAGGGGGAAAGAGGGGCTTTGGTTTCTGTCTTGTGTTTTTTCAAGTCTGTAATGTTATTGATTATGAGTTTGTAATTCACATAAAGCTTGCTAGTTTTTCATGGTCTAATTTTCAGACAAAGCAAAAAGCCCACTGTTGTAGGCTTTTTGTAAAACAAATCTTAAAATTAAAGCATTTTGTTGTAGAATAGATTTTATATAAGTTATACTTCATCATACTTTATAAAAGTTGATTCCATCAAGTTTTTATAATTCCTTCATTAAATAGAGTAAATTAAACTTCACTCAATGGTAGACAAATTAGAGTACAAATTTCAAGATTGATGAGTTCAGCAGGCAAGCAGAAAGTACCGTTAAGGTGCTTTTTAGTTTTCCTGACTTAATTCCAATATTTCTATCACCTTTTGAACAATTTCCCTATGCTGTGGATAATTCTGAATTTTTAATAGAAGCTCTGTCATCTCTGTATCTTGTACTACCGAATAAGGTAAGAAAAAATCGCTTAATGGAATATCTAAAGCATCTACAATCTTGATAAAGGTTTCTAAAGATATATTTCTATGTCCGTTCTCTATTTGACTAATATAAGGAACGCTTAAATTTGTTCTTTCTGCTAATTCTTGTTGTGTAATTTTCTTTGAAACTCGTAAATCTCGGATTTGATTACTTATATTTTCTAGTATGTCATTCATCCTCTTAACCTCTGTGTTATATCTACTATCTATCTTATAGATTAAATAATCTGGTTTACACTATCTATAGTTAAATTTTTACAAGAAACTTATTCTATGGTTTAAATTTCTGTGATATAATTATAACTATAGGGAAATAATGCATTAATTTATTTAATTAAAGTTAAAGCACAGGAGGTCATATAAATGATTAAAAAACTCAAGGAAATGAGCAAAGAACAAAAAATTATAGGTAGCTTTGTACTATTACTTATACTCATTATGTTCTTCACACTATTAACTAGCGGTAGTACCGAACACTCACAAGCTCAAACTAAGGCTAATGATTCTGTCAATCAGACTTCACAAGTTAAACAGTCTAGTTCATCTTCCTCTACTTCATCTTCTAGTAGTGAAACTAGCTCTAAAATAGAGAAATGGTCTCCAACTGGACATGTAGCTGTAGACGCTTATCTAAATACCCCACAAATTAAAATCATACTACGAGCCAAAGCAGTTAGAGAGATAGCATACAAACTCTCTAACACAGATAAACTCTACGAAGTTGAAGCTGAGGTAATTGGGATTGAAGAAAAAGATGAATACCGTGAGTACAACATAACAGGTAAGAAACTTCTTATTCGTACACCTGAATCACTAGCTGTGAAAATGAATGAACTTATGGTCTATACAGGAAATACAGTATCTATAGAAAAATATGATTCAAACGGTAAAGGATCGTTAGTAATCAGTGAAGTGAGAAAAACAGAGAAAGCACAAGAAGAAGAAAAAGCAAGTATCGAAGCCTCTAAATCAAAAGTGGAAGAAAGCAAAGCATCTTCACGAGAAAAAGAGCAAGAACAAGCTTCATCTCACACCACAACCACTCCTACACAATCGTCTACACCTGCTCCACAATCAAATTTAAGACCGTTCAAAAACTGTAAGGAAGCACGCAAAGCAGGACGTGTAAACATACCTGCTAGTGACCCACAATACGGTCCATGGTTAGATAGAGATAAAGACGGATACGGATGTGATGAATAGGAAAAAAGTTCTTATTCTACTGTCACTACTACTTATTATCATTGGCACATTTACAGCATACTTAACCACTCTGGCACAAACAGACTACCAGATAGCTGTGAACAGACTCCAAAAGATAAGTTTAGAGGCTGTGGAACAAAAAATACAACATCAAGAAAGCTTTTACCTATACACAGGGAGAGAGAGTTGCCCATATTGCCAAGAATTTGTTCCAAAGCTAGCAAAAGCAGTAGATAAAACTAAGATAACCGTGTATTACTTGGATAGTGAGCATATAGACAAGACTAGTTGGAATAGCTTCAAAACAAATGTAGGTTTCAAAACAATCCCCAATCTCACTTACTTCACAAATGGTACAGCATATGACATATTACCGAAAGCAAGTCAAGCTAGTGTTGAAGTAATTGAATCATTTATAAGGAAGGAATAGATAATAAATAAACTGCGATAATATTTTTATCATACTAAATAGATTAAGAATAAGTTGTAAACTAGATAATCTTGATGTTGCTATTTCATAAAGAGAAAAAACCGAAAAATATTATACAACTATATGTTAGGAGGACAAATATGGGAAAAATTTTTAAATACTTTATAGGATTTGCGTTGATATTCTATTCTTTATGCGCCTTTTATTCTTGTGTAGATACAAATAATAATAAGCAACAATATGCTGAAGATACTGAGCGCGTTACTAAACTAGTCGAAACACTGGAAAGCAATACAAAAAATAATAAATCAAACATAACACTAGAAGAGGCTTTAAAACTCGTTTCTGACGATAGTGAATTAGCATCTGTTAGAAAGGAGATTAATAAACTAGAGGAAACATACAAAAACGATTATGAATACAAATTTAGCAGTTTATCTAATCGTGTAAACGAAGTAGAATTAAAACTTAATAAGCAAATTGAAAATATTAAACAGAAGCTTGAGGAACAAAAAGAAGAGGAAGAGCGACAAGAGCGGGAAAAACAGAAAAAATTACAAGAGGAAGCTGAGAAAAAATCTAAAGAATCTGAAAACAAATCTAAAGAAGAAACTAAAAAGATTGACTTAGATGCTTATTATAACGCAATTCAAACTGGTGTAGATAAAGTGAATACACAATTAGGAGTCAATATGCTCGAAATGGAAAAAACTTCAGTAACACCAGGTATCAAAATTATTTTGACAGAAAATAATGCTTCGTATTCAAACAAAGAACTCAGAGCAATTATTAGTGCACTAAATAAATCTTTGTATAAGATTGCCAAATCCCACGGAGTAAACAGTCCTAGATTCTATTACACTCTCAGCGATGAAGAAGTCGCTGTAAATCGATACGTAATGGCACCTGATGAAGTTAAATTTTCTGGAATATTAAAATAGGAGAGCACCAATGAACATAGGAAAAATTATTAGAATAACCGAAGACACTATTTATGTAGGATACGAAGATGGAAGTTTAAAGGAAATCAATATCGAGAATTGTGACTTTGAACCTGTAATTGGCGATTATGTAGAAGTTTATGAAGGCATTGTCATAAAAGTTGACGCCAACAAAAGAAAAATGGGGAAAAAAGGCCAATCTAAAAAAATAGGAATTATAGTCACTCTACTACTACTGTTTGTAATTATTGTTATAAGTTTTATAAGTACTAAAGAACAAATTTCAAACAATCAAACAACTTCAAGTTCAACATCAAAACAAATTTCATCATCCAAAAAAAGTAGCTCCACCTCTTCATCTTCCTTAAAGGAAAGTAGTTCCAGTTCCTCATCCTCAGTACCATCAAAAACTAAGATTACTATAGATAGCGATAAATCAAATTATAGTGAAGTAGATTATAACAAGTGGAATCATGATGAGATAGAATTAAATACTAAAGTAAAAGTCTATGGTAAAGTTTTACAAGCTATGGAGGACGGTAAATCCTACACACTACGAGTAGCTATTAATGATGACTATGATAAAATTATCTTAGTTTCTATTCCAGCTGAATACAATAATAGAGTCATAGCAGAAGATGACCATATTACACTGTACGGATTGGCTACAGGAAGACAGAGTTACGAAACTGTCTTTAAAGCTACAAAGACTTTACCATACCTGATTGCCTATATGTACGAAAACTAATACTACATGAGAAACAAAACACAGAACAAAATCATTCACGTCTCAGATAAACATGTAATTATACTACTTAATACAAATGAGACAATAACTATTCCTATTCATGAACTATCTTTTGTTCCAAAAGTAAATGATACTGTTGAAGTTTACCGAAATCAGAATCAGATAGTTATTTATCCTTTACTACAGAACAATAAAAAATGGATTGTCATAGCTCTAATTTCACTTCTGTCCCTTATCATTATTGGAACAACTTTCTTCCTCTTCAATAACTCAAATGGTAGCACAGAAATAATAGAAAATCATTCTTCTCCACAAATTTCCTCTACTTCTTCTAGTTCCTCCTCATCATCCACCTCTTCCTCATCCACTTCATCTACCACAAGAGCTACGGAAACTAGTATTATTGATACTACAGCAGAAGAACTTAGGGATATGGAAAATGACGGCACACTTAAAACAGGACAACTCTACCGCTTCACAACCAAACTGATACGTCAGGAATATTGGGAAGAATATTCAGGACATTTTAAAGCTCTAAATACATATCATACTATTTGGGTAGAAGCTAGCAATGCACCTATTACTGGTGTACAAGTACAAATTAAGAAATCTATGATTGAGGGATGGCAAGAAGGAGCAACCGTTACTTTCACAGTCAAAATCATGGAAGACTCTGAAAAATTTCAATTCTGGGTTGCTACTGATGCTACACTTATCACGATTCCAACAGAAGAAAAGCACACAGAAAGTACAACACAAGAAATTGACTCACAGGCTATTCTACATGGAGACTACTCAAGTATAGCTGGTACTTGGAG
This sequence comes from Streptococcus nidrosiense, assembly GCF_042140045.1. NCBI lineage: Bacteria > Bacillati > Bacillota > Bacilli > Lactobacillales > Streptococcaceae > Streptococcus > Streptococcus nidrosiense. The sequence continues at coordinate 188,716 of NZ_CP152419.1, forward strand.
GAATGAAACAGGATACGAATTAGTATTTAATAAGAATGGTTTAGTAAAAGGAGGACAGATAAGTAAAGCAGGGATTTCAAACGAAGGAGTTATAGGACTTGATGTCAGAACAGGACCTACAGGATACGGAATAGAAATTTATCCTCCTGGTATAAGTATCCCCTTTAAACGTTTTGAAAATAATCGTTTAATATCGGCTGAAGATAAATCTGATAAAACAAAAATTAGAATTATAGCTGGACAAAATGCTCTAACTAGCTCAGAACAAGTTTTTTATAAAACAGACTAAATTACAATTGACTCTACTTATAAAATATACCTTAACATCTGAAAATCCCTACAATTACTCATTGCAGGGATTTTGTATATCCTTTATATCACATGAATCTCTTTCAGACAATTCCACATTACTAACATATTTTTGATATAGAGAGTAATTGCTGAATAACAAAATTCACATACAGCCATTACTATTCTATTTTTTAATCGACCTTTAGAATTCCCATTATCACGCGCATTACTAATCACAAACATAAAAAGATAAATTGATACAGTTGTACAGTAAAAACTGATAGTCGAATCAATAAAACACTAGCAACTCGTTTAAACACACGTTTCAAACATGCTGGTGTACCTAATATTGGATTCCACAGTTTTAGGCACACACACGCTAGTTTATTGCTTAACTCTGGAATACCCTACAAGGAACTTCAGCACCGTTTAGGTCATTCCACATTGGCTATGACCATGGACACTTACAGTCATCTCTCCAAAGAAAAAGCAAAAACAGCCGTCTCATTTTATGAGAAAGCTGTTAGTTCATTATGAGTGATGACAAAAATGATGACAAACCCAGAAATCAACGTTTTAAGACAAAGCAAAAAGCCCACTGTTGTAGGCTTTTTGTAAAACAAATCTTAAAATTAAAGCATTTTGTTGTAGAATTCAACGACAAGTGCTTCGTTGATTTCTGGGTTGATTTCATCGCGTTCTGGCAAGCGAGTCAATGAACCTTCCAATTTTTCAGCGTCGAATGATACGAATGCTGGACGTCCAAGAGTTGCTTCTACTGCTTCAAGGATAGCTGGAACTTTCAATGATTTTTCACGAACTGAGATCACTTGACCTGGGGTTACACGGTATGATGGGATATCAACGCGTTTTCCGTCAACAAGGATGTGGCCGTGGTTTACGAATTGACGAGCTTGACGACGAGTAGTCGCAAGACCAAGACGGTAAACAACGTTATCCAAACGACGTTCCAAAAGAAGCATGAAGTTGAAACCTAGGATTCCGCCTTTGATTTTTGTAGCTTGTACGAACAAGTTACGGAATTGTTTTTCACCTACACCGTAAGTGAAACGAAGTTTTTGTTTTTCAGCCAATTGCAAACCGTATTCTGACAATTTAGAACGGTTGTTTGGTCCGTGTTGTCCTGGTACGTAGTTACGACGTGCCAATTCTTTACCTGTACCTGTAAGTGAAAGGCCAAGGCGACGAGCTTGTTTCCAAGATGGTCCTGTATAACGTGACATGTGAATGTCCTCCTGATATAAATAATATTTCGGTGGAAATAGTCACTTAGAAAGCCCTGATTCGTGCAGATGCCCTTCGCCTAAACAGCCAAGGTTACTTATTATAAGACACCTGTTGACGAGCTTCATGCTTTCCTGCTGATATTTCACACAAAATCCATTTTACCATGAATCGCTGGATTTGTAAAGGGGGGTTAAGCTTTATTTTCACTACCAGAAAGGTTGAGAAGGAGGGTAAAGGTGCTTCCTAGGCCGTACTGGCTGGTAACTGTGATTTCTCCACCTAATTGATGGGCCAATTCACGCGCAATCGCAAGGCCTAAGCCATGACCACCTGTTTTCATATTACGCGAAGTTTCGACACGATAAAGGCGTTTGAAAATATTCTCCAAGTCCTCTGGGGCAATCCCCTGTCCCTCATCCTTCACACTGATTGAAAGCTGGCTCTTCTCCAGTTTAGCTACCACCTCCAGCTTGGTTCCTGGTGCAGAGTATTTAAAAGCGTTATTAACCAGATTAACCAAGATACGAGAAAGTTTGGCATAATCTCCTTCAATCCGTGCAGACTCAGGAATCACTTGCAAGTGGACATCTCTCTCCTCCTGCTCAATCAAAAATTGAAATTCACTCATGCACTCAATCAAGAGCTGATCCAGAAAAATGCTGTCTTTTCCAGTCGTCTTCTCCTGATTTCTAGTTGTATTTAGGGTCAAAAAATTCAACTCCTCAACCAGTTTATTGAGCCTTTCTGTCTGGCGTCCAATGGTTGCTAAATAATGGGCTTGTTCTCCTTCCTTGATAACCCCGTCCAAAATCCCTTCTACCGTCGCTTGGATCGAAGTGATGGGGGTCTTGATATCATGCGACAACTGGGCAATCATCAAGCCCTTTTCTCGTTCGCTTTCTTCCAAGGAATCAAAGGTTGCTTGCAAATCATGGGACATTTCATTAAAAGCCTGGCCTAATTGCTGAAATTCCACAGGCCCTTGAACATCAAGATTTGAAGGAAAATCCTTGTCCGCTACTCGCTTGGCATGTTCCTTCAGTTTACCCAATGAAGTAAAGACTGGTGATAGGAGATAGAGACTAATCCCAGCACCAACAAAACTTGCCATGAGAGTCATTCCCACTAGGAAATAAATCTCTCTTTCGTCAATTAACATTCGCTGGACTGCCCAAAAAACTACGATAATTGTTAGGAGTGTTGAAATGATATAACCTACTAGAATATAACTTTTTAATTTCATTGACTACCTCGTGCTTTCTCAATTTTGTAGCCCAAACCCCAGACGGTTTTGATGGTGGGCGTTTCTGGACTGGCATATTTAGCCAACTCCTGCCTCAATGCATGAATATGAACATTCAAGGTATTAGTATCATCCACATAGTCTTCTTGCCAGACCTTTTCATAGAGATCTGTCTTAGAGAAAACCCGCTCTGGATTGCTGGCTAAAAGCCATAGAAGTTCGAAGGATTTGACTGTCAAATCAAGCGCCACATCTCCGACTTGGACCTCATGGCTACCGTGATTCATCCGTAAATCCCCGAGACTGACAACCTCTGTCTCACCTCCACGATGAAGGCGACGCAAGATATTGTGGACACGCAAAACCAGCTCACGTGGGCTAAAGGGCTTGGCAATAAAGTCGTCAGCCCCCAAGCTCAGGCCATAAATCTTGTCCTGCTCACTGGTCTTAGCCGTTATAAAGAGAAAAGGCTGATCTGGAGATTGATACTGAACTTCGCTAATCAAATCATAACCATCCATCCGAGGCATCATGATATCTGTAATGATCAAATCAATCGGTTTTCGCTTGAAGATTTCTAAGGCCTCTACCCCATCATGAGCTACCAAAACCTGATATCCTGCCTGAACCAGATAACGTTGATGAATATCTGTGATTTCTATCTCGTCGTCAACGAGTAAAATTGTCTTTCCCATCTGTATCTCCTTTGAAAAAAACAGTGCTATACCACAATAGTATAACACTATTTTTATCTCTTTACGAACATTCTAAACGATATCTGGATTTTTCAAATCCTAGATAGAAAGTCTGTAACTAGACTAGTCATTTTCCTCTTTTTTAGCTTTCAAACCGAGGCCACCTAATAGTCCTGCCAAGGCGAGTCCAAAGAATCCAAGAGTAGCCATTGATGTTTGGGCTTCACCAGTATATGGAAGCATGTCTTTTTTGTCTTTCATTTGATCAGTCATCATTGGACTTGATACCTTGTTATTAGATGCCATCTTGCCTTCATCAGACATTTTGCTTGAGGCTGCTGAAACTTGATCTTGTTTCATACTTGGTGTTACCATAGGCTGGCTAGCATTCATGGTTTTATCTTGCTCTTTGTTAGGCATCATCTTATCCAGGCTAGCAGCTGGCATTTGAGCTTTCATATTAGAAGCACCTTGATGACTATTCATCATTGGAGTCGGCATAGCTGAACCATTAGAAGATGGAACGAAACCTGACTGCATCGGAATAAGAGACTGATGTCCATTCAAGTTCACTGTCAAATCCTTAGTCGCTACCAGATTTGTCAAATCGGCCTTGCCATCTTTTGCACCATACACTTTAATAGTAGCTTTATAGATTTGAGTGCCGTTTTGTTTTAACAAGTCAAGCAACTCTTTGTCAGATTTGCCTTGGGTACCTGCCAAGTCTACTTCGTAGAAGTAAAGGCCTTTGCCCAATTTCTCTACTGGTGGGATAGCAGAATTTTTGGCTGAGCCGTTGTCGGACCATGGGGCTTTGTCTGAGGCTTTCAAGATAAGGCGAGTCAACATGCCGTCGCCGGCGAAGAATTCGTATGGAATGACTTGGTTAACTCCGGCTGTGAATGGGCCTGGGAAGTTAGCCTTGTCCAAGTAAGAAGATGGGACATCTACTGTGTCTTTGGTGTTGTCGGCCACACCTTTTTGAACTTCAGTAGGGGTGGTCAAGCCGTTCAAGTTGACATCCAAATCCTTAGTCGCTACGAGGTTGCTCAAATCTGCTTTGCCATCTTTCGCACCGTACACTTTAATAGTAGCTTTATAGCTTTGAGTGCCGTTTTGTTTTAACAAATCAAGCAACTCTTTATCTGATTTACCTTGAGTACCTGCCAAGTCTACTTCATAGAAGTAAAGGCCTTTGCCCAATTTCTCTACTGGTGGAAGGGCCGGATTTTTGGCTGAGCCGTTGTCTGACCATGGGGCCTTATCGGATGCTTTTAAGATGAGGCGGGTCAACATGCCGTCGCCAGCGAAGAATTCGTATGGAATCACTTGGTTGACTCCGGCTGTGAATGGGCCAGGGAAATTAGCCTTGTCCAAGTAAGTAGCTGGAACATCAACTGTGTCTTTGGTATTATCAGTCACGCCTTTTTGAACTTCAGCCGGGGTGGTTAAGCCGTTCAAGTTGACATCCAAATTTTTAGTGGCTACAAGATTAGTTAAGTCAGCTTTGCCATCTTTCGCACCATACACTTTAATAGTTGCTTTATAGCTTTGTGTGCCGTTTTGTTTTAACAAGTCAAGCAACTCTTTGTCAGATTTGCCTTGGGTACCTGCCAAGTCTACTTCATAGAAGTAAAGGCCTTTGCCCAATTTCTCTACTGGTGGAAGAGCAGGATTTTTAGCTGAACCGTTGTCTGACCATGGAGCCTTGTCTGAGGCTTTCAAGATAAGGCGAGTCAACATGCCGTCGCCAGCGAAGAATTCGTATGGAATGACTTGGTTAACACCGGCTGTGAATGGACCAGGGAAATTGGCTTTATCCAAGTATGTAGCTGGGACGTCTACCGTGTCTTTAGTGTTGTCGGCTACACCTTTTTGCACTTCGGCTGGAGTGGTTGCTGGTTGATCTTCACTTGCTTCACGGTCTTGTCCAGTAACTGCAGGCGCAGGATTTGTCGCAGGTTTAACCACATCTTCTGTTTCTTTCTTAGATTCAGGTTTTGCTTGCACTTCTTCTTTTGGCGCTACCACTTGGTCTTTAGCAGCTACATCCGCTTTTTCTGGTGAGCTTGTAGTATCCAAGCTTGCTTTAGGTGCTGAGTCTGCCTGCTCTGAAGGAAGAGCTGTATCGACTGCTTCTTTGAGAAGTTCTGCTGGTAAGTCGCTCTTTGCACTCACCGAATCTGTATCTGGCACGACTTGAGCAGGGGTCGGATTGACCACATCGGCACGTGCAGAACTTGGTTGCCCGACTAGGACAAAGAAGCCACTGGCCACAACAACTGAGGCAACACCGACACTAAGACGGCGAATAGACCAACGAGTATATCTTTGATTTGGATTGAATTTCATAGGATTCTCCTTAGAGTTTTTCTTTATTTGATGACTCTAGTATAATCTCCTAAAATTAAAAAGGATTAAGAAAAAGTTAAAATTTTTCTTAAATCCCTCTTATAAAATACTTATATTGACTCAATAGTCATTGAAAAAAAGAATAGTCATTCCTCTTCTACTCACTGAGGCTTGCTAGGGTATCCAAATATTGGTTATTGATCACTGCCATGATATAGGAGTCAGCTTTCAATAGATCATTTGGTCCAAACTGTACATCCAAAGGAGCATTTTCGTAGTCACGAAAACCGAGGATATTGAGATTGTACCGTCCTCTAAGATTTAATTGGCTAAGGCTCTTTCCTACCCACGATACAGGAACTTTCATTTCTACAATTGAGACATTCTTGTCTAACTGAAAGACATCTACACTATTATGGAAGAGAATCGTCTGTGCCAAAGAGCGTCCCATCTCAAACTCTGGTGAAATGACTGAGTCTGCACCTATTTTTTCAAGGACTTTTTTTGCTGTATGGCTTTTAACCTTAGCAATAACAGTCGATACACCCAGACTCTTGCAATGCATGACTGCTAGAACACTAGACTCTAGATTTTCACCAGTTGCGACGACTACTGTATCACAAGTATCAATCCCCGCTGATAGCAAGAGGTCCTCATCTGTGATGTCACCAACAACGCCACGCGCTAAGACCGGTTCAAATTGATTGATTCGTTCCTCATGGTCGTCAATGGCTATGATATTTACATCATGCTTAGCGAGAGCAGCCAGAACACTACTCCCAAAAATACCCAAACCTAAAATTCCGATTGTCCGATCTGACATAGTTTATCCTTTCTTATCCTATGGTTATATCTGCTTTCATATAGTGAATCATATCTTTCTTATCTGGTCGATACTCAGCCAAACTGACTAATAGCGTCAGTGGCCCAATTCGTCCGATAAACATCAGTAGCATGACAATGCTGAGAGCTAATTTGCCTAATTCTGGTGTCAAATTAGCAGTTACTCCAACCGTGGCAAGCGCTGAAATTGTTTCAAACATCAGATAGATAAATTTCGGATTCCCTTCTGCTGTTATTCCTAGTAAAATCAAGCCAACCAGAAAAGTCAATAAAAAAATAATGAAGACACTGAATGATTTTTGGACTGTCCGAGGTTCAATCGTTCTCTGTGCTACATTGGCATGAGGTAACCCTAAAAGTTCACTGCGTGCGAATACCAACAAGACAAAGAAGGTTGTGATTTTTAGTCCCCCTGCTGTACCGCCAGGTGCCCCACCCAGAAACATCTGCAAAATATAGATCATCAAGGTAACAGGACTAGCCTGAGTAAAATCAATAGACGCAAATCCTGCCGTCCGCATGCTGACAGTTTGGAAGAAACTAACCAGCAATTTATCTGGGAAGCTGAGATTGCCAATCGTTCCCGAATTGTTCCACTCTATCAAGAGGGTTGAAACTGTTCCAGCAAATAAAATCCCCGCTGTTAAGAAGAGGACTAGCTTAGTATGGAAACGTAGACGACGCTTTTTCTTCTTTCCTAATTGGGTAGCCAAGTCGAACCAAACCATGAAACCTAGACCACCCGTAATAATCAAGCCTGCTATCACTAAATTAATCAAAGGATCAGTTTGAAAAGCTACTAAACTTGTACTTCCAAAATTATCAAATCCAGCATTACAGAAAGCTGAAATTGCTACGAAAATGGAAGTAAAAATTCCTCGGCCCCAACCAAACTCGGGGACAAAACGAAAACTCAGTAGAAAGGCTCCTAAACCTTCTACTAAAAAAGTCGTCAAAAAGATGGAACGTAGGAAATCCTTCAAAGACTGAGTTTCTTCAAAACTAAAACTCTCCAGAATCGTTTCACGACCTCGAAGACTTAGCTTTTGCTTGCTTTGAATATAGAAGACTCCTATAAAGGTCATGAGCCCCAAACCACCAATCTGAATCAAGACCATACAAATCAGCTGCCCCCAAACATTGTAGGTAGAAGCGACAGGTAAGGTAAACAGTCCTGTCACACAGACCATGGATACAGCTGTAAACAAATGATCAAAATAACCGGCATGAGATGTTGGAGCTTGTACGAGTGGTAGACTCAACAGGAGGGAACCTAGAAAAATAACCAAAGCAAAGCTTAAAAAGATTCGCCGAGCAGGTGATAAACGCCCCAAAGTGGTATTTATTTTTTCAACAATTAATTTTAATAACATAGCTACATTGTACCACAAAAAGCTGAGAATACTCACATATGACTAACGATCTCAAGACAGAGTTCTAGCGCCTTTTCAAAAGCTTCCGCACCCCAATCGCGCTGGTCATAGTTATCAAGATCTGCCAATGAATCAGCCGTAAACAGCAACTCACCCCAGATAACTCCACGAAGTTGAGCCACTGCCGCTAGAGCTGCACACTCCATCTCTACAACTGCACAGCCTTCTTCCTTGCGATAGGCAACTTTTTCAGTGGTTTCTCGGTAAAATCCGTCTGTCGACCAGGTCATGACTTCTTCGTAAGGGACACCTAGTTGTTCCAAGACTTGCTCGATGGCAGAAACAGCTTCTACATGAACATCCATATAACGAGATGGTGGCGCATAATGGTAGCTGGCTCCTTCATCACGCAATGCTCTGACTGGAACTAGAAAGGCATTTTCTTCTATATTAGTAAGCACCCCACAAGTACCGGTGGAAATGATTTTCTCCACACCGTAGCCAATCAACCAATCCATAAACTGGGCTGCTGGTGCAGAACCAACAGGAGCCTGGGCCAAACACACTTTTTCACCTTTGTAGTCCATAACATAAACAGGATAGGTTTTAGTGGCAGAAATGAACTCCCCAACGCACTCTGCTCCCACTTCCTGAGCATAGCGGTCAATTTCCTCCTCCAAAAACGCATAAATACACTTCTTTGGCAACTGTAAATCTAAACCTTCATGGTTGGGCATAATGACTGCCTGAGGATTGTCATCAAACTCTAAAATAGGAATAGCGTGTTTCTGAATCATAGAATACCTCCTCTAAATTTTTACTATTATATCAAAAGCAGAAAGAAAGTCAAAGTGAAGTCTAAATAAAAAACTTATCTTAAGGCAATGACCCCCTATGCTCAAAAAAACTGGAATTGGTGTTGCCATGGGCAACGCTCCTCAAGAATTGAAAGATGGAGTAGCCTTTGTGACAAAGACCAACAATGAAAACGGGGCTAGACAAGCTGTTGAAACCTATGTCCGGATTTAGAAACTATTTAAAATAGACACATAAAGGAAAACTGCACCCTACAGTTAAGCTAAAAATTCTAACTGTGAGGTGCAGTTTATTTTTGCAAAGGTTCAAATCATATTTGACCGAAAATCTGCTATTACTGTTTCAATAAGATTATAAAGACTTAAACTAAGTGCCTAGTCATGCAAAAAATCGAAAGTCATCATATACTGTTTAAAACTAATAGTTATTACGATAATCTCTTTACTTTTCGATTATCAACTCTATAAATGGCTAGCATATCTAGTATCAACCATGTATCACGGGGGTATGCAACATAGCGCGATTCCCAGATTGGATTAAACTTTTGTTTATATTGTCTAAGACCACTAAAGGAATAAAAGCGATTGGTAAAAGCATAGATGAGATAAGCCACTTTTTCCTGTAAGAAACTATGTTTCTCAGTTCCTACATTTGACAAGGGTGCCATACCTAAATCAAAGAAGATAACTCCTTCTTCTTTAAAATAAAGTAATAAGTTTACAAAAAGATAATCCATGATACCATCAGGGGCTGTCCTTAAGTGGTAGCGCATCAAATCAATACTGGCTTCTTCAGGTCCGTTACTTGCTAAAAAAGTAACAAAAGCCTGAACGTTATCATCCTTATCCCTTACAAGTGCGATCGGTGCTAGTTGAATATACTTTTCATCAAAGTAACCAAGTGAAAAACCTTTTTCTTGGCGGCCATCTAACCAGCTATCCGATATTTCTTTAAGGACGCTTAGCAAATCCTCATCAAAGGGAGGTTCTAAAACTTGAAATTGATATCCCTTATTCTCCAACTTATTAACAATCGTTCTAAATTTCTTCCCATGTTTCCCTTCGATTGTAAATCTCTCTAATGGCACCTGAGCAGTCTCGCCAAACTTCATAAAGTCATACCCATATTCATGAAGCAAGAGCGTCGTTTCTTGATTAACTTCATAGAAAATAACAGCTACATTTGCAGCCTCTGCATCTTCTAAAAACTGTGATAAGCCTTTTTCTAAATAGCCCGACTGCGCTAGTGGATCCGACATGACAACATACTTGTTGTTTTCAATTGCAAATTGGAACACCACTTTGTCTTGGCCATACTCTTGGTACCAATATAAGTATTTATCACCTAAAAAAGCTAAGGCCGCATCTAAATTGAGATTTGGTATTGTACTAACAAAATCTTGATAACGTTGCTTATCAAAGCTTTCTCCAATTTCCCCTTTGAATTGATTACTTTTACGAAGAAGCAACACATATAGAGACACCAAAACAAGGGACACACTAAGAAGATAAAGCCAATGTGTCATTACGTGAGAGAAATGGTTTAACTGAAACACATGATGAGGATTCAAATGCCCTAGCAAAACTAGTGTCAAAAAGAGCGTTCCACCAATATAAATAATATCTTTGCAACAATCTTCCCAAACATAGATATAATGCCTGCGAACAAATGTATCTTTCTTCCACCAAATGAGAGATAAAAGTTTGATTAAGAAAATACTACTTATTAAAGAAAAAGAACCAATATTCAAATAAACAAGGCTAACCAAACCTAGTCCAGTCGTAAGTGCTAAGGTAAATTTCAATCGTCGTTTGACTATTCTTGCTAGCAGAAAGAATAGAACACCGAGAAGGATACTAGGAAGTTGAAAAACAAACTGACCAGTACTAGTTGCAAGATCTTTAAGCAAAGGAAGATGCTCTAATTCTTGAGGAACTATAGCTGAAACGATAAAAAAGAAGCCAAAAAGTCGTAACCCCCAAACTAATACAATAGTGGATAAAGTCTCAATGACCTTGTGTGGAATTCCTAAATACTTCTCATTAAGTCGTCCACCCATATTTTTCAAGAATAGAACAACTCCTAAACCAAAAGGAAGAATATAATAGAATAACCTAAATAAAAGTAACCAACTTAGTGCCTGAGTCTTATCAATCCCAAGGCCAACTAAACCAGATACCATAATTAAATCAAAACTACCTAGACTACCAGGAATCATTGACATAATCCCGATTGTAATCGCAATCATAAAAAGGGGGATGATGTCATAAATCGGTAAATGAAACCCTAAAACAGATCCAACTAAAAGGAAAAAACCAATGATGCTAGCCCAATCAAGAGCTGAAGCCAATACTAATGATAAAATTGTTCTTCCACTCAGCTGACCAAAATAAGCCCAATTTTTTCTATTTGAAACAAATAGTACAATTGGAAGATAGAGACTAGCTCCTAAAAGAGCTGGCCAATACTGTTTAATCCCAATTGATACAGGGAATAACCCTGTTAAAACTAAGCTGATTAGAGCAAACAGTGAGAATCCACTCATGAAATAAGGAATGACACGAGAAATCCCCGGCATACTTTTTTCAGGTCGTTCTTCATCTCCATAGAAAGAATATCGTAAACCAACATCCACCAAACCGGCAAAACCAATCATATTATTCAAGCTATTAATAGTCCAGCTAGTTTCGAGTAAGTAAGAAATTTTTTGTTTTTGATGAAGCTCTTGATTTAAGATTCTATCATAGATGATCATTGGCGCAACGGCCATAAAACCAAACAATGCTAAACAGATGACATTTAGTGGAGACAGTCCTCCCAGTATTTCTTTAATCTTATCAAACGAAATTGTTTTAAAAAGTCTAGTTATCTCTACAATAACTAGACTAGTAATAGACAGAAATAAAACGAGTTTGATAAGTGTTTGCCATTTTTTAAGCCAATTCAAAAGCATTTGCAAACTCTACTCCTTTTATCCTAATAATGTCTGTAGAATCGGAACCACAATTACAAATAAAACCGTACTGAGAGTGACCACATTCGTTGAAAACTCAACATCGCCTTTTCCTTGATTGGCAAGGATAGGAAGAACCGCTAAAGCAGGTGTTGCTGATTGAATCATAAAGGTTCTAAATTCTGATGCTACCATATTTGGAGAGAAGAACTTCAAAACTAGGAGCATGATGACCGGCGCAAGGATAAAACGACCAACCAGTGTGATAATGGTATCCTTATCAAAGCGAATGGTCTTAAGTCCCGCCTTCGCTAGAACGATACCAATATAGACAAGTGATAATGGCGTTGTTAAACTACCAATATAGGTCAAGGTACTTTCCGCAAAACTTGGAACAGGCAGACGGAGCACTAAAAAGGCGAGGGCTACGAGAAAACCTAATAAAGGAGCAGGGAAGAGCTTCTTCCAATTAAATTTTTGAGTCTGTTTTGAAGCCCCTTCTTTGCTATCAGAAGTCATCAGATAGACACCTAAGGTCCAAGTAGAGATAGTATTTGTAATATAATATACCAAGAAGTAAGGAAGGGCTTGATCCCCAAACAGAGCGATATTTAAAGGCAAACCAATGAAAATAGTATTGGCATTGACAAAGGTATTAATCATGGTTCCTCGGCGTCCTGAGCGCACTTTAAAAACTTTCACCGCAATAAAGGCCGCTAGATAACCAAGAATGAAGGCGATAAACGTATAGAGCAAACCACCAGACAAGCTAATCAGCTTATCTAAGGTTAAATATTTAAGAACAGAGGTAAAAATTGCCACAGGCATAGCCACATTCATAATGAGTTTAGATAAGTCATTTCCAAAACTCTCTTGGAACCAACCACGGACTTGCAAGAAATAACCAAGAATGATGATGACGATAATGGGTACAATACTCTGAATTGACGTTATAAAGATTTCCATAGTCTCCCTTTCTTTATAATAGGACATATAGCAAAAGGGGTACGAGGCATCCAGTCGCACTCGTACACCCCATTTCCATTTACTTATTTATATTCTGGATACCATTTCAAATCACGGACCGCTTTAGCCATATCTGTTTCTTGAGCACGTGCAAGACCTTGTTCTTGTGCTTTTTTAGCAACTGCTTCCGCTACTTTGATGGAAACATCGGCTACATACTTAAACGGAGGTAAGACTGGTGCTCCAGGTTGACCTGGATTGACAATCCCACTCAATGAATGTGCAGCGGCACCAATCATTTCATCTGTCAAGAGACTCGCTTCAGAGGCCAACATACCAAGTCCAAGACCTGGATAGATCAACGCATTGTTCGCTTGACCAATCACGTAGTCTACTCCTTTATAGGAAACTGTACCAGCTGGAATTCCTGTTGCAACAAACGCTTTTCCATCTGACCATTCAATCAAATCTTTGGCACTTGCTTCTGCGAGCTTCGTAGGATTAGACAATGGGAAGATCATTGGACGTTCAGTATTTTCACACATAGCCTCTACGATTTCTTTAGTGAAGGTATTTGGCTGAGTTGAAGTTCCCACAAGAATGGTTGGCTTAACCGTCTTCACTACTTCAAGAAGGTCCGTTAACTTATCCGCATTGGCAAAATCAGAGCGTTTCTTAGCAAATGGTTTTTGTTCTGGAGTTAGGTCGTCCATGTCATCAAAGAGGAGACCTTGTTTATCTACCATAAAGAAGCGTTTATAGGCTTCTTCTTCAGACAGACCTTCACTAACCATTTCGCGAAGCACACGAGAGGCAATCCCTGCACCAGCAGTTCCACCACCATAGCAGAGGTAAACTTGATCCGTTAATTTTTCATCTGTAATATCCAGTGAACCAAAGATACCACCCAAGGTCACGATACCAGTTCCTTGGATATCATCGTTAAAGGTTGGAATTTGCTTCCGGTATTTTTCAAGAATGTTGGCAGCATTTAAGCGACCGAAATCTTCCCAGTGAAGGTAGAGTTTAGGGAAAAGACGTTCTGCAGTTTGGACAAATTGATCGATAAAATCATAGTAACGATCACCACGTACACGTTCGTGACGATTTCCTAAGTAATTAGGATTGTTACGCAATTCTTCACGGTTGGTACCTGCATCAATGACTAAAGGAAGCACCATGGAAGGATCAATTCCTGCAGCTCCAGTATAGACCATCAATTTCCCAACAGAAATATCGACACCATTTGTACCCCAGTCACCAATACCGAGAATACCTTCTGCATCTGTCACAACAATAAGACGAATTTCACGATCACCCGCTGCATTTTTCAAAGTTGTTTCGATATTTTCAGGGTGATTGATGTCAAGATAGGCCGCATATTGTGGATCTACAAAGAGGTCGCTATAACCCTCAATGGTATCAGCAATGGTTGGGTCATAGACAATGGGATTAAATTCTTCCAAATGTTGAGCAAACAGGTAATAGAAAAGGGTACGGTTGGTATTAAAAATTTCCATCAAGAATAAACGTTTTTCCAAATCGTTAACCTTTGTTTGCATTTGCGCATAAGTTTGTGCTGCTTGTTCTTCAATGGTTTGAACGTAAGGTGGCAGAAGGCCAATGAGACCTAGTTTCTGACGTTCCTCCAAGGTAAAGGCAGTTCCTTTGTTAAGGAAGGGGTTGTTTAAAATATCATGTGCAGTCATCATGTGACCTCCTTATTAGTTTATTCTATTATAACACTTTTTTGCTTTATATGACACTTTGTTCTATATATGATACAATATGAATGAGTCACTAAATGAAAATTTAGACGACGCACCCTAAAATGACGGAACTTCAAGCAATAACAAGATAATAGATTTATCCATTCCTTACTAAATCGTCCTGATCATCTTTTTAAAAAGCGAGATCCTTTCCACGTTTTTAGAAGGTTATTCCCATCAAAAATTAAAAATATGTTTCTTATAGCATACTTTGTTTTGTTTAAGGTGTTAATTTTGTTATTTAAAACTTGTATTCTGGTTACATGAAAACAAAACATTATTTACAACGGTATATAGCGCAAAAAGTCAAATATTTGCGAAATAAACAGAACATGAGTCAAGAGGAGCTGTCGGAACGGGCAGACCTTGGATTAAAATACATCAATCAATTGGAAAATCAAAATGTGAATCTGACCATTCACAGTCTTGAAAAAGTCATTTCTGCTCTTGAGTTAACTCCTGAAGAATTCTTCAATTTTGATTCACTCGAAGCATCTTCAGATCCTACCGATAGCCTTTCACTTAAGAGAGTAAATATGAAAATCAAACAACTTCCAGTTGGAAAAAGGGAGAAGTTCCTAAAGATTTTCGAAGATCTTTTAGATAGCCTTTAATTGTCCTCTGACTCACCTTAGATTGTAACAAATAAAAAATCATATAGTCAAATTAGCTATCACGGATAATTTTTACTTATCCATTTCTGTCTATTTAGAAGAGGGAGCCCAATGAATCTTAAGGACTTTTATTATTTTTTTGATCTTAGTCAACAGCAATCCTTTACTGGGGTTGCGCAAAAACACGGGATCAGTCAACCATCCGTTTCCTATGCGATTAAACGACTAGAAAAGGAATTTCACTGCCAATTAATTGTGCACGATCCTTCTCACCGTACTTTCAAATTGACGCCCCAAGGAGAAATCTTGCTACGACATATTCAAAAGGTCTTACCTGAGATTCAAGGGGCAAAAAAAGAGATTCTACGGAGTCTCTCTCAATTCAATACGATTGGTTTCCCACCAATCATCATTGACTATCTTGTCCGAAAACAACCCGCCTTTATCAGTAATGTTGCAGCTCTTCAAAGTATCCATCCTGTTCAAGAAGGATCTGTCGAACTGTTGGAATTACTTTCCAAAGGAGAGCTAGATGCTAGTTTTTTGGGGAGTTTGGAACCGATTAAAGACCATCGCTTCCAGGTAAGAGAAATGGCCAAACGAGATCTCTTCTATATCCTTCATCACAACCATCCACTAGCCTCAAAAAAGATATTACAATTTTCAGACGTCATCAATGAAGATTTTATCATTCCAGATGAGCACTTTGTTCATTTAAAAGCCTTTGAACAGTTGAATGAGCGTTATCACCATAAGGCTACTCCCTTCTTTCAGACGGATGATATTCAGCTTCTAAAACAACTCCTTCGGAAACAAGTTGGAATTAGCTTACTAGCAGATCTTGCACTAACAGATGGTGAAGAAGAACTGATCGCGATTCCGATGGCAGAAAATGAACGGATTAGTTTTTACGTTTCATTAGTTGAACCGAAGGAAAGTAATCTCAAACCGGAGGTCATCCAATTCTTTGAAAAATTACTAAACTAGTCGCCATCTTTGTTCTTAGTGCTAATGTAGAAGCATAAATAAAGTAACTAGCTAGTATTTTTTACGTATAAAAATAAAGTAGAAACACCGATAAAATAAGGATTCCTGCAAATTTGTAGGAATCCTATTTTTTTCGTGAGTTTTGTGTATTTAAATTATTTCAGGTATATTTTTCTTGTTCGGTTTTTTATTAATAACTAGAGATATGAAAAGTCCAAAAGCCTTGATTAATATATCGTTGATAAGTTTTTAAAAACCGGTATCAGAGAAAATAGTTTATTAAAAAGGGGACGTATTTTGAAAAAATATACTATTTTACGTAAACAAACTCTAACCTTAGCTTCCGTTGTTTTAGGAACTGTCTTCACAGGAACTACTATTGCTTCTGCTGATGACGTCACACCTGCAACAACCCAAGCTGCTCCTGCAGCTTTTCCCAAAAATTGAAAAAAATCTCCCTTCTCTTTCGAGAAAGGAGATTTTCTTTTATGGGTGACCACCAGGTGCACCACCACCAGGGCCATCATTTCCTTGAGGGCCACCGCCAGGTGCTCCTCCGCCTCCAGGCATGGAATTGACGATTTCAGTTTGTTTTTCACCATTGAGGTAGATGTCTCCACCTGTGTAGGTCGCTGTTCCGTCAAAGTCAAAACCAGATTGACCTGTCATTTTGATGGTTCCTCCATTAACTGTAATATTACCGTTTGAATCAATTGGATCCGTGTCTCCTTGGCCAACTTCAACTGTTAAGTTCCCTCCATTCATGGTGAAGAAAATTTCACTTTGTTGGGCATTTTTGTTGGCTGCATTGACACCATCATCTGTTGAGTAAATGCTGATGTCTCCACCGTTGATGGTGATAGACTTACCTTCAAGCCCTTCTGTAGAGTTCTTGACTGTATAGGTTCCACTATCGATAACCAAATCACCTGAGGCATGGATACCATCATCACCTGCAGTAACGGTTATAGTGTTATCAGAGAGATACATGGTTCCAACAGATGTATCCTCATCATTGTCGACCTTGACACCATCTTCCTTAGCATCGATAGTCATTGTCGTTCCAGTAATGTTGAGTTCATCATTAACATTAAAGGCGTCTCCAACTGCTGTGATATTGTAGGTTCCGCCAGTGATGTGAAGTGTATCGTTGGCCTTAATACCATTGTTTTTCTTACCATCTACATTGAGAGTTCCTTTACCATTGATGGTCAAGTCCACTTTAGAGAAGAGGGCCGCGTCAGCCTTGTCATCACTATTTGAAGCTGAATCTGAGAGGCTATTGGTTGTGCCATCTGCTAGAGTTAAGTAAACATGGCCAGCTGATGTAGCAGAAATAGCTGCATTGGTATTGGTCATGGTGACACCATTTAGAACGATGTGTACGTCATCTGAACTTCCAGCTTCGATCTTGATTTGAACTCCATCAGATTGACCAGAAATCACATAGGTACCTGACTTAGAGATTGTAACGGTAGATCCTGATACGGCCACTCCGTCACCTGATACCGTCGCCGTTGATCCTGACAAAGTTACAGTTGCAGCTGTTTTTTCATCATAAGAAGTATCATAGTCCTTATCTGTAAAGTAACTAGATGTTTTCTTATTGGTAGTTACTGTTGTCGTTGCAGTACTATTGCTAGCTGTTGTATTTGAGGTTGACTGGGTACATGCTGTTACCAGTGCTAGAGTTGTTATACTTGTTAATAGGAATGTCCATTTTTTTGCTTTCATGCTCGTTTCCTCGTCTTTCATTTTACATGCTCTTAGTCTACGGGTCTTTCCTAAAAGAAGCCTAAACTTTTTCTGAAAGTTTTCTTAAGTTTAGTTTCAATTAAGTTAAATTTAACAAAAGTTTTAGAAACCCCCTCTAGAATTGTAGACAAGCAAGTTCACCTTGTTTAAAAATAGTATAACTGAAAGCAAGAGGAGAAAGACTTATGAAACCATTAGAAACAACTTTCAAACGGATTGAAACCAAATATATTGTCTCCAAAGATAAAATAGACAAACTCATCCAAGATTTAAAAGAATATTTAGTAGAAGACGACTATCCAATTTCAACTATTTCAAATATCTACTTTGATACGGAAGATTTTGATGTGCTCCAAGATGATGATTTTGGAAATAATCGAAAAGAAAAGGTTCGGATGCGGACCTATCTCAGTCAACCCAAAGCAGATAGTCAAGTATTTTTAGAAATCAAAACCAAGGATCAAGAAGGAGTTGGTCGCAAATTTAGACTACTCTCAACTCCTATTTCTATTCTTAATTTTATGACAAAAGGGCACCTGGATGCTAGCATTACTGATACAGTCGTCATTGAAAAAGTGAAAAAACTTCATCAGGATTACAAGCAGGCTATCCAGCCTCGTATGTACATCTACTACGATCGTTATTCATTAAAAGAAAAAAAATACATCGAGGGCTACGACTATAATAAAATTCGTATCACAATTGACCAAAATCTAGTCTATAGAGATGAAAATGTCAGTCTTTTCGCTGGAAACCATGGAGATGCTTTACTAGATGACAATACTGTAATTATGGAGATTAAGGCTCCTGGAAACAAACCCCAGTGGTTACAAAACATCCTAGACAAGTATGGTTTGATGGAGCACAAATTTTCAAAATACAGTTGTGCTTACCACAAATCTCAAGGGCTTCCTTATACACCACGTCCCAGTATAGAAAGCGCAGGTACTGCTTATGCTTAATCTATTTAATTCAATTTTCAACAATGCCACTGCAAGTGCTGATCCCTTCCAACTACTGCTGGCACTTCTAGTCAGTCTAGTCCTCGGTTTGGCACTTACTTGGACCTACAAATATCGGACCCTCTACACCAGAGAATTTGCTATCAGCTTGACTCTGCTTCCCTGCCTTATGACCTTAGTTATTTTTCTGGTCAATGGAAGCTTGGGAACTTCAATTGCTGTAGCAGGAACTTTTAGTTTGATTCGTTTCCGTTCTGCAACTAGTGGTTCAAGAGAACTGATTGCAATTTTCCTAGCCATGATTATCGGTCTGGCTTGTGGAACAGGCTATCTCTTCCTAGCAATTCTCTTCACGCTCTTTATCTTGGGCGTTTGGTTCCTTTTGGAAAATCAACAAGTCAAAACTGACAATCAACGTCGTAGACTTTTGACAATCACGGTAGCTAATCAATATAAGGTACAAGAAGCTCTCCAATCAGCTCTTGACCAATTCTGCTCAGAAATTGACATGATTACGATCAATAGCACAAATGCAGGGGACAACCTTAGTATTGTCTATGAAGTCGAGCTAAAAACAGAGGTCGATGATTTCCAAGTGACTAGCTATCTTACACAAAATATTGATCAATGCGATGTGGTATTGACTAAAAAAGCTAAAAAGAGAAAGAATCTCTAAAAACGAAAAACGAGGCTGGGATAAAAATTCCGACCTCGTTTTTTGCTAGCAATAGGTTTTTGAAACTGAGACTGATTAGGCTTTCCAATTCCAAAGAGCTCTTGTGAAAAAGACTTCACTTTCTCTTTCTACAACCTTTAGTTTCCTTTAACTGGAATCTCTTTGATAACTCGTGCTGGATTTCCTGCTAGAACTACGTTGTCACCAAAGGATTTTGTAATGACCGCTCCTGCTCCTGCAACGACATTATCACCTAAAGTAACACCCGGTAGGACAATGACACCACCACCTGCCCAAAAATTCTTACCAATCGTGATGGGTTTGCCAAATTCTAGTCCCGAGTTTCGTTCATCGGGGTCCAGTGGGTGAAGGGGTGTTAAAAATTGACAGTTGGGACCAATCATAGCATTGTCACCGATGGTTATAGGACAAACATCTAGCATAGTTAAATTCCAATTGGAATAAAAATTTTCTCCCAGATGAATATTGACCCCGTAATCTACCACCAATCGAGGATTGACATAGAGGTTTTGACCCGTAGAGCCAAACCATCCTTTGATGATTTCCATACCTTTTACTGGATCAACTTCTTCATTAAAAGCAGCTTGCTTTTGTCGCGCTGTTTGTGCTAGAGAACGGAGTTCTGGGTCGAATGGGTGATAGGGTTCCCCCACAATCATTTTTTGGTATTCAGTTTTCATATCTTGATGTCCTTGCTTTTTTAGATGATTGTAGCATAGTATTGTATCTCGAGCAAGTTAAAATAAGTCGCTCTTTATGAATTGAAAATGTGAGTAGAACGCAAACCTAACATTAAATACAAAAAGCGAGCAAAGCTAGTTTTCTGACAATCAGAATTCTGCCTTGTTCGCTTTTTTATCTAGTGGATCCTTCTTAAGAATCTATAGTGAATGATTAATCTTTTCATCTCAGATCTTAAGTAACACCTACTTATTCGCTTACTTCAACAGTTTCAACGACTTCTTCTACAGTCGTATCTACTGAAGTTTCTTCTTGAGAAGATGCTAGGTAAGACTCTTCATTGATAGCTTGTGGTTCAAGGTTACGGTAACGTGCCATACCTGTACCAGCTGGGATAATCTTACCGATGATAACATTTTCCTTAAGTCCAAGGAGATGGTCTTTCTTACCGCGGATAGCCGCATCTGTAAGGACACGAGTTGTTTCCTGGAAGGAAGCCGCTGACAAGAAACTATTTGTTTCAAGTGAGGCTTTGGTGATTCCCATAAGGACTGGACGACCTGTCGCTGGTACTCCACCTGCGATGAGAACATCCTTGTTAGCATCTGTAAAGTCGTTGATGTCCATAAGAGTTCCCATGAGAAGATCTGTATCCCCTGGATCCATAACACGAACTTTACGGATCATTTGACGAACCATTACCTCAATGTGTTTGTCTCCGATTTCTACCCCTTGGCTACGGTAAACTTTTTGTACTTCACCGAGAAGGTAGGTTTCAACTGACAAGACATCACGTACAGCAAGGAGACGTTTTGGTTGGATAGAACCTTCTGTCAATGCTGCACCACGAGAAACTTGGTCTCCAACTTCGACACGCATACGAGCTGTAAATGGTACCACGTATTCGCCTTCTCCAGTTTCACCTTTAACGAAGACTTTCTTAGTACGAGTTGAAGCATCTTCTTCGATAGCAGTAACTTGTCCTTTGACTTCTGTGATAACCGCTTCCCCTTTAGGATTGCGGGCTTCAAAGATTTCTTGGACACGAGGAAGACCCTGAGTGATATCGGTATTTGAGGCAACCCCACCCGTGTGGAAGGTACGCATTGTAAGCTGTGTACCAGGTTCCCCGATAGATTGGGCAGCGATTGTACCAACTGCTTCACCAACTTCAACCGCATCACCAGTCGCCAAGTTGATACCATAACAGTGACGGCAGACACCATGACGAGTGTTACATGTAAATACAGAGCGGATAGTCACTTCTTCAACACCAGCATTGACGATTTCACGCGCCTTGTCTTCTGTGATCAATTCATTTGGACCGATGATAACTGCACCAGTTTCTGGGTGTTTAACAGTTTTCTTAGTGTAACGACCATTGAGACGTTCTTCAAGAGACTCAATCATCTCTTTACCTTCAGTAATAGAACGGATCAAGAGTCCACGGTCAGTTCCACAGTCATCCTCACGGATGATAACGTCTTGGGCAACGTCAACCAAACGACGAGTCAAGTAACCTGAGTCGGCTGTCTTAAGAGCCGTATCGGTCATACCTTTACGAGCACCGTGTGTTGAGAAGAACATTTCGAGTACTGACAAACCTTCGCGGAAGTTTGAAAGGATTGGCAATTCCATGATACGTCCGTTCGGAGCAGCCATCAGACCACGCATACCGGCAAGCTGTGAGAAGTTTGAGATGTTACCACGGGCTCCAGAGTCCATCATCATAACGATAGGGTTCTTAGGATCTTGGTTGGCAACCAAACGTTTCTCCAATTTTTCACGGGCAGCACGCCATTCAGCTGTAACAGCATTGTAGCGTTCGTCATCTGTGATCATACCACGACGGAATTGTTTAGTAATTTGTTCTACACGTTTGTGTGATTCTTCGATGATTTCAGCCTTGTCTTCAACGACTGGAATATCAGCAATACCCACTGTCAAACCTGCAAGAGTTGAATGGTGGTAACCGAGGTTCTTCATACGGTCAAGTAGGGCAGATGTTTCTGTCGTACGGAAACGTTTGAAGATTTCAGCGATGATATTTCCAAGGTTTTTCTTCTTGAATGGAGGGTTAAGCTCAAGTTTGCTGATAGCTTCCTTGATATCTCCACCTAGTGGCAAGAAGTATTTAGCTGGAACGCCTTCTGTCAAGTTGGCATTATTTGGTTCTTGCAAGTAGGGTAGACCTTCTGGCATGATATCGTTGAAGAGGATCTTACCAACAGTTGTAAGCAAGATTTTGTGTTTTTGCTCTTCTGTCCATGGTTTGTTAAGACTGTCTGTTGCGATACCAACACGTGAGTGGAGGTGAACATAGCCATTGCGGTAAGCCATAACAGCTTCGTCACGGTCTTTGAAGACCATTCCTTCACCTTCACGACCAGCTTCTTCCATGGTCAAGTAGTAGTTACCCAAAACCATGTCCTGAGATGGAGTAACAACTGGTTTACCATCTTTCGGGTTCAAGATGTGCTCAGCAGCCAGCATCAAGATACGAGCTTCTGCTTGGGCTTCTTCTGAAAGCGGTACGTGGATGGCCATTTGGTCCCCGTCAAAGTCGGCATTGTAGGCTTCACAGACAAGCGGGTGCAAGCGAAGGGCCTTACCATCAATCAAGACTGGCTCGAAGGCTTGGATACCCAAACGGTGAAGGGTCGGTGCGCGGTTCAAAAGCACTGGGTGTTCTTTGATCACTTCTTCAAGGATATCCCAGATACGCTCATCTCCGCGTTCCACCAAGCGTTTAGCAGCTTTGACGTTTTGCACGATATCACGGGCAACAATTTCACGCATCACGAATGGTTTAAAGAGCTCGATAGCCATTTCACGTGGCACACCACATTGGTACATCTTAAGAGTTGGACCAACGGCGATAACGGAACGTCCTGAGAAGTCAACACGTTTACCGAGCAAGTTTTGACGGAAGCGTCCTTGTTTACCTTTGAGCATGTGGCTCAATGATTTAAGTGGACGGCTACCTGGTCCTGTAATCGGACGACCACGACGACCATTGTCAATCAAAGCGTCAACCGCTTCTTGAAGCATACGCTTCTCATTTTGAACGATGATACCTGGTGCGTTCAACTCAAGCAAACGAGCCAAACGGTTGTTACGGTTGATAACACGACGGTAAAGGTCGTTCAAGTCAGATGAGGCAAAACGGCCACCATCCAACTGCAACATTGGACGAAGATCTGGTGGAATAACCGGAAGGATGTTAAGAATCATCCATTCAGGTTTGTTTCCAGACTTGTAAAAGGCATCCAAAACATCCAAACGACGGATAGCTTTGATACGTTTTTGTCCAGTTGCTGTCTTCAATTCTTCTTTAAGCTCAGCAATTTCTTTTTCAAGATCTACTTGTTTCAAGAGGTCTTGGATAGCTTCGGCACCCATTTTAGCAACGAATGATCCGTAGCCATATTCACGCAAGCGCTCACGGTATTCACGCTCTGTCATGATTGATTTGTGCTCAAGTGGTGTATCCTTCGGATCGATCACCACATAAGCTGCAAAGTAGATAACTTCCTCAAGTGCACGAGGACTCATATCAAGGGTCAAGCCCATACGGCTTGGAATCCCCTTGAAATACCAGATATGAGATACAGGAGCTTTCAACTCGATGTGTCCCATACGTTCGCGACGAACTTTTGTACGCGTTACTTCAACACCACAACGGTCACAAACAATCCCTCTGTAACGAATGCGTTTGTACTTACCACAAGCACATTCCCAGTCTTTTGTAGGACCAAAGATGACTTCGTCAAATAGTCCTTCACGTTCTGGTTTCAACGTACGGTAATTGATTGTTTCAGGTTTTTTGACTTCTCCATAAGACCATGAACGGACTTTGCTTGGAGAAGCTAGTGTGATTTGCATACTTTTAAAACGATTTACGTCAACCACTATTTCTTCCCTTTCTATTCTAAGTGAGCTACTTATTCTTGTTCAGTAGCTTCTTCTGTTGCTTCCGCTTTTGCACCTTCTTCAGCTTCAAAAGCAGCTTTTGCTTCTTCAGCAGCTTTTTTACGTGCTTTTTCAAGGTCATCTACGTGGATGACATCTTCGTCCATGCCCTCGTCAAGATCACGAAGTTCAACTTCTTGATCATCTTCGTCAAGAACACGCATGTCAAGACCAAGTGATTGTAATTCTTTAACAAGAACTCGGAAGGATTCTGGAACACCTGGTTTTGGAATTGGTTTTCCTTTTGTAATAGCTTCATAGGCTTTCAAACGTCCGTTGATGTCGTCAGACTTGTAAGTCAAGATTTCTTGAAGGACATTTGAGGCACCATAGGCTTCAAGCGCCCAAACCTCCATCTCACCGAAACGTTGTCCACCAAACTGAGCCTTACCTCCGAGTGGTTGTTGCGTAACTGTTGAGTATGGTCCGACAGAACGAGCGTGCAATTTATCATCAACCATGTGGTGGAGTTTGATCATGTACATGACACCAACTGACACACGGTTATCAAATGGTTCACCAGTACGTCCATCGTAAAGGATAGTCTTAGCATCGCTATCCATACCTGCTTCCTTAACAGTTGACCAAAGATCTTCTGAACTTGCTCCGTCAAAGACTGGTGTTGCGATGTGGATACCAAGAGTACGAGCTGCCATACCAAGGTGAAGCTCCATAACCTGACCGATATTCATACGCGATGGCACCCCAAGTGGGTTCAACATGATATCGACTGGAGTTCCATCTGGAAGGTAAGGCATATCTTCTACAGGAACGATACGAGAGACAACCCCTTTGTTCCCGTGACGTCCGGCCATCTTATCTCCGACCTTGATCTTACGTTTTTGAGCGATGTAAACTCGAACCAGCATGTTAACACCTGATTGCAATTCATCACCATTTGCACGTGTAAAGATCTTAACATCACGAACAACACCATCGGCACCGTGGGGTACGCGAAGTGAAGTATCGCGAACTTCACGAGATTTGTCTCCGAAAATAGCGTGCAAGAGACGTTCTTCAGCTGAAAGGTCTTTTTCACCCTTAGGTGTTACTTTACCTACAAGGATATCCCCTTCTTTAACCTCAGCACCGATACGGATAATACCCATTTCGTCAAGGTCTTTAAGGGCATCTTCACCAACGTTTGGAATTTCACGAGTGATTTCTTCAGGCCCAAGCTTTGTATCGCGTGTTTCTGATTCGTATTCTTCAAGGTGGACAGATGTATAGACATCATCTTTAACCAAGCGTTCGCTCATGATAACGGCATCCTCGAAGTTGTAACCTTCCCATGTCATGTAGGCAACGATTGGGTTTTGTCCAAGCGCCATTTCTCCATTTTCCATAGAAGGTCCGTCAGCAATGAAATCACCTTTTTCAACGATATCGCCAACTTTTACGAGAGTACGTTGGTTGTAGGCAGTACCTGAGTTTGAACGACGGAATTTTTGAATGTGGTAAACATCCAATGAGCCATCTTCACGACGAACTTCTACCTTGTCAGCATCTGCATAGGTAACCTTACCACCATGTTGTGCAATAACTGCAGCTCCTGAATCATGAGCTGCTTGGTATTCCATACCAGTACCCACGTAAGGTGCTTTGGGATCAATCAATGGCACAGCCTGACGTTGCATGTTGGCTCCCATGAGGGCACGGTTGGAGTCATCGTTTTCCAAGAAAGGAATACATGCTGTCGCAACGGCAACTACCTGCTTAGGCGAAACGTCCATATAATCAACACTTGATGCTGGATATTCTTGGTTAACCCCTTGGTGACGTCCCATGACAACTTTTTCAGCAAAAGTGCCATCTGCGTTCAATTTAGAGTTAGCCTGCGCTACTGTGAACTCATCTTCTTCATCGGCTGTCAACCAAACGATTTCGTTGGTTACTTTTCCAGTTGCACGGTCAACCTTACGATATGGTGTTTGAATGAAACCATACTTGTTGAGGTGCCCGTATGAAGACAAGTTGTTGATCAAACCGATGTTTGGCCCTTCAGGTGTTTCAATTGGACACATACGACCATAGTGAGTGTAGTGCACGTCACGCACTTCATATCCAGCGCGGTCACGTGTCAAACCACCAGGTCCTAAGGCAGACAAACGACGCTTGTGTGACAACTCAGAAAGTGGGTTGTGTTGGTCCATGAACTGTGACAATTGAGAAGAACCAAAGAATTCTTTGATAGCTGCAGTTACTGGACGGATATTGATAATTTGTTGTGGTGTTAGTACTTCGTTATCTTGAACAGACATACGTTCACGAACGTTACGTTCCATACGTGAAAGTCCAAGACGCACTTGGTTGGCAAGCAATTCACCAACAGCACGGATACGACGATTTCCGAGGTGGTCAATATCGTCCACACGACCAATACCTTCTGCTAAGTTGAGGAAGTAGCTCATCTCAGCCAAGATATCTGCAGGCGTTACGATACGAACCTTGTCATCTGGATTTGCATTACCGATGATTGTTACAACACGATCTGGATCAGTTGGTGCAACAACCTTGAATTTTTGAAGAACAACTGGCTCTGTTACTACAGCAGCATCATTTGGAATGTAGACAATCTTGTTCAAATCGCCATCCAAATGACTTTCAATGCTTTCAATCACGCTACGAGTCATAACTGTCCCAGCTTCCACCAAGATTTCACCTGTTTCAGGGTCTACCAATGGTTCAGCAATGGTTTGGTTAAGCAAACGTGTTTTAACATTGAGTTTTTTATTGATCTTGTAACGACCAACTGCAGCCAAGTCATAACGACGTGGGTCAAAGAAACGAGCTACAAGCAAGCTACGTGAGCTTTCAGCAGTCTTAGGCTCACCTGGACGAAGGCGTTCGTAGATTTCCTTCAAAGCTTCGTCTGTACGAGAGTCCATTGGGTTCTTGTGAATATCTTTTTCAACAGTGTTACGAACAAGATCGCTGTCACCAAAGATATCAAAGATTTCATCATCGCCTGAGAAACCAAGCGCACGAACCAAGGTCGTAAATGGAATCTTACGAGTACGGTCGATACGAGTGTAGGCGATGTCTTTTGAGTCGCTTTCAAGTTCCAACCAAGCTCCACGGTTAGGGATAACAGTTGAACCGTAACCCACTTTACCATTTTTGTCTACCTTGTCATTAAAGTAAACACCTGGAGAACGCACCAACTGTGATACGATGATTCGTTCACCACCGTTGATGATGAAAGTACCCATCTCAGTCATGATTGGGAAGTCACCAAAGAAAACTTCCTGTGTTTTGATTTCGCCAGTTTCTTTGTTAATCAAGCGGAAGGTTACAAAGATAGGTGCTGAATAGCTGGCATCGTGGATACGAGCCTCTTCTAGCGTATATTTAGGTTCTTTGATTTCGTAGCCAACAAATTCCAACTCCATTGTGTCTGTGAAGTTTGAAATTGGCAATACATCTTCAAACACTTCCTTCAGACCATGGTCTAGGAAATCTTTGAATGAATCAGTTTGAATTTCAATCAAATTTGGTAAGTCAAGAACTTCTTTGATTCTTGAAAAACTACGACGGGTACGATGTTTCCCGTATTGAACGTCATGTCCTGCCAAGATGATTCTCCTTTTTAAATAAAGTTCCAAGCTTAGTGATCTAAGCTAGTAATTATCGTTAGATGGTTCTAAAAACCCTATCAACTTATCCCCCTCGACTAATTTTCAGAATCTTTAAATCTTTGTTACAAAGGTCGAAAAACCTGAAAAAAAGCACAAAAAGAGCAGCTAAATCCGACTTTTTCAGGAGATTTAACTGCTGTGAGCCTTGTCCGGACAATATTTCAGACAAAACCTACGACAAATGATTATTTATATTATACCCTATTTAGCTAGATTTTTCAAGGTTTTAAAATATTTTTCTCTTCCTCTAATCCGTTAATTATCTACATCTTTCTTTGGAAAATCAAGTCCATATTTAGGAAAACGCTTGCCTTAACTATTCCCTCATGCTATACTGTTATTGAAATTAATAGACAGGAGACATTTTATGAAAACAGCTAAAACCACTGTTACAATCGTTTCTGCACTTGCATCTGTCATCTTATTGACCAGCTGCGCCACAAAATCCACAGAAACACAAACATCCGCTAATAACTCATCTGACAATCAGATTACAATGACTTACGACCAACTACGGTCTAGAGAAAATACCATGTCAACTCTCTGGTATCAAAAAGCGGCCGAAACAAAAGCCTTGTATCTACAAGGTTATAATGTTGCTACAGATCGTCTAAAGGAATTACTGAAAACAGAATCAGACAAGCCTTATTCGATTGTTTTGGACTTGGACGAAACGGTCCTAGATAACAGTCCTTATCAAGTTCAAAATGTCAAAGATGGAACAGCATTCACACCTGAAAATTGGGATGTTTGGGTCCAAAAAGCTGCAGCAAAAGCCGTCCCAGGTGCTAAAGATTTTCTTCAGTTTGCCGATCAAAACGGTGTCCAAATCTACTATATTTCTGACCGTTCAGTCGACCAAGTAGATGCTACCATTAAAAATCTAGAAAGCGAAGGTATTCCTGTACAAGGACGTGATCACCTCATGTTCCTAGAAAGTGGTGTGAAATCCAAAGAAGGTCGTCGACAAGCGGTTCAAGAAAAGACAAATCTTGTGTTACTATTTGGTGATAACCTTGTAGACTTTGCAGAATTTTCTAAGACTTCTGAAGCTGATCGTGACAAACAACTTGAAGAATTGCAAAAAGAATTTGGTGAAAAATTCATCATCTTCCCAAATCCAATGTATGGATCATGGGAAACAGCAGTTTACGGTGGTAATAAACTAGATGCCAAGGGACAAGTAGAAGAACGCGAAAAGGCTTTACAAGGCTTTGACAAGTAATGAAAACTTGGTATTCAATAAGGCCATAAGTACAAGAAGAAGTGCAAAAGCTCTTTAACTGACAAAACTCAAAAAAGCGGACAAGAGAGGATTCTGATAACCAGAAAACTTTCCTGTTCGCTTTTATCATGTGAATCGTATCTTAATGAGCCAGCATTTCTTGGGCGATTTCTTGACCAGATAAGCCATCTGGATAGTAGGTTGGCCAGTTATCCATTTCTTCAAAGAGGGCTTCTTGGCTAGTACCACCAAAGAAGATATGGAAGTGCCCAGTCTTAACTGGTGCGATATTGTGGTCGCTAAATTGAACATACTTGAATTGTCCAGCATCCGCGTCTGTCGCTTCAAAGAGATAACGAACTCCTCGATTCCCTTTCTTATAAGTCAAAATTTTCTTGCCGACATACTTGTATGTATATTTCTTACTTTGGTCACCTTGGATGAATTCCATAGTATTATCCGTGATATTAATCTTAGATACATCAGTTTGATAGCCTTTTTGATAGTAGGCTTTGTATTCATCCTTGGTCATTTTGCCAGTCAATTTAGCCTTGTAGTCAAAGACTTGATCTAGAGTTCCATTTTCAAGGAAAGGATAGACTGACTGCCAGTTGCCAGCATAGTCACTCAAGGTACGATCCTTGACATCGGCATCTTCAAAGTAACCATTTTGAACGGTTTTAGTCTCCTCTGCTTTTTCTGGCTCAATTTCTGCTCCTGCTTGGTCCGTTGTTTGCTTGAGGGCCTTGAGATTTTTCTCCATGACAGAGATATAGTTTTCACCGGCCTTCATGTCCTCTTCGGTCAAGCTTTCTAGAGGATTCAGAACGTCTAACTTAACTCCTGTTTCTTTTGAAAGAGTATTAGCTAGAGCTTGAGAGGCATTTTCTTCAAAGTAGATATAAGAAATCTTGTTTTTCTTGATGTACTCGGTCAATTCTGCCAAGCGACTTGCTGAAGGCTCCGCATCTGGGGAAAGACCTGAGATAGAAACTTGATTGAGTCCGTAATCTAAAGCTAGATAACGGAAGGCCGCGTGTTGAGTCACAAAACTCTTTTGTTTAGCACTAGAAAGTCCTTCACTATAGGCCTTGTCCAAGGCTTGTAGTTTTTCGATATAGGCTGCTGCATTTTGTTCAAAAGTCGCCTTCTTATCTGGATAGTCAGCTGATAAACTGTCACGAATGTGCTCTACAAGCTTAATGGCACGCGCAGGAGACAACCATACATGAGGGTCATACTCGTGATGATGGCCTTCTTCACCATGGTCATGGTCTTCCTCTTCCTCACTACCTGGAAGAAGCAACATATCTCCAGTAGCCTTGATTGTTTTTACTTTTTTCGCATCTAGTGAATCTAAAAGCTTGGGAACCCATGTTTCCATGTTCTCATTTTCATAAACGAAGGCATCAGCGTCTTGGATTTTAGCAACTGCCTTAGGCGATGGTTCATAATCATGTGGTTCTGTCCCTGCCCCAATCAAGAGCTCGACATTGGCTGTATCGCCTGCTACTTGTTTGGTAAATTCGTAAACAGGGTAGAATGTTGTGACGATATTTAATTTTCCGTCTGCCTGTTTTTGATTGGAACAAGCCACTAAGAATACCGTCACAAGACTTGCCAAAAGTAGGCCTAGTTTTTTCATTTTTTTCTCCTATTTGATAAAACGTTTGAGTAAGCTGACTAACAAAAAGACAACTACAAAGATAATGGTAATACTTGCACTCGGTGGTGTCTCTGCATAGTAGGAGATATAAAGCCCTGCTACCATACCTAGAAAACCAATAACGCTGGCAAGAATCATCACCGAACTAAAGTTCTTCCCTAGACGTAAAGCGATACTAGCTGGTAGGACCATGATGGTCGACACCAAGAGTGCTCCTGCAGCTGGAATCATGAGCGCAATAGCCACACCCGTTACCATGTTAAAGAGAATGGACATAGTACGCACTGGAAGGCCATCTACAAAAGCTGTATCCTCGTCAAAAGTTAAGATGTACATAGGTCTTAAAAAGAGGAAGGTTAAGACCAATACAACTGCTGCAATGATAAAGAGTCCAATTACCTGCTCTTGACTGATGGTCACAATAGAACCAAACAGATATTGATCCAGACTCATAGAACTAGAGCTCTTACCTTTACTCATAACAATAAGTGAAACTGCAAGTCCTGTAGACATGAGAATGGCTGTCCCAATCTCCATAAAGCTCTTATAAACCGTGCGTAGGTATTCAAGGAAGACCGCTGCAATCAAGACAATCACAATGGTTGAGATGGTCGGAGAAATCCCCAAAACCAAGCCAAAGGCAACACCCGAAAGCGAGACGTGACTCAGTGTATCACTCATAAGACTCTGGCGACGCAAAATAAGGAAGGTCCCCAGAACTGGTGAAAAGAGACTCATGGCAATAACCGCTAAAAAGGCTCGCTGCATAAAATCATAAGAAAATAGATTAAGCATGTTCCACCTCCTGATCATTTTCATGGACATTGAAACAACGCCATGGCGAATCTTGGTCACGAACAAGGTGGATATTACGATCTGCGTAATCCTTAACTTCTTCAGGATCGTGAGTAATCATCAAAACAGCCTTGCCATGATGGTGGGCACTATGGTGCATGAGCTCATAAAATTCATTCTTGGTACCTGCATCCATCCCTGTTGTCGGCTCATCCAATATAAAGATATCTGGATCTGAAGCAAACATACGTGCAATGACCGCTCTTTGCTTTTGCCCACCAGAGAGAGAACCAATGCGTTTATCCCGATGTTCCCACATGCCAACTGAGTTTAAACTAGCCTTGATGTGTTCTTCATCATGGGCATTCAAACGACGGAACCAGCCCTTTCTTGGGTAGCGACCTGATTTGACAAATTCATAAACAGTACTTGGAAAACCTGCATTGAAACTAGCAATTTGCTGAGGAAGATAGGCAATTCTTAATTTTTTCCCATGAATATTTGTCTTTGAGATGGTTACTTTCCCAATTCTCGGTTGTAAAATACCTAGACTGGCCTTGATAAGAGTCGTCTTGGCAGCTCCATTTTCTCCAGTGAGGGTGACAAATTCCCCACTATCAACACTGTAATTGATATGCTCAAGAACCGGTTCCTTGTCATAATAGAAGGACAAATCCTCTACTGTGATGTATCTCATTACTTGATTTCTCCTACTAAAGCAGTTAAAAACCGCTGGATAATTTTTTGTTCGTTTGGTGTGAACTGAGTGGCAACCTGCTCATAAGTCGAGAGGGTATGCTCATGATGATGGTGGTGTTCCTCAGCAATTGGTCGTGCCAAGTCTGTCAATTGATAGAAGATAACGCGAGCATCCTTGGGATCCTTAGATGTCTCCAACATCCCCTCCTTGACCAAGAATTTGATAGCCTTGGTAACGGCAGCTTGACTGACATTGAGACGACGCGCCAACTCAGAGTTGGTTAGCGACTCCTCTGATAAAAGCATGAGAATATGCTCCTGGGTATTGGTCAAGGCCACATCACTCGTGCAATGGCCAATCAAAATTTCATGCTGATTTTCAGCTTTTAAAATAATCTCGTTTAAAAATTGATCGATATCTTTTGCCAACTGTCTCATGATTTGCTCCTTTCTTAGAACGGAATTTCTATAAATACAAGGTTTTCATACTCTTCAAAAATCAAATTCAAACCACGTCAGCTTCGTCTTGGCGTACTCAAGTACAGCCCGCGTCTCGCTTCCTAGTTTGCTCTTTGAGTTTTATTGAGTATCACACCATTCCTTTACTAGTTAAGTATATCACATCCAAGTAAGGAGTCAAGAAAAAAGATGAAAACACCTGAGATGTTTTCATCCTTTAGAATTATTTTTCTTGTTTGCGGCTAGTCCAGAGGGCTGTCGCTCCAAGAATCATACCCAATAGCATCATGAAAATAGATTGTTCACTACCTGTATTCGGAAGTATTTTTTCTGATACGACTGTCTTATTGACAAATTTATCTGCAACCTTATAATCAACTTTTACAGTAGATGTTTGGGCAGGAGTTGTTCCTTGAGTTTTTCCTGATGGAGTTGTTTTTGTTGCTGAGTCCTTCTCAGTTTTAGCTGGAGTTGTCTCTTGAGTTTTTCCTGGCTTAGTTGCATCATTTCCTGATTTAGCCGGAGTTGTTCCCTGATTTTTTCCTGGCTGAGTAGGAATTATTGCTTGATCTTTTTCTGGTTTAGCCGGATCTGTTGCTGAATCTTTTCCTGGTTTAGCTGGATCTTGCTCTTTACCTTGATCTTCTGGCAGTTTAAATGTTTTTGAATCCACAGAAATCGTGCGTGAATTTGGATTTACATTTTCATACTGAGTCAAATCAGCTGTTTTAAGGTAATCTTCAAAGGCAGCATCCATTGAAGGTCCTTCTTCTAGAGCTCCACCAAGCATGGTATAACCATCACCACCTGCTGCAAGGAAGTCATTGGTTGCTAGGTAGTAGACTTTTTCCAAATCTAGTTTTTCATAAAGACCAGTCGCACGATTCTTAACTTGAATAGCCAAGACACGTTTGCCTGCAGTTAAGTTTGTATCATAATAGACCTTGGCTCCTGAAATCTGTAAGAATCCACCACTTGGTTCTAGCAATGGTTGACCATTTTCATCCAAGACAGTTTTTCCTGCCTTATCCACCTGCAAGATAGATCCGAGTGATTTTTCAAACATCTCAAAAATCTGCTGGCCAGTTACTTGAATTTGTGAAATTGTGTTCCCAAATGGTAAAACCGCAATGACATTTCCTTTTGTAATTGGTTTACCCTTGGCAATCGTTTCACGCAAGCCACCACCATTTGTCACAGCGATATCTGTTGGATGACTAAATCCCGTTTGACCATACTGGTAGAGAGAATCTGCTACGACATTCCCAAGGTTGGTTTCACGGACACGAACATTTTCACGGTCACCATTCAACTCAACTGGACTATTTGAAACAACTTCTATAGCATTTTCAGCGTCATACTTTTGTTTGATGTCCTTGACAAGTTTTTCAATTTTTGGATTGGCTTCCAATTTCTTAGCATCAGCAGCTGCAATGAGTGAAGGATTACCCAATAATTGGCGAGATTTGTAAGTGATTTTACCAACGTTATGGAGATAGCTTCCTGTTTGGTTGTAGGTCACATTGTCACCATAAGTAGTTGATTCTACTGTATGAGAGTGACCGTCAATCACTGTAACACGCTTACCTTTCAAAAGAGGATTTTTTGAAAGTGCTTCTGCAAGTGTTGAACCACGCCATTCTACAGGTGTTGTTGTATCAACTCCCAAGTGAGCGAGAACAACATAATGTTTGTAGTCTTTGCCTTCTGCCAAGGCTTTAGCTTGAATTTCTTCGATAACCTTGTTAACCTCTGCAATAGGTTCTGTAAAGGTTACACCTTTAACATTTTTAGGATGGGTCTTAGTAGCTGTTTCAGGTGTTGTCACACCGATGACGACAAATTCATCACCTTCAACATCCTTGTTCTTATCAACAATTGTTGCTGCTTCAAATAAACGAGCCCCATTCACATAAGTATTTGAGCTAAGCAGTGGGAAGTTCAAGATTTCTTTGTATTTTTTAGCTTCGTCAAGTCCAAAGTCAAACTCATGATTTCCTACAGCCATAGCATCGTAGCCCATCTCATTTAGGATTTTGGCACGAGCTTCACCCTTTGTAGAGTTTGAAATCGGCAGACCTTGGAAGGCATCACCTGCATCCACCACTAGAGTCGTTTGATTGCCCTTTTCGCGCTCTTTTTCAATAACTGTCGCGAGCTTGGCATCTCCGATTACTCCTTTTTCTTCTACGATACGGCCATGCACGTCATTGGTATGCAAGATAACAGTATCTGCTTCTGCTTTTTGAGGTGCAACCTCTTCAGCTACCGTTGCCGGACTTGTAACAACCTCAGGAGTCGCTGCTACTACGGGTGCTTCTGCAGTGCTCACAACTTCTGTAGCTTCTGAAGTACTAGTATTTTCTTCAGCATAGACCTGTCCAGCTAAAAAGGCTGGAGCTAATAGGGCTGTCGATAGGACAGGCAACAAAAAACGTTTATTCATATTGAAATCCCTTTCTCTTCTTTCTTTTACCATTATACGCTATTTAGCATCATTTTAAAACTTTTAACCTTTTTGAAGGTAACCTATCCGACATTTCATAAAAAAAGTCTGAACAAAAAGCTCAAACTCTTTTCTATATTATTATTGAAAATCTTTAATGTTACCATCGTAATCCGCCCAATCTTGGCTAAAGAAGCGATCATTCATTTGGTAATTAGGTGCTGTTGTTGGATTGCTCAAAAAAGGATTTACAACCTTATCAAACGCCAACCAGCCTAACCAACCAATGTGAATGGTGTCCTTGACAAAGTAGGGATCTCCGCCTTTTTTAGAAAAGTCAGCAATGTTGGTGAAACCTTGACTTTCTATCTGGTAACGAATTTTTTCCACAGCATGTTGATACATTTCCTCGCTGAGCTCTGTATGGGCCATCCATTTTTTATTGACAGGCTGAATAACAAAGAGCACATTGACCTTTGATTTGGCAAATTGATTAAGGACCAACTGCAAATCATTGTACTCAGAGGACTTGAGGAAATTATAATTCTTTTGATAGCCCTTATATTTCTCGAGGTAGTCTTTCACCTGGGTCTTATAAAATTGATTTTCAATTCCCATATCATTGTTACTGGTATTGGCTTCTGCATCCTTTCGAGCAATTTTTTCTAACTCTTCATAAGAAAATTGATCCGGAAGATCTTTTAAATAGTTCTCCACGTGTTCCTTGTACTTGAGTTTTCCTCGAATGGAAAATTGCCCAAATAGAGAGGCCTGACGCTCATTAAAACGCGCAAAAGCCTTGATAATAGCATGGTCGATCTCTGACAATTCCTCACCCTTTGACAGCTTCTCGACGATCCCCTTCATAGAGACTCCAGGATTTTGCTTTAAGAGACGTTTAGCTGCATGTTTAGCTGCTATATCTCCCGATTGATTTTCTAGAAAGGCTGTCAACTGATCGTTGTTAAAGTAGTTTTGGAAGAATGCTGGTTCATAGTCCTCCTCTGTAAACCACTGAGGCGAAATGACAAATACCGCCTGTTTTTCCTCGATTTCTGGTAAGATTTGCTGCAGACCGAAATACTGATTAAGAGAGGCTGCTCCTGCTTGTCCTAAAAAGTAAGGCCGGTAGGGGCGACTATACTTCTCCGCCAAGACCGCAGGATGCATGCTATCAAAACGAATCCACTCACTTGAGCCAAAAAAAGGAATAAAGCGCATATTGGGTTCCGTAAAGGCTCTCACTTTTTGGCTTCTCTCTTTAAAGCTCTCCGAACTAATCGCTGCTGCAGAATATTTTTCTTCAGTCAAATTATGACTAGGGTTGTTTGGATAAAAAAAGATCAGTAAGAAGACAAGAAAACTAGCAAGAAGCAAAGGGCCAAAGATTAACCACAAACGTTTAAGCATTCTTTAACTCCGTAATTCCTGCTATGATTTTATTAGCTGTATTCCAGTCATCACGACCAAATTCTGTAACTGGGACACGAATGTCAAAGCGATTTTCGATTTCCACGATTAATTCAACTGTTCCCATACTATCCAAGACACCTGCATCAAAAAGATCCTCATCCATCATGTCAGAAACATCTTCCATAAACAATTCATCAATAATTTCAATAACTTCTGATTTGATATCCATTTTTTAACTCCTTTTATTTTTTAAACCATAAATCATTCAAAAATCCAGAGAAGATTAAGAATGAAATCATCACGACATGGAAGGTTATAACCATGCCAAGCAACTGAACCCAGCGATTCTCAGGCAAGGGAGCTTGCCCTGCTTTCTTACGTTCTTTATTGAGCGTTTTTTTCTTTCGAACCCAAGCATCATTAATCACTAAACCTAGCCCATGAAAGAGTCCATAGACAATGTAAAACCAAGTTATCCCATGCCAGAACCCCATAAGGAGCATGTTCAGGATATAGGCGACACTTGAAGTCACATTTCGATTCTTAAAAAGCTTCTTTCTCGTCATCACCATGACCATGCGCATAAATACAAAGTCACGAAACCAGAAGGATAAACTCATGTGCCAGCGATTCCAAAACTCTTTCAAATCTCTTGACAAGAAAGGTTTGTTGAAGTTAATCGGACTACGAATTCCCATCAGATTTGAAATAGCTATAGCAAACATAGAGTAACCTGCAAAGTCAAAGAAGAGTTCTAAACCAAATGTGTACATGATGGCCACTACATAATAGTTAAAGACGCCACCTGTTTGTAAAGCTAAATTCTTTAGCGGTGGTAATAAAATCTCGCCTAAAATATGAGCTAGGATAAATTTATACAGAAATCCCCACATGATATACCGAACGGATTCAGCTAGCATATCCATCAACTCATCGCGCTCTGGTATCGTCTGATAATTTTCATTAAAACGTTTGAAACGATCAATAGGACCACTTGAAAATGTCGGCATAAAGAGAAGAAAACGCAAATACTCCCACATCTTCAAATCCTTAATGACTCCATCTCTGAGTTCGATGATAGTACCCACCGAACGAAAGGTCAAATAAGAAATTCCGATAAAACCCAGCAAGGATTGTGTTCCATTAATGGCTGTTTGCGCCTTTACAAATATAATTGGAAGTAAAGATAACAGACTAACGAGATAGAAAATCCATTTGCCATCTCGAATTTTTCGATACTGCTTGTAAAAAAGAACCAACAAGATTTGCCAGATTAGATATATCCCTAAGGCAGCCAATTGATTGGTCTTGCCACCCGTCAACATGGTAACGATAAAGAACAGACTAACCAGTATTTCATACCAAGCAAAGCGTTTTTTGAAAAAAAGACCGATAAAGATTGGCAAGGTAGCAGTAATCACGTACAAAAAGTACTGCGGATTCCCATACGGCTCAATATGAGGCAGCTGTTTCAGGAAATCCATCATCTATTATTCACCTCGTTAATCAATCCTTTGATGTCAATCTTGCCATTTGGAGTCAGTGGCAATTCCTCTCTGTAAAGAAACTTAGATGGCATCATGTAAGACATCATAATATCTTCCAAGTCTTCCTTGATAGCTTTCGTGATATCAATTTCGCGCTCAAATTGTTCTTTGACCCCATCTTTTAAGATAACGTAGGCCAAGAGATTTTGAACCTTGTGATCTTTATTATAGCGCGGTACCGCAACAGCAGATTCAACGTACTTGGATTTGTTCAAGTTTTGAGAGACATCCTCTAGTTCAATACGATAGCCATTAAACTTGATCTGAAAGTCCATCCGTCCACCGTAAAGAAGAAGACCTTCATCTGTCATAGTTCCGACATCTCCAGTGTGGTAGGCTGGCAAACCTTCAAATTCGAAGAAAGCTTCTGCTGTTTTCTCAGGATTATTCATATAACCTTTTGAAACAGCCGGTCCAGACACGATAATCTCACCTTGCTCACCATTTGGCAGTTTATTGCCCTCTTCATCGATGATAAAGGTTGGTGAATCAGGTTTCGTGTAACCAATCGGAAGACGTTTCAAGGTTACCAACATCTCATCTGTAACAGCAACTGCTGACAAAGCAACTGTTGCTTCCGTTGGACCGTAAGCATTGATGATACGCGCATTTGGAAAACGCTCGCGCAATTTCTGAGCAGTTTTAACTGTCAACTCTTCCCCATCAAAGTAAAAATGGGTAATGCCTGGCATCTTTTCAGCATTGAAATCTTCAGACAACATGGCCATATCTGCAAAAGATGGTGTTGAAGTCCAGATAGAAATTGGAAGTGAAAAGATAGTCGCAAAGAGCTGCTTAAAGTCTTGAGTAATGGCTGATGGGAGGGCAAAAAGCGTTCCTCCAAGAGCCAAGGTCGGTGCCCAGTACATGACAGACAAGTCAAAAGAATAGGGTGGTTGCGCCAACATTTGTGGACGATCTGGCGTCGCAAATTCCTTGTCCGTAATCATCCAGTTGGTAAAGCTGAGCAAATTATCATGCGAAATTTGCACCCCTTTTGGTTTTCCAGTTGTCCCTGATGTAAAGATGATGTAATAGTTATCATCCCCCTTGACCGGATGCTGCAAATCATAAGCTTTTTGAGCCGCATAAGCTTCACGCACCTGCTCCAAGGACATGATTGGAGCAGCTGGGGTTTCGATTGGAAACTCTGAAATAGCAATGATCAAGCTTGGCTCAGCCACTTCAAGAATGGCAGACACGCGCTCCAAGGCCGAATGGCTATCAATTGGGATATAGGCATGTCCTGACTTAGTCAGAGCTACAAAGGTAGCCAACATTTCATACTCCTGACCACCAAAAACGACTACTGGAGATTTTTCAGGTAATCCTAGCTGATCAATGGTTGCAGCCAAACTATCTGAATCAGCCTTTAAATCACCATAAGTGTGCTCTTGCCCTAAGACATTGTATACTGGAAAGGTAGGTTGAGTTTGGGCGAAATATTCAATCGCTTCAATCATATCTTTTATCGGCTTATTAGACACGATGATTTTTCTCCTTTAAACTAAAATTCATTGTAAATAAAGCTTCCCTGACTTTGTCCTAGGTAACTAAAAAAGTAAAGCAAACCAAGTAGAACAATAAAATACAGGACCGTTTGCCCTAAAAAAACATAAATTGGTTTCTTTTTATCCATAATTAACTTCTTTTTGTAAATTTTCAATAATTTTATGCAAATATACACTTACTATTTTTTCTTGTTCCCATTTTACCACTTTAGTCTCTTCATTTTCAACTGTTTACCATTTTTAAAAAGCACATTTTAGCCTATTTTTGTTATTTCTTCATAATTTCACTGATGTAAATAGATCACTTTAAAACGATAGTAGACACCCCACTCCCCCTTTGGGCATTTTTATGCTAAAATAGTAGCTATGGATAAAATTATTAAAACTATATCAGAAAGCGGGGCTTTTCGTGCTTATGTTCTTGATAGCACTGAAACCGTCCGCACTGCTCAAGAAAAACATCAAACCCAAGCTAGCTCAACTGTAGCACTTGGTCGCACCCTTATCGCCAGCCAGATTCTCGCAGCCAATGAAAAAGGAAATACCAAGCTAACGGTTAAAGTTCTTGGAACTAGCTCTCTAGGTGCCATCATCACCGTAGCTGATACCAAGGGGATCGTCAAAGGTTACGTTCAAAATCCTGGTGTTGACATCAAAAAGACTGCAACTGGTGAAGTTCTAGTCGGACCTTTTGTCGGCAATGGTCAATTTCTCGTTATCACAGACTACGGCACTGGAAATCCTTATAACTCTATGACTCCGCTTATCTCTGGAGAAATCGGAGAAGATCTTGCCTTCTATTTGACAGAAAGCCAGCAAACTCCGTCAGCAGTTGGGCTCAATGTCCTTTTGGACGAAGACGACAAGGTCAAAGTAGCAGGCGGTTTCCTTGTTCAAGTTTTGCCAGGAGCCAAGGAAGAAGAGATTGCTCGCTTTGAAAAACGCATCCAAGAAATGCCTGCCATTTCAACTCTTCTAGAAAGCGACGACCATATCGAAGCTCTTCTTAAAGCCATCTATGGTGACGATCCATACAAACGCTTGTCTGAAGAAGAGATTCGTTTCCAATGTGACTGCAGCAAAGAACGCTTTATGAAGGCTCTTTCTAGTCTCACAAGCTCAGACTTGCAGGAAATGAAGGACCAAGATCACGGGGCAGAAATCACTTGTCAATTCTGTCAAACAACTTACAACTTTAACGAAAATGATCTGGAGGAACTCATTCGTGACAAATCTTAATACACCTTTTATGATTGGCAATGTTGAGATTCCCAATCGTACCGTTTTAGCACCCATGGCTGGTGTAACCAACTCAGCCTTCCGCACCATTGCTAAAGAACTTGGGGCAGGCCTTGTTGTCATGGAAATGGTCTCTGATAAAGGTATCCAATACAACAACGAAAAAACTCTTCACATGCTTCATATCGATGAAGGCGAAAACCCAGTCTCTATCCAACTATTTGGTAGTGATGAAGATAGCCTAGCACGCGCAGCAGAATTCATCCAAGAAAATACCAAGACCGATATTGTGGATATCAACATGGGCTGTCCAGTTAACAAAATCGTGAAAAACGAAGCTGGCGCTATGTGGCTCAAGGACCCTGATAAGATCTACTCTATTATTAACAAAGTTCAATCAGTCCTTGATATCGCTCTCACTGTCAAAATGCGTACAGGCTGGTCTGATCCATCTCTAGCTGTGGAAAATGCCCTCGCTGCGGAAGCTGCAGGTGTCTCTGCTCTTGCTATGCACGGTCGTACTCGTGAACAAATGTACACTGGGCATGCAGATTTGGAGACTCTCCACAAGGTTGCACAAGCTCTGACAAAAATTCCATTTATCGCTAACGGTGACATTCGCACTGTCCAAGAAGCTAAACAACGCATCGAAGAAGTCGGTGCTGATGCCGTTATGATTGGACGCGCAGCCATGGGAAATCCTTACCTCTTCAATCAAATCAATCACTACTTTGAAACTGGAGAAATCCTTCCTGATTTAACCTTTGAAGATAAGATGAACATCGCCTACGAGCATTTGAAACGCTTAATCAACCTCAAGGGAGAAAAGGTTGCGGTCCGTGAATTCCGTGGACTCGCTCCTCACTACCTCCGTGGAACATCAGGTGCAGCTAAACTTCGTGGAGCTATCTCACAAGCAAGCACACTGGCTGAGATTGAAGCACTATTGCAATTAGATAAGGCTTAAACTTCTATACTACCTTTCGAGTAAGGGTTGATTTCTCGCCCATCTCACACCACCATACGTATCGTTCGGCATACGGCGTTTTAACGTATAGCATTCAAGGTAACAATCCAACCCCCCCGTCTAACGGGTGGTTTGCACCAGGGCTATAAGCCCAAATTACCAGCCAGCGCCTAAAGACGCTGGCTTTCACCTTGTTCAAGCCTCATTGCTCTTGACTCGTCACTTGCCTCTTAAAGAGGCGTGAGTATTACTTACCACTATCCCTAAAGGGATCCTCATATTCTTTTACACTCAATTTATCT
This sequence comes from Streptococcus nidrosiense, assembly GCF_042140045.1. Taxonomy (NCBI): domain Bacteria; kingdom Bacillati; phylum Bacillota; class Bacilli; order Lactobacillales; family Streptococcaceae; genus Streptococcus; species Streptococcus nidrosiense. The sequence continues at coordinate 230,840 of NZ_CP152419.1, forward strand.
AGTGCTATATCATGCTTTACTCGTTCTCAAATTTTTATACTCGTGAAGAAATCATCCACTGGATAATTTCTTTAATCTTGAATATATTTCTTGATTGTGGCTTCATTAAGCCCTACTGCACTAACATAATAACCTTCCGCCCAGAAATGCCGATTCCCAAACTTGTACTTGAGGTTGGCGTGTTTGTCAATCATCATAAGTGCACTTTCACCTTTTAAATACCCCATGAAACTAGGAACACTTATCCTTGGTGGGATACTTACTAACATATGTACATGGTCTGGCATTAAGTGACCCTCGATAATTTCAACTCCTTTATAACTACACAAGCGATGAAATATTTCGCCTAAACTACTTCGATATTGATTATAAATGACTTTTCGTCTATACTTAGGGGTGAACACAAAGTGATAGAACACATCCACTTTGTGTGTGATAAACTGTGAGACTTTTGTACCATGGTTTTCTCCTTTCGCTTTACAATTGGCTTGAACACCCTTATTGTATCGCGTTTGGAGTTTTTTGGGTATAACCTTCGATGCGCACCCGCAATAGCGGGTGGTTTATTTGTCTCGCACCTCACGGAGTGAGACGAACTAATAATCACATAACACCAAAAATCTCTTAGAATCCATTTCTAAGAGATTTTTTCTTACTTCTCTTCCTCACAACCAGCCTTCTTCTTCGGCAGTTTTGGCTGCTTCGGTTCGGTTGCTGGCGCCTAGTTTGGAGAGGATATTGGTCATGTAATTACGGACGGTACCGTTTGAGAGGTAGAGCTTGTCAGCAATTTCTTGGTTGGAGAGGCCTTGGGCAACTCCATGTAAAACAGCGACTTCTTGTTCGGTCAAGGGATTGGGATGAGTCATCATGACTTCCATCAGCTCTGGAGAATACTCCTTACGTCCCTCTAACACCGTATGTAGGGTTTGCATGAGCTCAGCGATGCTCCGTTCTTTCAAAACATAGGCATCAACTCCTGCTTTGACCGCTCGTTCAAAATAACCTGGGCGTTTAAAGGTCGTAACGATAACCACCTTGGTTTCAGGAACTTCTTGTTTGATCCACTCAAGTGCTTCGAGTCCTGTCTTGACTGGCATTTCGACGTCAAGGATGGCAATATCTACTGCTTCTTTCTCCAAAACCTCAATAGCCTCGCCTCCATTTTTCGCCTGCAAGACAGTCTCCACATCTGGCTGAAAGCTCAAGAGCTGGCACATGGCGTCTCTAAGCATACTTTGATCTTCTGCGACTAATACTTTCATCTACTTTCTCTCCTTATAAGGCAGATGCACGCGCACCTCTGTTGGATGTTTCAAGCTGACCAGCTCTACTTGACCTGAGAAGGCTGTTGCACGGTCACGGACTGTATGGAGTTCATTTCCTTTTACAGTTGCAAAACCTTTCCCATCATCTCTGACTGTCAGGACCAATTCCTGATCTGTACGTTCCAGTTTTAGATAGGCTTTATTAGCGCTGGCATGCTTGATGATATTGGTCGCAAGTTCTAATAAAATCATAGCAGCCGTCGACTCCATATCTTGGGTCAGGCTAGCCTTGTCCAATTGATTGTCAACCTCAACTTCAATCCCAGCAATCTCCAGCATCTTTTTGACAGTCTCAAGCTCTGAAGCTAGGGTCCTTGATTTCAGATTTTCCACGATGGTACGCACTTCATTCATGGAATCTTTGCTGATCTGGTGAATTTCTTTTAATTCCTTCTCCACCTGTGGATAGGCCTGCATCTGAAATAACTGCAAGGCTAAATCTGTCTTGACACTCAGCATGGCAAAGGTATGCCCCAGACTATCATGCAAATCCTGACCAATACGACTGCGTTCATTTTCAGCAAGCAATAAATTTATCTGAGCATTTTGCTTGGCCTGAGCTTCTTTCAAATCCTCGACAATGCGAATCCGAACCAAGCCCAATGTCATCAAATCGACAAAAGTAAGAATTCCAAGCTCAAAGGCTACAACCTCAGTTTCGACTGACTGAAACATCATGAGTTGTCCAACAACAAGAACTTGAGCAAGGAGAAAAGTCCAGACATGAAGAGAACGTAGGCTACGCACTCTAAAATGATAAATCAAGAGATTGGCAAGGAAAAAGAAGAACCAGACATAGTTGCCATAAATAAAGACGGTATTCCCAGCTACATAGGCTAGCATGATAATCCAAAAGAGCCAGGATAAGCGCTGACTCTTGGTGGTCAAAACGCCTAAGTAAGCCACCACAAATAGAATATCAACTAGTAAATGCCAGCTAGGAATCTCCCCAACTACTGCAGAGAGGATAGGAAAAACCATAAAAATCAAACTGGCCCAAAACATATAGTGTATGCTTTTCAGTCTTTCAAGCATTAAGCATTCTCCTTATGATCTTGAAGGTAAATAGTCAAACCAAATAAAACTGCTGAAAAAACAAGTAGATAAACTGTGGCTGATAAATTGATGCCACCCTCGTTTAAGAAGGCCTTGAGCAACTCCATCAACTGATAGGTTGGTAGGCACTTACCGATTGCTTGCATCCAGTCTGGAAATAAAGAGATGGGCATCCAGAGCCCGCCTAAAACAGCCAAGCCTAGATAGAGAAGATTGCCCACGACAGACATCAGCTGACTAGACGGCAAGAGTGTCAAGGTCAAGCCAAGCGCTACAAAGGCTATACTTCCTACAATCAGCAAGAGCGCAGCCCCAATCCAGCTTCCTAAAGTCATATCCACACCTCTGACCAAGTGCCCAACTGAGAAAACAACCAAGATTGAAACCAAATAATCAACCATCATACTTGTTATCTTTGATAGATAATATTCTACCATATTTACTGGAGTATGGCGTAATGTTTTCTGCCAGTTGTTGATCTTGTCAGTATGTAAGACAGCTGGGAATGAAAACATAGCTGTCGACATCATGGAAAAGGCCGTCATAGAGATAAGGTAGTCGCGCATAAAATTTGCTGGCCCATCTGGTGTATCCTGGTACATGCCTGAAAAGAATAAATAGAAGGCCGTCGGCATTCCTACGGATAATAGATAATAGACTAATTGTCGTTTGGTCAATAGAAATTCTATCTTGTTTAGTGCGATCAATCGTTTCATCTTAGTCATCTCCCTTTTGTGTTTCTTCAAAGATTGTATCTAGCAAGCTACGGTTATTGACTTCAATTTCTTGTATCCTACAGCCTGCCTGGACTAACAGTTGCCAAAAAGCATCTGCTTCGCGTGTGACTACTTGCAGGGCATCTTGCTTTTGTGACCAATTTTCAACCAAGTTAGACTGCTCAACGACTTCCTTGTAGGCTAGAGGAAGGATAAAGTGTTTTTCAATCTCCTCACTGCGCATGGCTAGAGGTGTTGTATCACGAATCAACTCTCCCTTATTTAAGACCAAAATCCGGTCAGCAGTATGCTCTACCTCTTCGATATAATGGGACGAATAGAGAATGGTAACTCCCTGCGCTTTTAGATCCTGGACAATTTCCCAAAATCGTTGACGGGTTGAGGTATCCATGGCCGCAGTTGGCTCATCTAAAAAGACAAGCTTTGGTCGGCCAATCAAGGCCAAGACAAAAGAGAAGAGACGCTTCTGCCCACCTGACAATTTTTCTGCGAATTGTTCTTTTTGTTGCTTGTTAAACTGCAGTAGTTGATCGATTTCCTGGTTGCTCAAGGGATTTGGGTAAATGCTTTGAAAGAAAGCAATCAACTCTTTGACCTTTAATTTCTGAACGATGACATTTTCTTGAGGGAGGTAGGATCTTGTGTAGTCTAACTGAGAGCTCGTCACTGGCAAGCCTTGGATGGATACTTGACCGCTGGTGACCAGTTTATCTCCAAGCAAACAGTCCAAGAGTGTTGTCTTACCGGCTCCATTTGGACCAATCAAGGCGACGCATTCGCCTTCAGCCACCTCAAAGGAAATATCCTTCAATATAGCCTTGCTCTTAATGCTTTTATTTAGGCTTTCTACCTTAATCATGTTCATGATATTCTCCTTTCAACCACTCCTTCCCCATCGGAAAGGCGATAAAAATCATAAATCCTAGACCCCAGGCACCACGAATGACTTGGTGAAGGAAGGCTTGGTCAAACCAACCTGTAAACATTTCGACCAACCATACCACTAGTGATAGTCCAATAAAGAAATAGAGAATCGCTTTTTTCATTTTTCAAACTCCTTTTTCACATCTGAGACCAATTTCAAACCTTCTCGGATCAACCAAGACATCATGCCAAATCCTGCAAATAGCTCCCAAGGAAAATGATAGAAGCCTTCGTCCAATCCTGAAAACATGAGATAAGTCATGACTCCTGCTGCTACTAAACTCATTGCGATAATTACTTTATGTTTCATTTTTTCTTCCTCCATTTGATACATCTATTATAATTCTTTGAAGGTTGTGTCACTAGAAGCTTCTGTCATGAGGAGATATGACAAATGTCACAAAAAGTCTACTCAGCTATGAAAATAGAATTCTTTCCAAATCAAAAAAGGTCGGGAAAATCCCGATCTCTTTCGTTTTCTATTTAATTCTTATTCCACACTGAAAAGATATGGGTAAACTGGTTGTTGACCTTGGTGGATTTCTACTTCTACATCTTCGAATTCTTCTGCGATTTCTTGGGCGATTTGGTTAGCCAATTCTTCGCTTCCGTCTTCACCGATATAGAAGGTTACGATTTCACTGTCTTCATCCAACATATGTTTCAAAGTTTCAGTCAGAGTTTGGTGCATGTCAGGGTTTGATACGAGGATTTTACCATCTACCATACCCAGATTGTCATTTTCATGAATTTCCAAACCATCGATAGTCGTGTCACGAACGGCTGTTGTTACACTACCGCTGACTACATCACCAAGAGCTGCAGTCATGCGTTCTTTATTTTCTTCGATAGACTTGCTTGGATCGAAGGCAAGAAGACTAGTCAATCCTTGAGGAAGGGTACGAGCTTCTATCACTACTGCTGGTTGTTCTAAGACTTCAGCTGCAGATTGAGCTGCCATAAAGATGTTTTTGTTGTTTGGCAAAAAGATGATGTTGCGAGCATTCACTTGCTCTACAGCCTTGATAAAGTCTTCTGTCGAAGGATTCATGGTTTGTCCACCTTCGATGACATAGTCCACACCTTGAGCACGGAAGATGTCTGCCAAGCCTTGTCCAGCTACTACTGCGATAAGGGCGTATTCTTTTTCTTCAGCTGGTTTGCTGACTTTAGCTTCTTTTTCCACTTGTGCTTCGTGTTGGTTACGCATGTTATCGACTTTAACCTTAACCAAGCTACCATATTTGAGACCTTCTTGCATAACAAGACCTGGATCTTCTGTATGGACGTGAACTTTAACGATTTCATCGTCATTGACAACAAGCAATGAGTCCCCAAGTTCGTTCAAGTAGTTACGGAATTCTTCGTAGTCAAACTCTTTAGCATAAGTTGGGCCTTGTTTGAGGGCAACCATGATTTCAGTACAGTAACCAAAAGTAATGTCTTCTGTTGCCACATGTCCAGCTACAGACTTGTGGTGTTCAGCATTGATCATTTCACTCATGTTGGCTGGAGTCGCAACAAAGTCCTCAGAAGCGCTATATTCACCAGTAAGAGCTGAAAGGAAACCTTCATAGATGAAAACCAAACCTTGACCACCTGAGTCTACAACTCCAACTTCCTTCAATACTGGAAGCATGTCTGGAGTCTTCGCAAGGGCTGTTTTAGCTCCTTCCAAGGCAGCGCGCATAACCTCAATGGCATCGTCTGTCTGCTCGGCTTTTTTCTTAGCACCGATGGCAGCACCACGTGATACGGTCAAGATAGTTCCTTCAACTGGCTTCATAACAGCCTTGTAGGCTACTTCAACACCTGATTGGAAGGCAAGAGCTAGGTCTTTCCCTGTTAACTCTTCTTTTGTCTTGATAGCTTGTGAGAATCCGCGGAAAAGCTGAGAAGTGATAACTCCTGAGTTCCCACGCGCACCCATCAAAAGACCTTTAGCCAAGATACTTGCAGCCTCACCAACAGTTGAAGCTGGTTTGTCTGCTACTTCTTTGGCACCATTTTCGATAGTCATTCCCATGTTTGTTCCTGTATCTCCATCTGGAACTGGGAAGACGTTCAATGAGTTGACATATTCGGCTTGCTTGTTCAAACGAGTAGATGCAGCCTGTACCATTTCTTGAAATAAGCTTGTAGTAATATTTGACACGATTATTCTCCTACAACTTTGATATTTTGAATGTAGACATTCACAGTTTGAGCAGTAATACCAAGTTGGTTTTCCAAACTAAAACGGACACGCTCTTGGATATTTTTTGAGACTTCACTGATTTTTGTTCCGTAGCTCAACACGGTATATACATCAACTGCAATGCTACCATCTTCGGCCGCTTTTACAACGACACCTTTAGAATAATTTTCCTTCCCAAGAAGGGCTTGGAAATTATCTTTGAGGGCTTTCTTACTTGCCATACCGACCACACCAAAAATCTCAGTTGCTGCACCGCCTACAACGGTAGCAATCACTTCATCTGTTAGTTCGATTTGACCATCTTTTGTATTAATTTTTACAGTCATTTTTTCTACCTCAACTAGTTGATACTCTATTTTATCATATTTCAAGCCAAGTGTAAAAGCAGAATACTGTATCGGCGGATATTTGCTCCTTTGACGAGGCTTTTTGAACTAAGAGCAAAAGAAAAAGACCTGATGGCCTTTTACTCTTTATTAAACGCGTTCTACTTTACCTGATTTCAAAGCACGAGCTGAAGCCCAAACTTTTTTAGGTTTACCATCGATAAGTACAGTAACTTTTTGAAGGTTTGGTTTTACGGCACGTTTTGTTTGGTTCATCGCGTGTGAACGGTTGTTTCCTGATACAGTCTTACGACCTGTAAAGTAACATACTTTAGCCATTTGTGTTTTCCTCCTATTAGATCTAATATAGCGGATGTGCTAGCACCACATACTGTACTATGTTATCACACTTTCTCTTTTTTGGCAAGGGGATTGGAAGATTTTTTTATTTAACGTAAACAACTTCTAATTTCCCAAAAGCTACGTCTCCACGGATAATCAAAGTTTTGCTGGTTGGTCCTAGAGGGGCATCTGCCTTGGCCGCACCACAAAAAGTTTCCACCTTCAGGTCCACTCTCCAGTGTTGGGGCACGTAGATAACTGCATTCCCAAAACCGACTTCGATATTCAGAGTAGCAAAATCACCTAACATCTCTGCATTGTCATAATAAATCTTGGCATTCCCAAATCCGACCTCAAACTCATCTTCTACCAATTCTTGGTCTTGCTTGTAAAATGTACCCGCCCCAAAAGCGACTTCCTTGTCTGTCAGAATGGTCTTTTCACCGTCATACCACCATTTTTTTCCATTCCAAGTTCTGTTAGAATGAGTGAGTGCGCTGACACCCATTACGATTAAAATACTTGCCCAGAACAATGACTGATTGGGAATCGGTAAAATGTCATAAAAATGATTGGCTATCATGAGGGCCACTAGGGCTGTAAAAGAGGCTGAAGTGAAATGACGACGAAGGATTGCCTCAACTGATTGATAGGCAAAAAATCCAATACCGATCAAGGGCCAAATTTCCCCTTCAAGTGAAGGAATACCAAAATTCCCCTGCAATAACACTAAAGCTGCCAATACTAGCAACACAATACCAAATGCTTTCTTTTTCATATTCTTACCTCATGTTTCTTAGATTTTCTTTTAGGAGGGATTGGTAGTGCCGTGACACGTGAACCTCCTTGTGGGTTTGATAAAAGGAAATAGTGCCTGTCCCTGAGAAGGACTTGTCCACCGAGTAGACCTGCCGAAGATTGGCTATGGTCGACTTGGATACCCGACTGAAATAGCGGGGCAGGATGGACTCTAACTCATAAAGCTTGAGTCGAACCTCATAGGCTTCTTTCTGGGTGTGGGCATAGATTTTACTACCTTCTGTCTCAAAAAAGAGAATTTCCGCCAAGTCTAAGTAGTACTCACCCGTCCCCTTGTAAAAGATCAACCTAGGAGCTTTGGTTTCTTGCAAGAGTCGTTGCAAGTCAGCTATTTCATCTGTCAGGGCTGCAGCCTTGATGACAATCTCTGTCTCAGTTAATTCACTATCAATCTCGATTCGTAACTTCATCCTATCTCCTTTCTGCATCTACTATACCAAAGGCCAGAAAACTTTACAAGGGCAAAAAAGCAAGTGGTCACTTTTGACCCGTAAGTGGTTACGAGGCCAAACCCACTTGCTTTGCTTTTTAGAAAATAAAGAAGAGAATTCCCCAGAGAAGGCCACAGGCGTAGCCAACTAAAACATCCTTGGGATAATGAACGCCACCCAAGACTCGCACAAAACCGAGAAAAGCTGACAAGACCAATAACATCAACCCTGCAGGTAGATTTGCATGCAGGCAAGCCATGGAAATGATGGTTGCCGAAAAGACATGGCGACTAGGCATTGAATTCCCAGGGCTATCCTTGTCTAGTAACGGTACAATTTCCCAAGTCTCATAAGGACGTGGTTGATTGATCCACTTACGAACTAGCGTCAATAGGACAAAGCCAGAAGCTGGCACTAAGATATAGGTGGCAAATTCTTTCCCCAATCCCTTGCTCATAAAGCTTGTCCCCAACAAGGCCATGTAGGCTAGGGGCATCAGAACTGTCATTATGCGATTAAAAACTCGCATCAATTGCAATAGTTGTGGATGTCGAAGAAGACTTGATTTCCTCTTATCATACCACTCTTGATAGTTTTTCATGTATTTCTCATTATTCCTAGTTTTTACAAAAGAAGCCTGCTAGCTCCTCCTATTCTAGTATAGTGCAGAAAAAGAAGGCCGTCAAGCCTTCTTTGGTTTTATTCTTCTACTTCATCTTCTGTAAATTGACTATTGTAGAGGTCAGCATAGAAACCACCTTGAGCCATAAGCTCTTCATGATTGCCTTGCTCGATGATGTTTCCGTCCTTCATGACCAGAATCAAGTCAGCATTGCGGATCGTTGACAAGCGGTGGGCAATAACAAAGGATGTGCGTCCCTCCATCAAACGGTCCATGGCTTTCTGAATCAACTCCTCTGTACGTGTATCGACTGAAGAGGTCGCTTCGTCCAGAATCAAGAGTGGAGAATCTTTGAAAAGGGCACGAGCGATGGTCAAGAGCTGTTTCTGCCCGACTGACAAGGTCACTGTATCATCCAAAACAGTATCGTAGCCATCTGGTAAGGTTGTGATAAAGTGGTGGATTCCTACTGCTTTGGCTGCTTCAATCACGCGCTCTTCACTAATCCCAGTTTGATTATAAATGAGATTGTCTCGAATAGTTCCTTCAAAGAGCCAGGTATCCTGCAAGACCATTGAAAAGGCATCATGCACTTCCGAGCGTTTCATATTCTTGGTATCCACACCATCGATGCGAATGCTTCCCTTATCAATCTCATAAAATTTCATCAAGAGATTGACTATGGTAGTTTTCCCAGCTCCAGTCGGCCCAACAATAGCAACCTTTTGCCCTGCATGAGCTGTCGCTGAAAAGTCGTGAATGATCGTTTTTTCAGGAGTATAGCCAAAGGCAACTCTGTCAAAGACCACTTGACCCTTCATGTCGGTTAATTGTCTTTCCTTATGAGACTCGTCTTCCATCTCAGCTTCTCCTAGAAACTCAAAGACACGGGTCATAGCTGCACTAGCCTGTTGTAAGCTGGTAATCCCTTGTGCAATCTGTGATAAGGGTTGTGAGAAGGTACGAACATAAACCATGAAGGCTACGATAATCCCAATACTGATATGGCCTTCAAGAGCCAAGGCAGCACCGACGATAACAACCAAAACATAGCTAAAGTTTCCGACAAAGAACATAGCGGGCATCATGATCCCTGAAATAAACTGAGATTTCCAGATACTATCATGTAGATTCTGGTTCAAGCCTGCGAATGTTTCTTTAGTGGTATCCACAGCATTATAGCTGGTCACCACATTGTGGCCAGAGTACATTTCTTCTACATAACCGTTTACAGCTGCTAGGTTGTTTTGCTGGGCTTTAAAGTAACCCTGTGACTTAGCCATAATCACTGAAACCGCAGCAAAACCTACAAGGGTTGAAACAACTGTTACCAATGCCAAAATCCAGTTCATGCCAAACATGGTAATCAAAACAGCAATCAGTAGAAAGCTAGCTGAGAGAACCGTTCCCAGACTTTGGTTGAGGGACTGAGCCGCCGTATCGACGTCATTGGTCACACGAGAAAGGGTGTCTCCTTGAGAATGACGGTCAAAATAAGCAAGTGGCAGACGGTTAATTTTTTCAGCAATGGCCGTCCGCATTCGTTTTGAAAAATGTTGGATACTCGTTGAAAAAATATAGGCTTGCGTATAGTTGAGAATGGCACCAAGTACATACAAAACAGCCAAAAAGCTGGCGATGCTAGACACAGCTACCAAATCGATTTCTGTAGCCAAACCATCTGAAATCAAGTTGGTGATTTCTTTGATCTTAGTTGGTCCATAAACAGTGATAATACTTGAACATACAGCAGCCACAACTGCAACTAGTAGAGGAAGTTGGAGACCTGCTAGAAAAGGTTTGTATTGTTTCCAAACGGACATCTTCTTATTTTCCATGTTCCAATTCCTCCTTCGATAGTTGTGAATAGGCAATTTCTTGATAAACTTCGTTGGTTGCAAGAAGTTCCTTGTGGGTGCCTTGTCCCACAACTTTACCCTGATCTAAGACTAAGATCAAGTCAGCGTCCATGATAGTTGAAATGCGTTGGGCAACGATCAACTTGGTCATAGACTGTGTTTTTTCAGCTAATACTTGGCGTAAGATACGGTCTGTCTTGTAGTCCAAGGCTGAGAATGAATCATCAAAAATGAGAATTTCTGGCTTACGAGCCAAGGCGCGTGCAATGGCCAAACGTTGTCTTTGTCCTCCTGAGAAGTTGGTACCGCCTTGGGCCACTTCGGAGTCTAGACCTGCTTCCTTATCCTCGATAAAATTCTTAGATTGAGCCAATTCCAAAGCTTGCCACATGGCAGTCTCACTTAGTGGCGTTTCTTGACTCTTACCAAAGTCGAGATTGCCCTTAACATCTCCAGAAAAGAGGACTGCTTTTTGTGGGATATAGCCGACTTTATTCCGCAAATCTTCCAAGTCATAATCCTGCACATTGACACCGTCTACTAGGATTTCCCCATCAGATACATCATAAAAACGAGGCAAGAGGTTCACAAGTGTAGATTTACCAGAACCAGTTGAGCCGATAAAGGCAATGGTTTGACCAGCTTCTGCCTTGAAACTGACGTGCTCCACAACCGCTTCTGAGTTTTTAGAGTAACGGAAGGTTACATCACGGAATTCCACTTGACCTTTTACAGATGAATCTGCCGTCTGTGGTTGACTAGGATTTTCAATAGAAGAATGCAAGTCTAGCACCTGATTGATACGTCCTGCAGAAACCAAGGTACGAGGAAGGACGAAAAAGAGAGCACTCATGAGCAAGAAGCCCATCACGACCTGCATGGCATAAGACATGAAGACCACCATATCACTAAAGAGTGGTAGACGGTCTGTCAGGCTAGCATCGTTGATGATATAGGCTCCAATCCAGTAGATAGCTAGACTCAAGCCACTCGAAATCGCCATCATAATAGGATTCATAATCGCCATCAAACGGTTGACAAAGAGATTAAGACGAGTGACTTCCTCATTGGCTTCTTCGAATTTCTTGTCTTGATAATCCTCGGCATTATAAGCACGCACCACTCGAATCCCTGTCAAACTTTCACGAGTAATACTATTGAGTTTATCTGTCAATTTTTGGATGACAGATTGTTTTGGAAAGGCCAGAGTCAGGAGAACAGTTGTCATCAAAACATTGACGATAACAGCGATTACTACTGCCCAGAGCCAGTACTCAGACTTCCCAAGGATTTTTCCAATGGCCCAGATAGCCATGATTGGTCCACGAGTGACCACCTGGAGTCCCATGGTAAAAAGCATCTGAACCTGTGTGATATCATTAGTCGTCCGAGTCAAGAGACTTGGGATTGAAAAACGTTTGATCTCTGTCTGCGAGAAATCTAGAACACGATTAAAAATATCGCTTCGTAAATGAGTTGTGTAAGACGCTGCAACGCGAGCGGCAAAAAATCCAACAGTAACGGATGAGAGGAAAGCAAGTAGAGACAAGCCTATCATCTTAATGGCTGGTGACCAAAGATCTCCTAGCTCCGTACCTGGCGTTCCGAGTAATTCTGTTATTTTTGAAACGTAAGTCGGTACTTCTAACTCTAGATAGACCGAGCAACAGGTAAAGAGAACAGTCAAGAGAATCATTCCCCACTCTTTTCCTGTGATACGCTTAGCGAGTTTCTTCATCTTCCCCTCCTATTTTTTCTACATTGGCTTGTAGTCGACCCATGACTTCCTCAAAAATAGCTAGTTTTTCCTCAGATACTCCATCGAGTAAACTGCGGTCAATTCGATCAAAGAAAGACTTGACCTGCTTCATTTGAGAGCGAGATTTTTCAGTCAAATGAACAAATTTTGCCCGTTTATCACTTGGACTCGCCTCCAACTCTACCAAACCATTTTGCACCATTCGCTTAACCAAGTTACTCGCAACTGACTTGGTGATATTGAGTTCTTGTTCAATATCCTTTATAAGTGTCAATTCTTGATCCTGCTCACGACGATCTAAAAAACGGAGGACCTGCCCCTGCGGTCCGCCCATAAATTCAATACCACAACGCTTGGCTTCCTTTTGCACCATAAGGTGAACCTGGTGACCAAAACGTTTAAAAGCTAACATCGGCTTATCCATGATTGCTCCTTTTTACACATAAATAGTTCTCACGAGAACCAATTGGTTTTCATGAGAACTATTTTATCATTTTCAAATAGAATGTCAAGAAAAAAGTTTCCTAGAGAACTATCTAAGCAGAAATTGACATTAGGTCTTATTTTATCTATAATAAACACTATCTCACAAAGATACGAATCCAGTTTACTAGAAATGAGAAATTCACACATGAAACAAAAAGAACAGAAACTCTTAGGAATCCTTGCCATCATCTTTGGAGCCCTGGCGCTTCTTGGTTCTTGGATACCTATCGTCAACATCCTATCATTTTTCCTTGCCATTGCCACTTTGATTTTAGGAGTTTTTGGTATTGCCATCAATATCAGAAACCGTAAAACATTGGCTATCATCGGAACAACCTTAGGTCTTATTTCCATTGTCCTTGTTTTAATAACTCAAGTTCTATCTACTAATATCTTTACTGATTTCGCCAGAACCTTTAGTCACCCCTATAGAAACATCACTTCTTCAACTGATGCTGAGGATTATGGTGAACTTCCTGATAGTAGTATAGGCAAGGAAGATGACGAGGAGGATACTGAATTCTTCACTTGGAGTCAGGAACAGTTCGATGCCTTGGTAGAAGGTGATACTTCTGATAGCGGGAAAGGTGGCAGCAACTACAAAGATATTATCAGGAAACACGGAATCCCAGATTCAGAAACAGATTCAGTTATGGGAGACTATGAAATAAAAAGAATCACCTATCTCTCCATCAGTTCAGATCCTAAGACAGTTGTGCTCACGTTTGTTAAGCAGGAAAATGGCCAGTTTCTTCTAATCCGTAAATTTGCTGTCGGACTGGACCGAAAAGAACAATCTGATTCTGGAGTGAAAGTTTAACATAACTAAAAAGGTGCCGGGAATAGCAATCGGTAGACCAAGTCTCGATTTCTAAATCCCAACACCAGGATATTTCCACAATCCATTGGATTATGGACAATTATAGATTACTAATAACGTTTTGAGCAAAAGAAATTTTTGTCTCTTTCCTGCCCCTTTTGTCATCACAGGATAAACAAACCCCTTGAAAACACTGAATTTTCAAAGGGGTTATTTTTATTCTTAGAATCCATCTACGTTTGTGTAGATTTTTTGTACGTCTTCGTCGTCTTCAAGGACTCCGTAGAGTTTTTCAAATGTTTCCAAATCTTCATCTGACAACTCAACTTCTGATTGAGGAATCATTTCCAATTCAGTTACTTGGAATTCTTCAATACCAGACTCACGCAAAGCAACGATAGCCTTGTGAAGGTCAGTTGGTGCAGTGTAGACAGTGATTGTTCCTTCTTCTGCTTCTACATCATCTACATCAACATCTGCTTCAAGCAAGAGTTCAAAGATAGCATCAGCATCGTCACCTGCAAATACGATAACACCCTTGTTGTCAAAGAGATAAGATACAGAACCTGAAGCTCCCATATTTCCGCCGTTTTTACCAAAGGCAGCACGCACGTTGGCAGCTGTACGGTTAACGTTTGAAGTCAAAGTATCAACGATCAACATAGAACCATTTGGTCCGAAACCTTCGTAACGACCTTCTGTAAAGGTTTCGTCTGTGTTTCCTTTTGCTTTATCGATAGCCTTATCAATAACGTGTTTTGGCACTTGCGCTTGTTTGGCACGATCGATAACGAATTTCAAAGCAGTGTTTAATTCTGGATCTGGTTCACCTTTTTTAGCTGCTACATAGATTTCTACACCAAATTTTGCATATACTTTAGAGTTAGCTCCATCTTTAGCTGTCTTCTTAGCTACGATATTGGCCCATTTACGTCCCATTAGGAATCTCCTTTTTTCACATTTTAATCTTTCTTATTATAACACAAGTCTACCTGATTTTCACTAGAGGAAATGGATTTTTCTTTTGTAAATCAAGCTAGGATTTCCCACCAGCAACCAAGATTTTCTTACCTTCTTTGATCCATGGATGCTTGGAAAGTGAGAAGTAAAGTTGAGCAGTCATAACTAGCCAGAGAAGGGGCTCACATAGAATAACACCTGTATAGCCTGTCCAAGGAATAATCCAAGCCACAAACACGATTTTCCCAAATAACTCGATAAAGCTAGATACGAGAGGTAGGAACTTTTGACCTAGCCCTTGTAAGCTATTTCTATAGATCAATAAAAGACTCAAAAATGGATAGAATACAGAACTGATGCGTAGGTATAAAGTCCCATTTTCAATCAAGTAGCCGTCCGTCGAACTTGCCAGGAAAGAAACCAGAGTAGGACTTGCAAAAAATAGGAAAATACAGGCAAAGCTCGCCCAAGCCATACTGATATAACTCCCTAGTCGAAGACCGTGAACAATACGTTCTGGTCGTTTTGCCCCAAAGTTTTGAGAGATAAATGTGGTCATAGAGGCTGAAATAGCCGTCATTGGCAATAAGGCAAAGGCCATGATTCGGCGTGCTGCCGTCTGAGCGCTGATAATGACTGCTCCAAAACTATTGACAGAGGATTGTAAGATGACACTTCCTACAGAGACGATTGAACCCATCAAGCCCATAGCTAGCCCCTGCTCCAAGAGATCGACATAGAGAGCCTTATTCCATTTGAAATCCTTCCACCTAGGAAGGAGCTCTGGAACACTCTTTCGGATATAGAGATAACAAAGGATAGCTGACAAACCCTGGGAGATAATGGTTGCAAGACCTGCAGACTGAACTCCCAACTGCAGTTGTGTAATAAAATATAAATCTAGAATGACGTTAACAATGGCTGAAAAGATAAGAAAGGCAAGCGCCGCAAGGCTGTCACCAATCGAGCGTAGTAATCCTGCAAAGAGATTATAAGCAAAGCTAACTCCCACACAGCTGACAATCATTGAGATGTATTCATAAGACTGGGGGAGAATCTCTGTAGGAGTTTCCAGATATTGGAGAAGTGGATAGAGGCCGACAAAGCCTATCGTCATAACAATCACACTTAAAAGGGCTCCTAAGATCCAAGTGGCTGCGACAGCTTCTTTAATCTTCGAAAAGTTACGGGCTCCATAATAGCGGGCAATCACCACTCCCATTCCATTGCCAACTCCGAGAGCAAAACCGATAATCAAGTCAAAGATAGCCGTTGTTGCCCCAACAGCCGCCAAGGAGTCTGGCCCTAGAAAACGTCCAACAATCAAAATATCAGCCGTATTATAAAGTTGCTGAAAGATATTGGACAGTAAAATCGGTAATGCAAAACTAATCAGTGAAGGAAGAATGGGACCATGAATCAGGTCCACCGTTGATTTTTTATTCATAAGGCTTATTATATCAGCTTTCTAGTAGGGGAACAAGAGAGTTTGGATAAGAAAGCGTTGCCTATATACAGACAATCTGGTATAATCATGACAGAAAAGGAGGTTAGGTATGACCTTAACCAGCCAGTTAATTACAGATGTATTCCCAGATCTTGAAAAAGTTGACCAATTAAACAAGGAAGCCTTTCCTGAAGAAGAAAGGGTACCTTTGGAAGAATTTTTACGTTACCAAGATAGGGATGACGCTCACTTTTTCGCTTTTTATAACGAGGAAGAATTTGTTGGCTTCGCTTTTGCTATTGCCAATCAAAAAGCATTCTACATCAGCTTTTTTGCCATTATGCCCCATCTCCGCAGTCATGGCTACGGGAGAGAAATTATTAAAAAACTCATTGATTTTTACCAGCGCACCATGATTCTTGAAGTGGAGCGTTTGGATGAGGAATGCGATAACCTTGAACAGCGAAAAGCTCGCATGGAATTCTATAAACAAAACAGCTTCAAAACAGCCAATGCTTTTTTGGAGTACGAAGGTCTTAGTTTTGAGATTCTATATCGTGGTGACCATTTTGATGAAGAAGCCTACCGTGATATCTTTCAAAAATTACAAGAAGAAAATTATTTTGACTTCCACATCGAGTACCGTCGCTTTAGTGAACACTAGTCTGGATAGCAACCTTGAGTCTCCATTAAAGATTTGTAATTTTCTCTGTAATCAATATACAATCACCTGTCGTAGGTGATTTTTTGTTATTTCAAAATAAATTAAGAAGAAAATTTGACAAAACTTTCCCCAGCACATCATAAATAAGGCTAAAACAATTTTGTCCCAGCCTTATCATGATTTATCTTATAAAGATGCACTAAGTTTACGCTTCTGTTCCAGCTTCTGGCATGATGAGCCAAAGAATGAGGTAAGCAAGAATTCCTGATCCACCTAGCAATGTGAAGAGAATCCAAATAGCACGAACCAATGTTTGGTCCATATCTAAGTAGTCAGCAAGACCTGCACAAACACCAGCAATCTTTTTATCTTGAACATTACGAACTAGACGTTTTTCCATAATAATCTCCTAATACTAATTTTTCTTTTTATTTTATCATCAAATCAAATCTTTTTCAATAGTCTTTCTACTTTTTATCTGTAGATGCTAGTTTTATACTCAATGAAAATCAAAGAGCAAACTAGGAAGCTAGCCACAGGCTGTACTTGAGTACGGCAAGGCGACGCTGACGTGGTTTGAATTTGATTTTCGAAGAGTATTAGCAATTCTTAAGCTCTCATTGTTTCGGTTCCTTAGTCCAAAGAACAGAAAAAGTGGGGATTCCTCCGCCACTTTTACTTTTTAATCTTCAATTTCGATTTCAAGATCATCGCCAAGATCAAGAGTCACTTCTTGATTAGCTACTTCTGATTCCGCAGGTGCAACTTTTTCATCAGCTACCGCATCATCTTCAATCAAGCCAAACTTGACACGAACTTGGTGGTCAATCTCATCAAAGACTTCTGGGTGATCTGCCAAGTATTTCTTAGCATTTTCAGAACCTTGACCAATCTTTTCGTCTTTGTAAGAATACCATGCTCCTGCTTTCTTGATGATGTCAAGATCACTTGCAATCTTCAAAAGCTCACCAGTTCTTGAAATTCCTTCACCATACATGATTTCAACAAAGGCTTCTTTGAATGGTGGAGCTACCTTGTTTTTAACAACCTTAATCTTGGTTTCCTTACCTACGCTCGTATCTTTTTGGTCACCAGTTCCCTTGATTTGTGTGCTTCCACGAACATCCAAACGGACAGAAGCGTAGAATTTAAGGGCACGTCCACCAGGAGTTGTCTCTGGATTACCAAACATAACCCCTACTTTTTCACGCAATTGATTGATAAAGATAGCAATTGTCTTAGTCTTATTAATAGAAGCTCCGAGTTTACGCATAGCCTGGCTCATCATACGAGCTTGAAGACCAACGTGGCTATCTCCGATATCTCCATCGATTTCTGCACGAGGTACAAGGGCAGCAACTGAGTCGATAACAACAAGATCAACTGCACCTGAGTCAATCAATTTCCCAGCAATTTCAAGACCTTGCTCACCTGAATCTGGTTGTGACAAGAGCAATTCATCGATATTAACACCAAGCGCTGCTGCATAGGCTGGATCAAGAGCGTGCTCCGCATCGATAAAGGCAGCAATTCCGCCTTCTTTTTGCGCTTGCGCTACCGCATGAAGGGCAACCGTTGTCTTACCTGATGATTCTGGCCCGTAGATTTCGATGATACGTCCCTTTGGATAACCACCTGATCCGAGTGCGATATCAAGAGCCAAAGAACCTGAGCTCATCACTTGGACCTTTTGCTCTGCACGTTCACCCAAGCGCATGATTGATCCCTTACCGAAATCTTTTTCAATCAATTTAAGGGCATCGTTTAGGGCTTTTTCACGATCAGCACCAAATTTTTTGCCAATTTCGTCTAATTTTTTTGTTGGTTTTTTCGCCATTTTGTTCTCCTATATTCTAATAGTCCTAAGACCTTCTTCTATTATAACAAATCTCCAGCACTTAATAAAGCTTTGCGAACTAGGTTAAAGGCATGTAGGACTGCAATTTCTCGCACATCTCCACGACTTCTACCTGCGATATTTGCCTGGACAACTTCTGTACCCGAAACTTGTGCCAAAGCGATAAAGACTGTACCTGCTGGATGTCCTTCTAGGCTGTCTGGTCCAGCCACTCCTGTCAAACTAATTCCAAAATCTGACTGGGTTTTGATGCGCGCCTGTTCAGCCATTTTTTCAGCAGTAAAGGCTGAGACGACTCCATATTTTTCCAATTCAGCCTGTGGAATATCAAGCATTTTTGCTTTTTCTTCAAGGCTATAAGTCACAAAACCACCTTTAAAAATAGCAGATACACCTGAAAAATCTGCCAAAGTAGCTTGAAAAAGACCTGCAGTCAAGCTTTCTGCTGCGGTAATGGTTTTCTTTTGCTTTTTCAACTCTTCTACTACCAGGCTAGCCAAGCTGGTTTCTTCCCCATAGCCATAGCAAATTTCTCGAAGTAAAACACCCTCAAAGGTTTCTCTTTCAAGGATTTTTTGTTCTAGAGTATCTAGAACACGATCCGCTTCTTCTTGACTCTTAGCCTTGGTCGATATGCGAAGGGTCACTTCCCCAGTTTTAGCATAAGGTGCTAAGGTTGGATCTGTCTGCTGGTCAATTAAATCTGATAGAATGGTCACTAACTGGCTCTCGCCAATCCCAAAGAAACGCAGCACACGTGAATAGAGTTTAGAGCCCGTTGTCAATCTCGGAAGCAGCTCATTTAAGACCATAGGTTTCAATTCACTTGGAGGTCCTGGTAGAACGACGTAGGTTACCCCAGCCACTTCAATCATGCCACCTACTGCTAGCCCTGTTTCGTTTGGTAATGGAGTTGAACCTTGAACAATTTGAGCCTGGCGTTCATTATTTGGAGTTCGAGCATAGTCTGGTCGGTGAGCAAAAAAGTCATCCAGCTTAGCCTGAGCCTGAGGATCAAAAGTCAAGTCACGTCCTAAAAATTGGGCTAAAGTTTGCTTGGTCAAATCATCTTCCGTTGGCCCCAAGCCACCTGTTAAAATAACTAGACTACTGCGATTCTGAGCAATTTCTAACAAGGATAAGAGACGAGCCTCGTTATCTCCTACAGCCGTCTGAAAATAGACATCTACACCGATTTCAGCCAACTTTTCAGACAAGAATTGCGCATTGGTATTGACAATCTGACCTGTCAAAATCTCTGTTCCAACAGCTATAATTTCTGCTTTCATTTTTTCCTCCTACTTACCTATTCGGATTTCTTTGAAAAAATCGCAGGATAATTCCTACGATTTGATGAATAGTTTCCTATTATTCTAATTCTTCTACTGCAACACTAGTAGATTGAGGCAACTGACCCTGACCATAAAGATTCTCATACAAGACTACATTAGTCTCCAAATTCGTAACCTCTGGTTGCCCGAGCGAACGGCGTAAAAGATTTTGCATCTCTAACATATGCTCAGATGTCACGATTTGGTAAGATGTCCCTTGAAGCATTGCGTCCTCTCCACGCAATTGTTGAGACTCAATATTTTTAAATGAATCTTGATAACCCATCAACTGAGGAATCGTTGTCGTTGTAATTTCGATATTTGTCTGCATATTATCGCTAAGAGCCTTCAGAATCTCTTGATAGTGACTCACACTATTCAAACTAAGAATCTTCTCGACAACTTTTTGAATCACTTCACGCTGACGTTTTTGACGACCATAGTCTCCTTCTGGATCCTGATAACGCATACGTGAATAAACAAGGGCTTCTTCACCATTTAGCTTCTGTTCGCCAACACCGATAGAAATCGTATTAAATGGTTCCTGATCTTGGATAGAGATTGGGAAGCCTAGAGTGTTGTTCACTGTAATACCACCCACAGCATCAACCATTCTTTGAAGTCCATGCATATTGACCATCACATAGCGGTCGATATGGATATTCATCATTTTTTGAATCGTTGAAATAGACAACTCTGCTCCACCATTGGCATAGGCGGCATTGAGTTTAGCCTCTATTACACTACCATCTGGCTGCTGGATTTGTGTGAGAATATCACGCTCCAAACTCATCATGACTGTCTTCTTGGTTTTAGGATTCACCGTCACCAAGATCATTGAATCACTATTACCAGCCCATGGATCTGTACGTTCAACATTCCCTGTGTCCACGCCCATAAGCA
Source organism: Streptococcus nidrosiense (assembly GCF_042140045.1). Classification (NCBI taxonomy): domain Bacteria; kingdom Bacillati; phylum Bacillota; class Bacilli; order Lactobacillales; family Streptococcaceae; genus Streptococcus; species Streptococcus nidrosiense. Next base: position 251,709 of record NZ_CP152419.1, read on the forward strand.
AAATCGTCAGAGGTTCGGTCGCTTCAATGACCTTGGTTTCTTCTCCGATTTTTTTATAGGTTTTAGCCAAAGTCTGCGTACTCTGTTGGTAGATCGTATAGGCATAAGCTCCCACACCAAGTACTGTCACAAGAACAAAGCCTAAAAACATTCCGATTATCTTTTTTGCCATACTCTTATTCGTCTATCAGTTGACCCATTAGGTAAACATCTAGAAACTCTCCTCCTTCTATACAAGCACCACGTTCCTGTAATCCTTCTATGATAAAACCCATTTTTTCATACAGATGCACCGCAGCAAGATTTCTTTTTTGAACTGTCAATTGTAGACGTCGAATACTACCACTTGATTTGGCCCATTCAATAGCTTCTTCCATCAGGACACTACCGAGACCATTTCCCCAGTAAGCTTTTTTTATTCCTAAAAAGACATCTCCAATATGACGGACTCGCGGACGTTGATCAGCTGTTATATTGATGATTCCTACTAACTCATCATTCAAAAAAGCGAGTAGGGTAATTTGATTATCCGACTGGGCCTGCTTATCCAAAAAATGTTGCATCTCAGACCCACTCATTGCAATCCCATTTTCATCCAGACTGGTAAAACTAGTCTCTTGACCAATTTGATCTAAGAGAGCAATGACCGCTGAAGCATCCTGGGCTTCCGCTTCACGGATTAAAAGATCATACTCCATCCGTCAATCCTTTCAAAAGTTCTGTCGCTCTTTGGCCATGAGCATGAAAGACGATTTCTCGGCCCTCATCTTTTTTAAGGATTTCTAACTCCAGATAATCTGATGGAAGATTTTCCCCCAATAGATGTCCCCACTCAATAACCGTTACACCTGAACCAAAAAGGAATTCATCCAAGTCGATAGAATCTGCATCCCCTTCGATGCGATAAACATCTAAGTGATACAAGGGTAGACGTCCTTCATATTCTCTAACAATGGTATAAGTAGGACTCTTAATCATTTGATGAATGCCTAATCCCTTAGCCAGACCCTTTGTTAGCGTTGTTTTCCCAGCACCTAATTCACCAGTCAAAATCAACACATCATTTTTTTCTAACAAATGCCCTAAGTCTTCCCCAAGTGCAATCAACTCATCTTCATTTTTTGTGTACATGTATTTATTATACCAAAAAGTTTTATTTTGTGATATTTCCATCAACAAAAAAAGAGGAGACTCCCCTCTTTTTTTAGTTTTTGTCATTAGTTAAGAGCCATACTGATGTAGTTCAAGATAAACAAGGCATCCAAAATCCAAATCATGACATGCACATCTTTCACTTGACCTTTGACAACCTTCGTCAAAGTATAAGTTAAGAAACCAACGGCAATCCCTTGTGTGATTGAGTAGCTGAATCCCATAAAGATAGATGTGAAGAAAGCTGGAACAGCTTCAGCCATATCATCCCAAGGGATATTTTTCAAGTTAGAAAGCATCATAATTCCGACGATGATCAAAATTGGTGCAGTTGCAGCTGTTGGAACGATTGCTAGAAGTGGGCTAAAGAAGCTTGATAGGGCAAAACAGATGGCAACAACCAAAGCTGTCAAACCAGTACGTCCACCAGCACCGATACCCGCTGCAGACTCAACATAAGTTGTAACGTTTGAAGTACCTGCAATGGCACCTACTGAAGTTGCCACCAAGTCAGAGTAAAGAGCCTTATCCAATTTAGCTGACTCATGGTTTTCACCACTTGTTGCAATGATACCAACTTTTTCACCAGTACCGATAAGAGTACCGATAGTATCAAAAATATCTGTCAATGAGAAGGCAAGAATGGCCATCAAGGTTTCTGGCAAACGAGAAGTGTTTGAAATCAGAGATCCCAATCCTTCTGAACCAAGAGCAGCACCAAACAAAGTTCCTAGGTCATTAACGGCTGATGAAAGATTATTGCTTGCAAAGTCAATGCTAGACAAATCAACAAGACCAACAGCAATCGCAAGAACTGTCGTTGTCAAAATAGAAAGGATGATACCACCTTTGATCCCCTTAACAACGAAGAAGATAGTAATGGCAAGACCTGCAAGAGCTACCAAGACAGCTGGAGAGTTGAAGTCTACCAATCCTGGAACAGCTGCTGAGTTTGCAGTAAGTGCTGCTTGAGCCTTATCTGCTCCTTCACCTGCTACTGTATAGGTACCTGGGTCAATCGAGAATTTCAAGAGACCAGCATTCTTAATCCCAACATAAGCAAGGAAAACCCCAATACCAGCTGAAATCGCTGAACGAAGAGTTGTAGGAATAGATTCGATGATCATTTTACGAACATTGGTCAATGTAATAATCAATGAAATAATCCCACAGATGAAGACCATTCCAAGAGCTTCTTGCCATTTATAACCCATCCCAAATACGACGGTAAATGTGAAGAAGGCATTTAGTCCCATACCTGGAGCTTGCGCATATGGCAAGTTAGCATAGAAGGCCATCATTAAAGTTCCCACAACAGAACCGATAATTGTCGCCAAGAATACACCCTGAACAGGCATTCCTGTTTGTGAAAGCATTTGAGGGTTTACAAAGAGAATATAACTCATTGCAAAGAAAGTTGTTAAACCAGCAAGAACCTCTGTACGGACATCTGTCCCGTGCTCTTTTAGTTTAAATAGTTTGTCCATTTTTAATCTCCTTTGTCATTTTACGAACAATACTACCATTATATCACCAATCATTCATCTTTTCAAGATGTTTTTTCTAATTTTAAAAATTCTTATGAGATATTATTCTCTTTATTTTCGCTTATTATCAGCTTTTCTAGTCACTTTCTGATATAATAGAAAACATCTTATCTGAAACTAGATTCGGGAGGATTTTATGACTAAAAAAATGATTGCCGTCGATTTGGACGGAACCTTGCTCAACTCTGAAAGCAAACTTTCTGATTTTACTATTGAAACGATTAAGAAAATCTCTAAAAAAGGCCACCAAGTTGTTATCGCAACTGGTCGCCCTTACCGTATGGCCAAAGATTTTTATGACCAACTTGAACTTGAAACCCCTATGATCAACTTCAACGGCTCACTCACTCATCTGCCAGGTAAGACTTGGAAACATGAAAAGTGTCTGACTGTGGACAAAAAATACCTCTTGGATATCGTGAAACGAAAAGAGGAGATTGAGGCAGACTTTATCGCAGGTGAATACCGTAAAAAGTTTTACATTACAGCCCCGGACAAAGAAATTGCTGATCCTAAATTATTTGGTGTTGAAAACTTTCGCCCAGAAAATCAATTCCAGTCTGATTTAGTGACCAAGGGGCCTAACTGTATTTTATTACAAACTAGGGCAGACGATAAATATGCGCTGGCAGAAGAGATGAATAGCTTTTACAAGCACCAACTCAATATTAATACTTGGGGTGGTCCCTTAAATATCCTTGAATGTACTCCCAAAGGAGTTCACAAGGCCTTTGCCCTTGAATATCTTCTCAATGTCATGAATATAGACAAACAGAATTTGATTGCCTTTGGTGACGAACACAATGACCAAGAAATGCTTTCTTTTGCAGGTAAAGGCTATGCTATGAAAAACGCAAATCCTGCTCTGTTACCTTTCGCAGACGAGCAATTACCATTAACCAACGAAGAAGATGGCGTCGCTCAGTTTTTACAAGAACGATTTCTTTAATTTCACTCATTCTATACTTTTGTGGTAGACATTAGCTATCTTAAAAGTATGGAATTTTTTTGAGTTCAAAGTCAATGAAAAAAGGATTTGAATCCGTCTTTTACAGATCCAAATCCTTACAGAATATCTATTTTTTTAAGACAATACGATCAGAAACGCCGCGGCCCATGTCATCGATAATAATCTGGTTCTCTTCTGCCACATAAATCTTGACATCATCACCGATGATGACTTTCTGATTTTCTGGTTCGAAGGTCACCTTCTTAACCTCTTGATCTCCGTCCGCTTCAACTTCTGTCCACGTTCCGGTATTTCCAGTAACTACAAGAGTAATGCTATCACCCTCGTCTTGGCCCTTGTAGGTCCCATCTATATTAGTAGTTGTGTCAGTCTTTGTACTAGTAGTAGAACTAGAAGCACTGGTTTCTGATACTTGACTAGTGCTCGCTTCAGAGCTAGTGCTTGCTTGGGATGAAGGTGTCGATTTAGCTGTTGACGAACAAGCAACTAAAACACTAAGACTTGCCACAGTAGCAAGAGAAAGTGTAAATTTTTTTAGTGACATAATGTCTCCTTCCTTTCAGGAGCTAAGGCAGAAAAACTGCAGAACTATTCCACTTATACTATATCAAATAAAGGAAACAAGGTCAATCAAGCAACTATGTTTTTATAAGGTAGGCACGAACTTCAGATATAAAATAGAGGGAACCTGTAACAAACAGTAAGTCTTTCTCCCCTGCAGACTTTTCAAAATCATCCATAAAGTCTCGATAGGAAGCAACTCTATGATAGCCGCTCAAATCCTGCTCCTCCAAAGATCCCTGATAGTCAAAACTCGTCACATAGAGAGCTGTATCAGGTAAATGATCTGTCAGATAACCAAGCATGCCACTGTAATCTTTACGCTTTAAAGCACCAAAAAGGATTTGAGGTTGATAACCTTGCTGAATTTTTTCCTGGATAAATTCAACCAATCGTTCTAAAGCCGGTAGATTATGGGCACCATCTAGATAAATATGCTCCGTAACAGCTTCTAGACGCCCAGCCCAGCTGGTTGTTTTCAAAGCACACCGGATAGCTTCCCCATTGACTTTTTCACCTCTCTCTGTCATAAACAACAGAAATGCCTGCAAAGCCAAAGCAGCATTCTCCTCTTGATAAGCTCCTTCCAAACCCAGTTTTAGTCGGGTCAAATCCGCTAGAGAAGAAGAAAAATGTCCTGATTTGAAAGAAAAATCTCGGTCAGCTTGGTAGAGAGTGACATCTAAATCTTCTGCTATCTTTTGACAAACGAGCTGGGATTCAGGAGCTAAGTTTGCAATCACTGCTGCTCTTCCTTGCTTAAAAATTCCTGCTTTCTGTTCAGCGATTTCTTCCAGACTATTGCCCAAGGTCTCCTGATGATCTAGGCCGATTGAAGTAATAACTGCAATCTCTCCAGTCACCACATTAGTGGTATCAAGAAGTCCACCAATCCCAACTTCTAATAGAACTAGATCCACCTCTTGTTCTTTAAAATAAAGCAAAGCAATCACTGTTAACAATTCAAAAAAAGACAATTGATCATGTGTCTCTAGAAGTCTTTGCTCCATTTCCTTAACTTGATTTGCCAAACGGATAAAGTCTGCGTCCGATATAGGTTGACCATTGATACAAATCCGATCATGAATGCTAACAATGTGGGGCGAAGTAAAGGTCCCCACCTTCTTGCCGTGCGAAACAAAGAGCTCTCTCATAAAGGCGATGGTTGAACCCTTTCCATTTGTCCCTGTCACATGGATAATAGGATAGGCTTGCTCAGGGTTCCCCAGCAAGTCTACCGCTCTCTTCATCCGCCCCAAACCTGATCTGAAATTCAAACCGATTCGACTATGAAGCCATTTTTCTACTTCAAACACGCTTAATCTCCTTAATCCTTAATAAAAAAGCGAAGATTCTCTTCGCTTTTTACTTCATTAGCTAGTATTTAATTCTAGTATGGGAGAAAAATGCCCCCCGGAATTACCAGTTCTCTCTTATTTCAAGGAACTGGGCTGATACAGTCTCCCAGACTGCCTGCGTTTCCAATTTCTAGCGCAGAGCTAAAAACGTTCCCCGAACGTTCCTGCTTTTTCTTATTTCTAGAAGCAAGGGTAAAAACGTTCCCCGGATGATCCAACTCTCTCCAGTTTCTAGGAGTTGGGCTAAAAACATCCCCCGGATGTTTTTACTCCTCCATAAAGCTGTTGAAGACTTCTTCAATCATGTTCCATTCATCTTCTGAATCTTCAGGGATTGGTTGCAATTCACCTTCTGTTCCATCTTCATTTTCGATGAATGAATAAGCTTGGATTTCAACTTCACCGTTTTCATCTTCTTCTGCATTAACTGGTACAAGAAGGACATAGTTTTTACCAAATTCTTCTTTTCCGTCAATAGTCAAAAGGATTTCAAATAAAGTTTCGTTTCCTTGCTCATCTACAAGTGTAATAAGTTCACGTTCTTCGTGATCGTGGTTGTGATCGTGTGACATAGTTTCTCCTCTGTCTTAAAATTTTCTATCTAAATAATTTTGCAAAATCAATTGAGCGGCTAATTTATCAATAACTTTTTTACGCTTATTGCGACTAATATCCGCTTGCTCAATCAACATACGCTCTGCAGCGACCGTAGTTAGGCGTTCATCTTGATACTCTACCGGTAGACCAAAGAGTTCTTCTAGTTTGGCTCCATAGGCTTGACTGGCTTCCACGCGCGGTCCGCTGGTATTGTTCATGTTTTTAGGCAAACCAACAACAAAACGGTCTACCTTATAGGTTTCAACGAGTTCCTTGAGGCGTTCAAAACCAAACTGACCTTGATCTTCATTGATTTGGATGATTTCAAGCCCTTGTGCCGTAAAACCTAACGGATCGCTAATCGCTACTCCTACCGTTTTGGAACCAACGTCCAATCCCATAATTCTCATAGATTATAGATCGACTCCTTGTCCTTTAAGGTAGTAGCGAACCAGTTCTTCAACGATTTCATCTCGCTCATACTTACGGATTTGATTTCGTGCATTGTTATAACGAGGAACGTAAGCTGGGTCTCCACTGAGAACATAGCCCACGATCTGGTTAATAGGGTTATAGCCCTTTTCATTCAAAGAAGCATAGACATCTGTCAATGTTTCACTGATTTCTTTTTTATTGGAATCGTCCAATTTAAAACGTACGGTTTCTTCAGTAAATCCCATTCTAACACCCTCTTTCCTTAGAATAGTACTATTATAGCACATTCGCGGTCGTTCTACAAATCACACAGTCTGATTCTGCTGATTTTCTCTGACTTTTTACTGGACTGTTGCCCCATTTGCAACACGATTAGCAATATAGTCCTCTGGTTCGTTTTTCAATAGATTTTCCAGTCCAACATTCTTTAAGTATTCGTTTTCACTTGCTTTTTTGAGATCCAGTGTTTGGAAATCATAGCTAGTCTTGGTTTCCATTTCTTTCTCATTTAAAAGAGTCGTTTCAATGGTAAATCCTGAAATTTTTCGAGCCGCTTGAACAGACTCATCCTTGTCCTCAGCTTCTTTTAGAGCTTTTTTAGCTTCATCTAATCCTCGCTCAGAAATATAATTTTTTAAATCTTCTGATACAGGACGCTTTTGCTGAATGGTCAAGCTTAAAAATTGATTGCCTTTGTAGGTAATGATTTGAGTTTGCTGAGCACCACTCTCATCAGCTGGCAAAACCAAGGTCTTAGTAACAACTGTATTCTTGGTTGCATTTTCTAATACGGGCAAGGTAGACTGTAGGGCTTCTTGAGAACTCTCAGTAGTTGAAGCTGCTGTTTCTTTTTTCTGACCACATCCAACGAGCAAAAATAGTGCTGCGAATGTTCCAATGACTAACTTTTTCATAAATCCTCACATGTTATCCAATTTAAAAATTTAAATATTAGAGAAGGCCAGGAGTCACTCCCAGCCTTGATGTTTTATAGAGCCGCACGTAAACGCGCTTCTGCATTTTCCACATTACGGACAGAGCGTGGCAAAAAGGCACGGATATCGTCTTCTTTATAGCCAACTTGTAGGCGTTTCTCATCTACAAGAATCGGACTTTTCAAGATACGTGGTGTTTCCATGATTAGGTTGAGCACTTCATTGACACTCAAATCTTCGATATCAACACCAAGGGCCTTTGCATAACGATTTTTCGATGATACGATACTTGCAATTCCATTGTCTGTTTTTGTCAAAATATCAAGTAGTTCTTCTCTCGTGATTCCTTCCTTACCGAGGTTTTGTTCTTTATAACTTAACTGGTGGGCATTGAGCCAGGTCTTCGCTTTTTTACAGCTAGTACAACTTGAGACTGTATAAATTTTGATCATGTACCTACCCCTTTCGCTACATGTTACTATCAGTTTAGACTATTATACCATAAAAAACATCGGACTTGCGACCTATTTTTAAAAAATTTTAACTTTTTTGGCAATTTTTGAACTTTTTTCTTGACAAAATACGAACTATAACCATTCTTTATACTTCTTAATGTAAAATTTCTTAATAACTGTAACGCTAAACATATACAAGAAAATAATGCAGATTAAGAACAAGAAGTAAGGAAGTCCTAAGGGTGCTAGACGAAGGATATTTACCAGTGGTCCATAAGGTAGACTGGTTACGAAAAAGGCTGCAACCAGAGTCATCAAAATCACAAGCCAAGCTGGTCTGCTTTGTACAAAAGGAACTTTTGCTGTACGAAGCATGTGGATGACCATGGTTTGAGACCACATAGATTCGATGAACCAGCCTGTTTGGAACAAGATAATAAACTGAAGAGCAGATTCTGACCCATGAACATAGTGATGACCTGTTACCAAAGGAACAATGATAAAGTAGAGGAAGATAAATGTCAAAATATCAAAGATAGATGAGATTGGACCCATCCAAACCATAAATCGCGTAATGGATTTTGCTTCCCATGTATGGGGTTGTTTAAGGAAGTCTTGATCAACATTATCAAATGGCAATGCCACACAAGACAAATCATAGACTAGGTTTAGGACAATGAGATGAACAGGAGCCATTGGTAAAAATGGTAAGAAGATACTCGCAACCAATAGTGAGAAGATATTCCCAAAGTTTGAACTAACGGTCATCTTGATGTACTTGGTCATGTTGGCGTAGACCTTACGGCCCTCAACGATACCAGTTTCCAGAACCATGAGATCCTTGTCTAGCAAAATAACATCCGCTGTTTCTTTGGCGATGTCTACTGCTGTATCTACAGAAATTCCAACATCAGCCACCTTCATGGATGGAGCGTCGTTGATCCCATCTCCCATATAACCAACGGCATGACCATTTTTCTTTAACTGTAAAATGATACGAGCTTTTTGATCCGGAGACAATTTAGCAAATACTGTTACACTTTCAACCGCTTCTGCCAATTCTTGATCTGTCATTTGGTCAATGTCAGCCCCTAAGATCATATGCTCAACGTCCAAACCAACCTTTTCACAAATGGCTTGGGTTACTTTTTCGTTATCCCCAGTTAAAATTTTTGTTCTGACACCATGCTCAAGCAGAGCTTGAATAGCGGGTGCTGCAGATGGTTTTGGCGGATCCAAAAAGGCAAGGTAACCCGTAAGGATCATGTCACTTTCATCAGTCACAGCATAGGCATAATCTTCATGTAGACCTGACTTGTAACCAACACCTAAAACACGCAAACCTTGACGGTTTAATTGACCAACTTCTGCTAATACTTCTTGGCGAATGTCTTCGGTTAGGGGAATGATTTCTCCGCGATATTCCACATGAGTCGAAATGTTCAACATTTCTTCTAAAGCGCCTTTGGTAACCATACTAACGACATTGCTATCGTCTTTGACGATGACACTCATGCGTCTGCGTTCAAAGTCAAAAGGCAGTTCATCAATCTTTTGGAAGATGTTATCCAAATCTTGTAGAATAGCGTGTTCTTTGGCTTCTTTTTCGGTTCTACTGATAATGGCACGATCCATTAAGTTTTTCAAACCTGTTTGGAAATGTGAATTTAGATAAGCTCTTCTTAAGACTGCCATATCCAAATCACCATGGATATCCAAAGGGTATTCTAAGACAATCTCATCTTGCGTTAGAGTTCCTGTTTTATCTGTACATAGGATATCGATTGCTCCTAAGTCCTGGATAGCATTGAGTTTTTTGATGACCACCTTTTCCTTGGCCATGATAATGGAACCTTTGGCCAAGCTGGCTGTGATAATCATTGGAAGCATTTCTGGTGTAAGTCCGACACCAACGCTCAAGGCAAAGACTCCAGCCTCTAGCCAGTCTCCATCAGTCAACCCATTTGCGAAAAACACGATCGGAACCATGACAAGCATCAAGCGGATCAAGAGCCAAGAAATGCTGTTCATTTCACGTTCAAAAGAAGTTGGCTCATCATAGGTGTTGAGAGTTTGCTCAATAGCTCCCATCATGGTGTCATCACCAACAGCGAGAACCATAGCTGTAGCACTTCCTGAGATAACGTTTGTCCCCATGAATGCCAAGGATTCTGCTTCTAAAAGACTCTCTACATTTTGATTAGTAGCTTTATTTAAAGCAAGCTTTTCGACTGCATCGCTTTCTCCAGTCAAACCTGACTGTTGAACGAAAAAGTCGCGGGATTCAAATAAGATAACATCTGCTGGAATCATGTCTCCCGCACTCAATTTCACGAGATCTCCCACAACCAACTCATCGATGGGCAACTCTTGTTCAAGACCATCACGAATAACAGTTGCAGTGTTGACAATCATTTTTGAAAGATTGGTTGTTGCCTTGTCGCTCCGCAACTCTTGGACAAAACGGATGCCTCCTGAAATCAAAACCAAGACAACGATAATGATAGAAGTCGTTGGATCCTCTTGTCCAGGTTTGGCAAGCCAGACATTTGTAACGAGAGAGATAAAGGCAATCACAAGCAAAATGATTGTGAAAGGATTGATAATGGACTCATAAATTTTCTTAAAGATGGAATCCTCTTGACCCTTGGTGATGGTGTTTTCACCATATAGGTCACGGTTTTCTTCAACCTGTTCAGAATCTAAGCCCTTTAGACTTGTATGGTAAAAAGCTAGACTATCTTTAAATGGAGTTTGAATAGCTGCTGCTAATCTTTCTTTTGTAGTTTTCATTGGTTTCTCCTATCTGTATGAATGGTAATTTCATACACAGGGACCAATCACTTTATAAGGACAGAACGACACAAATCAGCGATTGGTTGTGTATGTGCGGCTCTGGATGATCGTCAATTTGCATCGTTTGTCTCCCTTCTTTGTTCTAAAACAGCAGAAAGTCCTGCCATAAAATGGCAGGACTAAAAAACTTATTATCTGTTTTCGTTCAAGCTTTAACTCCATAGGGCGATGTAATGAGCTTAGTCTTGACCTTCGCGACCAGGACTGTTGACCAACGAGTAGTGTCTCCACTGCTTTGCGGTAGTCATCCGTATCCCTATGGTAGCCTCACCTACCGTTTTCGCCTTTCAGTATAAACCTTTAACTAGTAAAAGTCAACAATTTATCTCATTTTTCTTAGATTACGATTAATTCTTTTGGAGCAAGGGTTAATAACTCACAACCTGTATCTGTAATCAGGATATCATCTTCGATACGAACTCCGTATTTACCTTCAATATAAATACCAGGTTCATCAGTCAAGACCATACCAGTTTTGATAACTTCTTTGGAAGTTTGGCTAAAGTAAGGTTCTTCGTGAATATCAAGTCCGATACCATGCCCGATACCGTGTGTAAAGTACTCTCCATAGCCTGCTTCCACAATGATATCACGAGGGATTTTATCAAAATCACGGAAACCTAAGCCATCCTTAGCTTGGTCAATCAGAGCTTGGTTAGCCTTCAAAACAGTGTTGTAGATTTCTGCTTGTTCATCACTGACATGATCTAGGTAGATAGTACGAGTCATATCACTGACATAGTGGTCGTAAAGGCAACCGAAGTCCATAGTAATAGCTTCACCTAGTTCTACTGGCTTGTGCATTGGGTGGGCGTGAGGTTTAGAAGAGTTAATCCCACTAGCTAGAATCGTGTCAAAAGACAAACCAGCAGCGCCTAATTCACGCATACGGAAGTCCAGGAAGTTGGCAATTTCAATTTCTGTCTTACCTGGCTTGATAAAGTCAAGAGCATCGTGGAAAGCTTGGTCTGAGATGGAACAAGCCTTACGAATAGTCGCAATCTCTGTCTCGTCCTTAATCATGCGAAGGGCTTCAACAAACTGAGTTTGAGGGAGCAATTCCAAACCTTCAAAGGCTGTTTGCATGCGATGGTAATAAGAAACTGAAATCTCATCTTCAAACCCGATACGAGAAAGGCCCATGTCTTTTGCAATCTTTGCGATAGTTGCCAACTCATCACGTTCTGCAAAAATCTCAAAACCAGTAACTTCTTGCTTGGCAGCGATGATATAGCGGGCATCTGTCACTAAGACCTGACGGTCACGGCTGATAAAGACCGTACCATTTGAACCCCAAAATCCTGTCAAATAGTAGACATTTTTAAGGTTATTGATAATGATTCCATCTAGTTCTTTTTCTTGCATTTTATCTAAAAATGCTTGTACACGTTTATTCATGATGTAACTTTCCTTTCAAATACTGTCCTGTATAGCTAGCTTCATTAGCAGCTACTTCCTCTGGTGTTCCTGTTGCGATAATAGTTCCGCCACCGACACCTCCTTCTGGGCCTAGGTCGATAATATGGTCTGCTGTTTTGATAACATCTAGATTGTGCTCAATCACGAGAACTGTATTTCCATCATCGACAAAGCGAGACAAAACGGTAAGCAGACGAGCGATATCCTCGGTATGAAGACCAGTTGTCGGTTCATCTAAAATGTAGAAGGACTTACCTGTCGAACGCTTGTGGAGTTCGCTAGCCAACTTCATACGCTGGGCCTCCCCTCCAGAAAGTGTCGTAGCTGGTTGTCCTAAGGTCACATAACCTAGACCTACATCCTTGATAGTCTGGAGTTTGCGTTGAATTTTCGGAATGTGTTTAAAAAATTCCACCGCATCGTTGACGGTCATATCCAAGACTTGCGAGATATTCTTTTCCTTGTAGTGAACTTCCAGGGTTTCGCTATTGTAACGAGTTCCATGGCAGACTTCACAGGCTACGTAAACATCTGGCAAGAAATGCATCTCAATCTTGATAATCCCATCACCCGAGCAGGCTTCACAGCGCCCACCCTTGACATTGAAACTGAAACGACCCTTTTTGTAGCCACGAATCTTGGCTTCATTTGTCTGAGAAAAGAGGTCTCGAATGTCATCAAAGACACCTGTATAGGTCGCAGGGTTGGACCTCGGAGTTCGTCCAATTGGACTCTGATCAATATCTATCAGACGGTCGATATGCTCGATTCCTGTAATGGTTTTAAACTTACCAGGCTTGTCTGAATTGCGATTGAGCTTTTGAGCAATGGCTTTTTTGAGAATACTGTTAATGAGTGTCGACTTCCCTGAACCAGACACCCCTGTCACCGCAATGAATTTCCCGAGTGGGAAGCGAGCGGTGATATTTTGCAAGTTGTTCTCACGCGCACCTGTCACTTCGATAAAGCGACCATTTCCAACGCGACGTTCTGATGGTACAGGAATCGAGCGTTTCCCTGATAGATACTGTCCTGTAATGGATTTGCTGTTGCGAGCTACCTGCTTAGGTGTTCCTGCCGCGACAATTTCTCCACCAAAGACACCCGCTCCAGGACCAACGTCAATCAGATAATCGGCTTCTCGCATGGTGTCTTCATCATGTTCTACCACGATGAGAGTGTTACCCAAATCGCGCATTTTTTTCAGACTGGCAATCAAACGGTCATTGTCCCTCTGGTGAAGACCGATAGACGGCTCATCAAGAATATAGAGAACTCCTGAGAGATTGGAACCAATCTGGGTTGCCAAGCGAATACGTTGGCTCTCCCCACCTGATAGGGTTCCTGCCGAGCGGGATAACGTTAAATAGTTAAGGCCCACGTTATTGAGGAAGGTCAAGCGGTCCTTGATTTCCTTGAGAATGGGACGAGCAATAATCGCTTCATTTTCAGACAAGGTCAGCTGGCTCACCAAGTCCAAGTGGTCTGCGATAGACAGGTCTGAAATTTCTCCGATATGTGGCCCTTGCTCGCCACCCACACGGACAGACAAGGCCTGGTCATTGAGACGATAGCCGTGACAGGTTCCGCAAGTCAGCTCATTCATGTAGAGGCGCATCTGGGTGCGAGTGTAGTCGCTATTGGTTTCATGATAGCGACGTTTGATATTATTGACAACTCCCTCAAAAGGGATGTCGATGTCGCGAACTCCGCCGAATTCATTCTCATAGTGGAAATGGAATTCCTTACCATCTGAACCATAGAAAATGAGATTCTTATCTTCCTCTGACAAGGCTTCAAAAGGAGTATCCATGTCCACTCCGAAGGCTGTCATGGCTTGTTCTAGCATATTTGGATAATAGTTAGAAGAGATAGGGTTCCAAGGTGCCAATGCTCCCTCACAAAGGGTCTTACTAGCATCTGGCACTACTAGATCCGTATCAACCTCTAGCTTGATCCCCAAACCATCACACTCACTACATGAACCAAACGGTGCATTGAAAGAGAAGAGACGAGGTTCTAGTTCTGGAACCGTAAAGCCACATACTGGACAAGCGTAGTGTTCTGAGAAGAGCAACTCAGAGTCATCCATGGTATCGATAACCACATAACCTTCTGCGATACGAAGGGCTGCTTCAATGGAATCGAAGAGACGACTACGGATACCTTCCTTGATGATAATACGGTCTACCACCACGTCAATGTTGTGTTGTTTATTTTTTTCAAGTTCAGGAACTTCGGTCACATCGTAGACAACTCCATCGACACGGACACGGACGTAACCATCCTTTTGAATCTTTTCAATCAGCGTCTTATGCTGCCCCTTTTTCTTACGAATAACAGGAGCCAAAATCTGCAGACGCTGGCGTTCTGGCAATTCCAAAACCTTGTCTACGATCTGTTCGACAGACGAAGCCTTGATAGCCCCATGTCCATTGATACAGTATGGTGTTCCTACACGAGCATAGAGGAGACGCAGATAGTCGTTGATTTCCGTCGTTGTCCCAACCGTCGAACGAGGATTTTTACTGGTCGTCTTCTGGTCAATGGAAATAGCAGGACTAAGACCATCGATAGAGTCCACATCTGGTTTTTCCATATTCCCTAAGAACTGACGAGCGTAGGCTGATAGACTCTCTACATAGCGGCGTTGCCCTTCTGCATAAAGAGTATCAAAGGCAAGACTGGACTTGCCCGAACCCGACAACCCCGTCACCACAACTAGCTTGTCTCGTGGAATTTCCACGTCAATATTTTTTAAATTATGGGCGCGTGCCCCATGGATGACAATCTTATCTTGCATGTTACTTCTTTCTAGTCCATTGTTGCTTTCCATTATACCAAAAAAAGTGAAATTCTATTACCAAAAAAGCCGATTTTGTAGTATAATAGTACGGTGTCAAAAATCACTGAAACACGGATTAGATTAGGAAAGGATAAGAGATATGAAGCAAGTCTTTCTCTCAACTACAACTGAATTTAAAGAGATTGATACGCTCCAGCCGGGCACTTGGATCAATCTCGTCAATCCTACACAAAGCGAATCGATGGAAATCGCCACAGCCTTTGATATTGATATCGCTGATCTCCGTGCACCGCTTGATGCGGAAGAGATGTCTCGTATCACCATCGAAGATGAGTACACCTTGATTATCGTAGACGTCCCAATCACAGAGGAAAGAAATAACCAGACCTACTATGTGACTATTCCCTTAGGGATTATCATCACAGAAGAGGCTATTATTACCACTTGTTTGGAGCCTCTCCCACTTCTTGATGTCTTTATCAATCGTAGGCTTCGAAATTTCTATACCTTCATGCGTTCGCGCTTTATCTTCCAGATTCTCTACCGCAACGCGGAGATTTACCTAACCGCCCTCCGTTCAATCGAACGTAAGAGTGAGCAGATTGAGAGTCAACTTCACAAATCTACTCGAAACGAAGAATTGATCGAACTCATGGAGTTGGAAAAGACCATCGTCTACTTCAAAGCTTCTCTGAAGACAAATGAGCGCGTGATTAAAAAATTAACCAGTGCGACTAGCAATATCAAGAAATACCTTGAAGATGAAGACTTACTGGAAGATACCTTGATTGAAACGCAACAGGCCATCGAGATGGCGGATATCTATGGAAACGTCCTTCACTCTATGACAGAGACCTTTGCCTCTATCATTTCAAACAACCAGAACAATATCATGAAAACCTTGGCCCTCGTGACCATCGTTATGTCTGTGCCGACCATGATTTTCTCAGCCTACGGAATGAACTTTAAGGATAATGAAATTCCTTTAAACGGAGAACCGCACGCTTTCTGGCTCATCGTCTTCATCGCCTTTGCTATGAGTGTTTCCCTCACTCTTTACCTCATCCATAAAAAATGGTTCTAACAGGAGTTATTATGTCACAGATTGATTTAAAAGAATTAACTAAGAAAAACCAAGAATTTATCCACATTGCAACCCAACAATTTCTCAAGGACGGAAAAACCGACGCTGAAATCAAGGCCATCCTTGAAGAAGTCATCCCTCATATCCTTGAAGAACAACCAAAAGGTGTGACCGCTCGTTCTATCTATGGAGCACCAACTCACTGGGCTCACAGCTTCAGCGAAAAAGAGCAATACGAGAAAGAACATCCAAAGGAAAATGACGATCCAAAATTGATGATGTTGGATTCAGCCCTTTTCATTACAGGACTGTTTGCAGTAGTTAGTGCCTTGATGAGCTTCTTCTCAAACCAACCCGTAGCTTACGGATTGGTAACACTTATCAGTGTAGGGGCCTTTGGTGGAGTTGCCTTCTACCTCCTCTATCACTTCATCTACCGCTACTACGGACCAGATACTGACCGTAGCCAACGTCCTCCATTCTGGAAATCACTTTTGGTTATGTTAGCGACTATGTTTGCTTGGGTCTTCATCCTCTTCTTGAGTAACTTCCTTCCACAAGCCATCAACATTAGTCTCCCACCACTTGTTTTGTTGGTGATTGGAGGAGCTCTCCTTGCCCTACGTTTCTACCTCAAAAAACGTTTCAACATCAAGAGCGCAAGTGCAGGACCTGCTAGATATTAAGATAAACAATGAAAGTAGTGTGTTTTGTAGACAGACTACTTTTTTTGTAGTTCCAAATCATTTATTGATTCGTCAAAATCATAAATAGACATTTTGTCTAAATTTACTTCAATGTAAAGTCTTCCCTTGGAATCCCGAGGTTTTATCCTTGAATCCAAGTTGTTTTTCTGTTATACTAATAAAATAATAAGGAGAAATATATATGACTAAACAGAGAATTAATCAAATTGTTGGTTCAATTGGTGCCTTTATTGGGATTATTGTATTTATAGCCTACATCCCCCAAATTTTTGCCAATTTACAAGGGAACAAAGCTCAACCATTTCAACCTTTATCAGCAGCAATCTCTTGCTTAATCTGGGTCATTTATGGATGGACAAAAGAGCCTAAGAAAGATTGGATTCTAATCATTCCAAACTCAGCCGGGGTTGTCCTTGGCGGACTGACCTTCCTTACTGCTCTATAAGAAATTAACTACTATAAAAAGCAACCACATCGAACGGTTGCTTTTTTACTACTTTCTCGATCTAAAAGCCTTTTTCTGATTCTAATTCTTGTTGTTTCCCCTCATCTTTTGTGATACAATAGGCTCAATCTATTTCTAGGAGGATAATATATGACTTCTACTATTGGTATTATAAGTTTATCTAGTGGGACTATGGGTGAAGACTTTGTCAAGCACGAAGTGGACTTGGGTATTCAACGTCTCAAGGGCCTCGGACTCAATCCTATCTTTTTGCCCCATTCGCTAAAAGGCTTAGATTTTATCAAAGAACATCCTGAAGCTCGTGCAGAGGATTTGATTCAGGCCTTTTCTGATGATAGCATCGACATGATCCTATGCGCCATTGGTGGAAACGATACCTATCGCTTACTACCTTATCTTTTTGAAAATGACCAACTACAAAAGGTTATCAAACAAAAAATTTTTCTTGGCTTCTCGGATACAACTATGAACCATCTCATGTTGCATAAACTAGGAATCAAGACTTTTTACGGCCAATCATTTCTAGCAGACATTTGTGAATTGGACAAGGAGATGTTGCCCTATAGCTTTCACTACTTTAAAGAATTGATTGAGACTGGAAGAATCTCAGAAATCCGCCCTAGTGATGTTTGGTATGAGGAACGAACTGACTTCAGTCCCAAAGCCTTGGGAACACCTCGTGTCAGCCATGCAAATACTGGTTTTGACTTGTTACAAGGCAATGCTCAGTTTGAGGGAGAAATCCTCGGTGGTTGCCTCGAGTCTCTCTATGATATTTTTGACAACTCTCTACACGCAGATAGCACAGACCTCTGCCAAAAATACAAACTTTTCCCTGACTTATCCGACTGGAAAGGAAAAATCCTCTTGCTAGAAACCAGCGAAGAAAAGCCTAATCCTGAAGACTTCAAAAAGATGTTGCGGACTTTAAAGGAAACTGGTATATTCGAGGTTATCAGTGGACTCTTGGTCGGAAAACCTATGGATGAAACTTTCTATGACGACTATAAAGAGGCACTATTGGATATTATTGACAGCAATATCCCTATTGTCTATAATCTGAATGTCGGCCACGCAACTCCAAGAGCAATTGTCCCCTTTGGCGTTCACGCCTACGTAGATGCAGAGGAGCAAGTCATCCACTTTGACTATAACAAATAAAGCTGGGAAAATTTCTCAGCTTTTTTCAGTATCGTTACTAGCATTTTCATCACATACTACCGATAGCTAAAATAATAAAGGATAGGCTATTGCCTAACATGTGAACAAGTAGGGGATAGTAGACATTCTCCTTTTCTTTCACATAAATAATAGAAAAGACAAGGCCCCCACCTAGGTATCCGACTGCACCGACCCACTCTGATAAACTTACATTATGCATATGAGTCAGAGCAAAGACAAGTCCTACCAGAAGAATGCTTAGCCAACTTGGCAGACTTTTCTGCAAGTGATGCAATAAGAGCTGACGGAAAAAGAGTTCTTCCACCAAAGGTCCAATGATGCAGGCGAAAACTGCTATCAGTAGTGGTTGCTCTTGAAAGGTAATTTGAATATTCGACTGGTTTAGACCTTGTCCGACCAGCCCGAAAAACTGCCTCAACAACTCTGATATAAATCCAAAGGCAACAGTCATCAGAATGAGAAAGATCCATCCTGTTAAGACGCCAAAGAAGAATTTTCTTTTAGTTTTTCTAATCTCATTCCATTGTTGGATTAATCTATCCTTGAACAAGAAAGAGCCGTATAGTGCTAATACTACATAGACTAGATAATTTGCAATGGTAGACGGCATCAAGGAAGCCAACCATCTAACGCCATCAAACACAAAGAGAATGGTATATAGGAGCCCAAAAATCAGAACTCTCTTATATTTGTTAGACATTATTTAAGACCCTTCCATGCACAATCATTCTCGTGATCATCAATCAAGCCTGCAGCCTGTAGAAAAGATAAAACTGCAACTGGTCCAGTAAATTTGAAGCCACGTTTTTTGAGATCCTTGGATATTTTTTCAGACAAAGGCGTTTTGGCTGGTGCTTGACTGTAGTCCGGGATATCATTAACGATGGTTTTCCCCTCTACAAAAGACCAGAGATAAGCATCAAAAGAGCCGAATTCTTCCTGAACTTGTAGAAAGGCCTGGGCATTAGCTCGCGTCGCAAAAATCTTGGCACGATTGCGGATAATTGCTGGATTATTCATCAAAACTTCTAGCTCTTCATCCGTCATCTCTGCGACGCGTTGAAGATGGTAACCCTGAAAAGCTTGACGGAAGGCTTGACGTTTATTGAGCACCGTTTCCCAAGAAAGACCAGCCTGATAGGTCTCCATACAGAGCAACTCAAACAATGCTTGATCATCATGGAGGGGTTGGCCCCACTCTTCATCATGGTAGGCTACATATAGAGGGTTGTTCATTTTAACCCAGCCACAACGTTTTGACATAGACTTCTCCTATTTGACCAACATCTTAAGGGCAGATTTGATGTAGTTTTCAGCAGTATCTGAAGTTCCTTCAAAGAATTTCTTGATCTTCTTAAGCTCGGTCGCCTTGTAGCCCAATGCCAACATGGCTTCCATAGCTTCTTCCAATTCTTTGTTGTCACTGCTAGATGGAACTTCAGTCTTAGCAGGGAGGTCATCGCCTGCCACAACCACCTTACCTTCTAGGTCCAAGACCATCTGTTGGGCTGTTTTCTTCCCGATTTTAGGGAACTTGGTCAGGTAGGTTATATTCTTGCTTTCGATAGCTTGGACAAGGCCTGCATTGTCATCCGCCGCAATAATAGCCAGAGCAGAAACCGGGCCAATGCCCGACACCGAAATCAAGCTGAGAAAGAGTTTTTTCTCGTCTTCTGAACGGAAACCGTAAAGTAGATGAGCGTCTTCGCGAATAACTTGATGGACATAGATTTGTGCTTCTTGATTGACTCGTCCTGAGTAGGCATAAGGGTTGGCTACGTGTAGGATGTAGCCGATGCCGTTTGCTTCTAGAACGATGTATTTAGCAGTAATTTTGGTAATAATACCTTTTAGATATTCGTACATAATTTTTCCTTCAATTTATACTCAATGAAAATCAAAGAGTAAACTAGGAAGCTAACCGTAGGCATAACTTAAGTTAGACAAGGTAAGGCTGACGCAGTTTAAAGAGATTTTCGAAGAGTATTAGTATTTGCCTAGTTCTCGTAAGCTCGTGTGATTTTCTTGAATGCGACGGAACATCTTTTCCATATCTGACTTGGTAAAGTGGACCAAAACAGGGCGTCCGTGCGGACAGTTATATGGGTTGTCACATTGAGAGAGCTGATAGAGGAGCTGTCTAGCTGAGTGGTCATCGATACGATGGTTGGCCTTGATAGACCGCTTGCAGGACATCATGATGGCCAACTCTGCTCGGTATTTCTTGATCGAAACTTCCTTGGTCAAAAGGAGCATATCACACATCTCATAAATCCCTGACTCGATTTCCTCTTCTTTCATCCAAATCGGGTGTTCCCGAAGGATGAATTGATTCTCCCCGTACTCTGCTAGAAAGACGCCAACTTCTTCTAAGAGAGGCATTCTTTCCTTGAGACGAAGGGCATCATCTGCTGGAAATTCAAAGATGTAGGGCACTAGGAGCTGCTGCTGGCTCTGGTCAACATTGCCAATACTTTCGCGATACTCCTCATACTTAACCCGCTCCTGGGCTGCGTGTTGGTCTATGATGTAAAGCCCATCTCGACCTTGGGCAAAGAGATATGTCCCGTGCATCTGACCGAAAAATTCCAACTCTGGGAAACTAGAAGACTCTTCTCGTTCCAGCTTGTCATAAGCCTTATCCAAACTAGCCATATCTAACTCTGGATGATCTAGTTGGTCGTAACTGATAGACTTTCTCTCTGCAAAATGCAGTTTTGCTGGTTTGGTCAGCTGATCCAAGGTTTCCTTAGCGAAGAGGTTCAAATCCTGTCTTTCTTCAGTCAGATTCACCTGATGGTCTGCCACCTCAGCTTGTGTCTGTCTTGTCGATTCATTTTTTTCATAGTAGAGCGTATTTTCTCTCAGTGGCAAAGTCGTTTGCTCTACTTTTTCACGATTACGAACCGTAGACTTAGCAAGATTTTCCAAGGCATCTGGAATCAAGGTCTGTTCCTTGAGACTCTTTGCGATAGCTTCTGAAACCAGTGCCATCAGCTCTCTTTCCTTAGAAATACGCACCTCTTGCTTGGTCGGGTGCACATTGACATCTGCTAGATAAGGATCGATATGGATGTGAATAACAGCTAGCGGAAAACGCCCCACCATAAGCTTGCTGCCGTAACCATCTAAAATGGCACGATTGAGCAGGAAGTTTTTGATATAACGACCATTGATAAAGAGACTGATATAGTTACGATTAGCCCGTGTCAATTCCGGCAAGGACACAAAGCCTGAAATTTCAAAGTCTAGGTCAGAATTCTCAATCTCAACCATCTTTTTGGCACTGGCTAAACCATAAATCCCAGCAATGGCTTGACGCAGTTGACCCGTACCAGCTGTTCGTGTCATCTCCTTGCCATCGCTAATCAGGCTAAAGGAAATCTCAGGATGGGCTAGCCCCAAACGGTTGACAATATCAATGATGTGAGACAACTCCGCCTGCTGGCTCTTCATATACTTGAGACGAGCTGGTGTGTTGAAAAAGAGATCCTCCACAAAAACCTTGGTCCCAACAGGACTGGTCGCAGGGATGATTTCTTCCACTTCTCCCCCACGAGCTACTAGCTTGGTCCCGTGACTTGCTCCATCCACTGCTGTCAAAAGAGTCAGTACACTAACAGAAGCGATAGAAGGCAGAGCTTCACCACGAAAACCGAGGGTCCGAATCCGAAAGAGATCCGCTTGATTCTTAATCTTACTGGTTGCATGGCGACGCAGGGCCAACTCCACCTCATCGTGGGCAATCCCGTGACCATTATCGGTGATTTGGATTTTCTTAAGACCAGCTTCCTCAATCTCAACGATAATCTGGCTTGAGCCAGCGTCGATAGCATTTTCAACCAACTCTTTAACTACACTGGCAGGACGTTCGATAACTTCTCCTGCCGCGATCTGGTTGGCCAAGACTTCTGGCAATTCAATAATATGAGACATCTTTCAGCCCCTTTCTTAACTGTTTTTATCTATTTCTCTGAAAATAATACTCTTCAAAAATCAAATTCAAACCACGTCAGTCTCGCCTTGCCGTACTCGAGTACAGCCTTCGGCTAGCTTCCTAGTTTGCTCTTTGATTTTCATTGAGTATAAGCTAGTGCTATTATACCATATTTCACTCGTTTCCAAAAAAGTCCAAGCAGCAACTTTCTTCCCGATTTTACTAGGTTATTTGCCAAGTTTGTGGTAAAATAGGTAGAAACAATATTTTATAAAGGAGAAAAGACACATGCACATTTTTGATGAGCTAAAAGAGCGTGGTTTGATTTTTCAAACGACTGATGAAGAAGCTTTGCGTAAAGCCCTAGAAGAAGGTCAAGTTTCTTATTATACTGGCTACGATCCAACTGCTGACAGCCTTCACCTAGGCCACCTTGTCGCAATCTTGACAAGTCGTCGTTTGCAGCTAGCAGGTCACAAACCTTATGCGCTCGTTGGCGGTGCTACAGGTCTCATCGGAGATCCGTCCTTCAAAGATGCTGAGCGTAGTCTCCAAACAAAAGACACAGTAGATGGCTGGGTCAAGTCTATCCAAGGACAACTTTCTCGTTTTCTTGACTTTGAAAATGGTGAAAATAAAGCTGTCATGGTCAATAACTACGACTGGTTTGGCAGCATCAGCTTCATTGACTTCCTCCGTGATATCGGAAAATACTTCACTGTCAACTACATGATGAGCAAGGAGTCTGTTAAAAAACGGATCGAAACAGGGATTTCTTACACTGAGTTTGCCTACCAAATCATGCAAGGTTACGACTTCTTCGTCCTCAACCAAGAGCACAATGTTACCCTCCAAATCGGTGGTTCTGACCAATGGGGAAATATGACTGCTGGTACAGAGTTACTTCGTCGTAAGGCTGACAAGACTGGTCATGTAATCACTGTTCCACTCATCACAGACGCAACTGGCAAGAAATTTGGTAAATCTGAAGGAAACGCTGTTTGGCTCAACCCTGAAAAGACTTCTCCATACGAAATGTACCAATTCTGGATGAACGTCATGGACGCTGACGCTGTTCGCTTCTTGAAAATCTTTACTTTCTTGTCACTTGACGAGATCGAAGACATCCGCAAACAGTTTGAAGCTGCGCCACACGAACGCTTGGCTCAAAAAGTCTTGGCTCGTGAAGTCGTGACTCTTGTCCACGGAGAAGAAGCCTACAAAGAAGCCCTTAACATCACTGAGCAACTCTTTGCCGGAAATATCAAAAACCTTTCTGTCAAAGAACTCAAACAAGGACTTCGTGGTGTGCCAAACTACCAAGTACAAGCAGACGAAAACCACAACATCGTAGAACTCCTCGTGTCATCTGGTGTGGTTAACTCAAAACGTCAAGCCCGTGAAGATGTCCAAAATGGAGCTATCTACGTCAACGGCGACCGTATCCAAGACCTTGACTATGTCTTGAGCGACGCAGATAAGTTAGAAAACGAACTCACTGTTATCCGACGTGGGAAGAAAAAATATTTTGTATTGACTTACTAAACTGTTCAACATTTACCTATAAACAAAGGAGTTAACCTCGAGAAAGGTAACTCCTTTTTGTTGTTGATAACCATATCTATCTAGCCTTAATAGACAGGCTACGCAGTACAATACGTAAGGTTGTTAGATTATGTAAGATAGAGAGATTTGAAGGACTGAGCCAATTAAACAAGCCAAAGCCAATCAAACTACTATTTACGACAACGGTATCTTGAATATTCTTCTTGATGAGTGTTTGCAAAGATGATGATAGCCAATCCAACTCTTGGAAGAAATCCAAGCGATTATCTAACAATAAGATATCACTCATCTGCTTAGAAATATCTGCACTCTCATTCATTACCACACCGATATCTGATAGGGTTAGAGCAGCTGAGTCATTCAACCCATCCCCAACCATCAAAATAGTATGACCTGCTTTCTGCAGTTCCTCTACTAACTCAAATTTCCCATCAGGTTTCAAGTCTGTATAGACCTGATCAAAGGGCAAATCTTTGACTAATTCCTCTGTTCTAACCAAGGTGTCCCCTGTTGCCAGAATCAATTTTTTCCCTTGTGCCTTAAGTTTCTCCAAGGCTGCTTTTGCTTCTTTTCTCAAAGGAGTATGAATGCAGAACATTCCAATCAATTCATTCTGATAAGCCAAGAATAAGAGATTGTAGTGACTCTTGTACTCTTCAATTAAAGCATTTTGTTCTGAACTGATATGAATTTGCTCATCCTGCATCAAGACATAATTCCCAATAAGAACTGGTTGGCCATCTATATGAGATTTGATCCCCTTGCTTGCGATATATTGGAGTTTCCCATGCATTTCCTCATGTTCAATTCCCTCTATCTCAGCTTGCTTGACGATGGCATTAGCAATAGGATGATAAATGTGTTCCTCAAGACAGGCACTGATTCTGAGAATATCTTCCTCACTATAGTCCCCAAAAGGTAACACCTTTTCAACTATCGGATAACTAGTTGTGATTGTTCCCGTCTTATCAAACAAGAAGGTATCAACTTCCAGATATTTCTCCAGAACATCCCCATCCTTAATCACCATTTCACGATTCAACCCCTCCTTGATAGCTGTCAAATAAGCTACAGGAGTAGAGATTTTCAAAGCGCAGGAGAAATCGACCAATAGAAAAGAAATAGCCTTAGAAAAAGAACCTGTCAATAGGTAAGTCAGCCCAGCCCCCAAGAAATTATATTTGACGACCTTGTCCGCCATCTTGATGAAATAGCGTTGTTTCGTTTTCTTGTTTTCTTCAGATTTTTTCATCAACTCAATCAGTTGTAAAATCCGGCTGTTCATCTGATTATCGGTTACACGAATGCGTAACTCTCCAGTTTCTAATACTGTATTTGCACAAACCAAATCAGACTCTCTTTTTTCAACTGGAAAACTCTCTCCCGTCAAGGAACTTTCGTTGACCATACCTAAACCTGAAACTACTTGTCCATCAAATAGAATTTCATTTCCTTGAGATAAGACCAAGACATCTCCTATTTGAACATCGGAACTCTTGATACTAACAACCGTATCGCCCTGTACTAAGAATACATCGCTCTCTTTTGCAAGAAGGCTTTGTTCTAAATCTGTTGCAGTTTTTTTCAAGGACCACTGATCTAAATGATTTCCCAAATCAAGCATAAACATGATGTTGCTAGCTGTCTTGGATTGGTTCATAAACAAGGACAATAAAATCGCCGAACAGTCCAAGACTTCCATCGTTAGTTCCTTACGCGCTAGTGTTTGATAGGCTTCTCTGATATAACCCAAAGCCTGATAACAAGTCCATATATAGCGAATAGGATACGGCACAAAACTACGAAAAATTATACGCTTAATCGCTGCACCTGAAACAATAGAATAAGCACTCTCTTCTCTACGAATGGGAAGAGTCATCAACTCAGAAACTTTCCCTCTATCAATTCTTTTTAAAAAGGCTTCTGCATTATCTAATACAGAAAAGCCTTCTTTTATGCGTAGAGTAAAGTGCTGTTGATCCATGTAAAACTGGATAGACTCAATCCCCTTTTCATCTCTCGCCAAGGAACGAAGATAGTCTTGAATATCCAAGGTGAGTGAAAAAGAAGATGATAGTCGGATATGTTGGTATCCTCTATGTAGCACTTTAAAAGACATATTATTCTCCTATAAGGCTATCTAATTGCTCTTCTTTTTTCTCTTGCTCGTACAAATATTTGGCATCTTGCAAGACATCGTCTCCATGTTGTTTCACAACAGAAACAGATGCATCTAGCCCGTCTTTCAACTTGTAAGCCTTAGCCAAAGCTTTAGAATAACCTTTTTTAGCTTCCTTACTTGCTAAGATTTTCAAACCAAGTGTACCAAATGCGACACCACCCAAAAAGAGTGATGATTTTTTCGCAACTTTTGCGACGTTTAATACTTCTTTTAGCATACTTATTTCCTCCTTATCATTATTATATAGCAATTTAGATATAAAATCAATTTCATTCTATAAATTGGAGAATTAGTTTTATTTCTACTGAATCTCCCATCTACTTATTCCTAAAGTTGCTTTCATTTGCCTCTTTTGATACACTTAAACTATGAATACAAACCTTAAACCTAAACTCCAGCGTTTTGCTTCTGCTAGCGCTTTTGCCTGTCCCGTCTGCCATGAAAACCTGATCTTGGTAGAGTCTAGTCTCAAGTGTAGCAACCGCCATTCTTTTGACCTAGCAAAATTCGGATATGTCAATCTAGCCCCTCAAATCAAGCAATCCGCCAACTACGACAAGGAAAACTTTCAAAACCGTCAGCAAATCCTAGAAGCTGGATTTTATCAGGCTATTCTAGATGCCTTATCAACCATGATTTCTAGCTTAGAAACGAGTCAAACAGTCTTGGATATCGGCTGTGGCGAAGGTTTCTACTCTCGCAAACTCCAAGAACTGCACCCCGACAAGACCTTCTACGCCTTTGATATTTCAAAAGATTCGGTCCAAATCGCTGCTAAAAGTGAAACCAACTGGGCAGTCAACTGGTTTGTTGGTGACCTGGCTCGCCTTCCTATAAAAGACGCCAGCATGGATATCCTACTTGATATCTTCTCACCTGCCAACTACGGAGAATTCCGACGAGTCTTATCAAAGGACGGCATCTTAATCAAGGTCATTCCTACTGAAAACCACCTCAAGGAAATCCGTCAAATGGTACAGGACCAGCTAACAAAGAAGGACTATTCAAACCAAGATATCAAAAAACACTTCCAAGAACACTTCAGCATCCAATCTATCCAGACTGCTTCCCTGACCAAATCCATTACAGCAGAGCAAAGACAAGCTTTACTCAGCATGACACCCCTCCTCTTTCACGTTGACCAAAGCAAGATTGATTGGAGTCAACTGACAGAGATTACCATCGAAGCAGAGATTCTGGTCGGAAAAGCACTGTAAATAAATTTTTTAGATAAGACAAAACCCGCACCTCTTCTTGAGATGCGGGTTTGAAACACGATTTTTCACTGTCTTTCCGAATAGTATAAAAAACTTTGACCTCTCCATTTATTTTCGATTTGAAATGACAAATTTATCAATAAATAGCAAGTGATATAAGGCAAGTGATGCCCCATAACAACATCCATGAAAAGAGATTTCTTGATGAGTAAGTGGAAACGAAGAACTATTACCCGTATAAAGGCATGACCAAATTACAAAAAGAATCCAAAATAAATCAGTCCATTTATATTTTGAAAAATATTTTTTCCACATAAGAATACCTTCTTTCTTTACTATAATACTATTATAATACTGTTTGTAAACGAATACAAGAAATTTGAGGTAACAGCTAAGAAGAAACTTATGCTTAAAGGTAGTAAAACCAGCCTTCTTAGTGTCCTCTAGGTCTGATTTTTAAGTCTAGAAATTATTGACAGATTATTTTTTCTTTTGAGACCAGTCAACCTCAAATCCACAACATTCAAAAAAAGCGAATTTCAATTGAAACTCGCTTTTTTGCTAGATATGTAATAACTATAAAATTTCGTATCTTATACTCAATGAAAATCAAAGAGCAAACTAGGAAACTAGCCGCAGGCTGTACTTGAGTACGGCAAGGCGACGTTGACGTGGTTTGAATTTGATTTTCGAAGAGTATTAGTTCAAGTGCCAGATATCTTCGTTGTACTGAGCGATTGTACGGTCAGATGAGAAGAATCCTGCTTTAGAAATGTTAACGATGACTTTGTCCAACCATGCGTCACGGTCTTCGTAGTCAGCAAGCATTTGCTCTTTCACTTTGATGTAATCTTCCAAGTCAAGAAGAGTCATGAACCAGTCTTTGTTGATCAATTCATTGTAAAGACGTTCCAAGCGTTCAATCTTACCAACTGCAAGAACAGCGTCGCTCACGATAAAGTCAACCAATGGTTTGATAGCTTCACGAGCGTAGAACTCGCTTGATTTGTAAGCTGATTTCGCGTAAAGGTCGATAACAGTTTCTGAATCTTCACCGAAGATGTAGATGTTTTCGTCGCCAACCAACTCAGCGATTTCCACGTTAGCACCGTCCATAGTACCAAGAGTCAAGGCTCCGTTCAACATGAATTTCATATTACCAGTACCCGAAGCTTCTTTAGAAGCAAGTGAGATTTGTTCAGAGATGTCACATGCTGGGATCAAGAAGCTTGCTGCAGTAACGTTGTAGTTTTCAACCATAACCACTTGCAAGTGTGGAGCTACTGCTGGGTCGTTTGCAATCACTTCTGACAAGCAAAGGATCAAGTGGATGATGTCTTGGGCGATAGTGTAGGCAGGAGCTGCTTTACCACCAAAGAATACTGTGATTGGACGAGCAGGGATGTTACCAGCCTTGATGTCCAAGTATTTGTGGATCACATACAAAGCGTTCATTTGTTGACGTTTGTACTCGTGAAGACGTTTGATTTGGATGTCAAAGATAGAGTTTGGATTGATTTCCACACCTTGGTGCTCTTTCAAGTGACGAGCCAATTTACGTTTGTTGTGAGCCTTGATGCTTTCCAATTTTTCTTTTACAGCTACTTTATCTTCATAAGACAAGAGTTTTTCAAGCTCATCTGCTTCATGGTGCCAACCATCTCCAAGAATCTCATCTAAGTAGTGAGACAATCTTGGGTTAGCATGCATGAGCCAACGACGGAAAGTAATACCGTTTGTTTTGTTGTTGAATTTTTCTGGGTAGATGTCGTAGAAGGCTTTCAACTCTGAGTTCTTCAAGATTTCAGTGTGAAGAGCCGCAACCCCGTTTACGCTGTATCCGTAGTGGATATCCATGTGAGCCATGTGAACACGTCCGCTCTCATCGATGATTTGAACAGCTGGGTCTTTGTATTCTGCTTTAACACGACGGTCCAATTCCTTGATGATTGGTACCAAGTGAGGAACCACTTCTTCCAAGAATTCAAGAGGCCATTTTTCAAGGGCTTCAGCAAGGATTGTGTGGTTTGTGTAAGCAGTCATGCTACGAACGATTGAAATTGCTTCATCAAGTTCGATACCACGTTCAGTCAAAAGACGGATCAATTCAGGGATAACCATTGATGGGTGAGTATCGTTGATTTGTACAACTGCGTAGTCAGCAAGGTCGTGCAAGTTGCTGCCTTTTTCGATCGCTTCATCGATGATCAATTGCGCACCGTTTGAAACCATGAAGTATTGTTGGAAGATACGGAGCAATTCACCTTGTTTATCGCTATCGTCTGGGTAAAGGAAAAGAGTCAAGTTGTGAGCGATATCTGTCTTATCAAAGTTGATACCATCTTGAATGATTGAAGAATCAACTGAATCCAAGTCGAACAAACGCAAACGGTTTTTAGTTGCTGTTTCATAACCAGTAACATCAATATCGTAAAGAGTTGATATCAAAGTAAAGTCTGCAAATGGTACTTGGTAGCTACGACTTGAGCGAACCAACCAGTTTTGGTCAGTCAACCAAGCATTAGGAATCGTTTCTTGTTGGTTGTTTTTAAGCACTTGTTGGAAAAGACCGAAGTGGTAGTTCAAACCAACACCGTCACCATTCAAACCAAGTGTAGCGATTGAGTCGATAAAGCAGGCTGCCAAACGTCCCAAACCACCATTACCAAGTGATGGTTCCAATTCTACTTCTTCGATTTCGATCAACTCTTTACCTGCAGCTGCAAGTTCTTTTTTAACTTCGTCATAAAGACCAAGGTTAATCAAGTTGTTTGACAAGAGTTTACCAATCAAGAACTCAGCTGAGATGTAGTAAACTTTTTTCTTACCAGTGTTGACTGGTTTTTGGCTACTAGCAAGTTTGCTGTAGTTAAGAAGAGCAAGATAAAGCTCTTCGTTGCTGCATTCTGCGATAGATTTATTGTAACGATTTTGTACAAATTCTTTTAATGGTAACATTTTTGTGTCTCCTGATAATGTCTTATTTCTTTAATTCTACCAAATTTTCATTGATACGGCGATAAATTGTAGTCAAGTCAAGCAAAGTTTCTTCGACAGCAGGAGTCAATTGTTCCTCTGTCATACGCCATGACCAGTTTCCACCAAGAGTAGATGGGAAGTTCATACGAGCTGAACCATCCAACTCTAGCAAATCTTGCATAGTGGCAATCGTCATGAAACTTACTGATGCGAAAGCTGTACGAAGCATAGCATGCACCACTGTTTCGTACTCTTTACGGTTTGTGTAGCGAGCCATATACTCACGAGTTGGATCATCAATCTCATCACGGTACCAACCAAGAACAGTGTTGTTATCGTGTGTTCCTGTATACATAACTGAGTTTGCTGGTGCCAAGTGTGGGCTGTCGATACTTTCGTGTTCTGGATTGAAAGCAAATTGAAGGACTTTCATTCCTGGGAATCCAGTGCGCTCACGAAGCTCGATGACTTCATCAGTCATGAATCCAAGGTCTTCTGCGATGATGTTCAAGTCACCAAGTTCTTCTTTAACAGCTGCAAAGAGTTTGTAATCAGGTCCTTTCACCCATTTACCAGGTGCCGCTGTTTCAGAACCCGCAGGAATTTCCCAGTAAGACTCAAATCCACGGAAGTGGTCGATACGCACGATGTCGTAAATCTTAAAGCTTTCACGCAAGCGTTCAATCCACCATTTATAACCATCGCGATCCATTGCTTCCCAGTCATAGATTGGATTCCCCCAAAGCTGACCTGTCTCAGAAAACTCATCTGGTGGGCATCCTGCAATGCAAGTTGCTTTCCCGTTTTCATCAGTTTTAAAGAGGTGTGGATTTGCCCACATATCGCTTGAATCTTCAGCAACATAGATTGGCATATCCCCTACAATCTCGATGTGGTTTTCGTTAGCGTATGCTTTCAATTTCAACCATTGTTGGAAGAAGAGATATTGGGTTACTCGGTGGAAAACAAGTTTGTCTGCCAATTGTTCACGGTAGCTTTCAAGAGTTGAAACTTTGCGAGCACGAGCATCAGCATCTGGCCATTCAGTCCAAGCAAGGTTGTCAAAATGCTCTTTGATCGCCATATACTCAGCAAAGAGTTCAAGCCATGATTGGTTTTCTTGAGCAAATTTTTCAAAATCTTTGACATCTCCAACTTCAAGGAAACGTTTAACTGCTTTTTCTAGAAGCGGACGACGTGCGTAATAAATCTTAGCATAATCAACTTCAGTTGGGTTGCTACCGAAGTCTACTCCCTCAAGATCACTTGCTTCTAACAAGCCTTGCTCTACCAAAACATCAAGATCGATAAAATGAGTATTTCCAGCAAAGGCTGAGAAAGATTGATAAGGAGAATCTCCGTAGCTTGTTGTTCCTAATGGAAGGATTTGCCAGTAACGTTGTTTAGTACGAACCAAGAAGTCAACGAAATCATAGGCGCTTTGACCAAATGATCCGATTCCGTAAGCCCCTGGAAGTGATGAGATGTGCATCAACACACCACTTTGACGTTTTTTCATAATAGCACCTCAAGTGTTTGTAGTTAAATATTTCATTTTTACAAGCGCAAACGTTTGCGCCAAGTAAAGTATAACCCATTTCAAAAAGAAATGCAAGCGTTTCAACAAAAAACTTTTCAATTTATTTACTTTATAGCTTTTTTAAAAAACTATATTCTTATTTTTTCACCTCTACAAAAACATCTACAAACTATGCAAACGTTTCCCTTAAATTATTCTTGAATTGAAATTTATATGATTTCATCCTTTCCTTCCTATTATATAACCAATTTTAGAGATTAACCAGTTACAAGCTTTTTAAATTTTTTTCAAAAAAACGCTTGCAACCGTTTTCTGTTTGTGCTATACTAAGTTCATAAGAGAAAACGTTTGCGTTTCCTTGAAATCAAAATTTGTTATTCTTTAGGAGGAATACACTATGTCAACTAAATTCATGAAGAGCGCAGCTGTACTTGGTACTGCTACTCTTGCTAGCTTACTTTTAGTAGCTTGTGGAAGCAAAACTGCTGATAAAACTGCTGACTCTGGTTCATCAGAAGCGAAAGAAATCACTTTCTACGTTGAAGATCAATATAAAGCTTTTGCAGAATCAGCTGCCAAAGCTTACGAAAAAGAAGCTGGTGTAAAAGTTACTATTAAAACAGGGGACCAATTAGGTGGACTTGACAATCTTTCACTTGATAACCAATCAGGTAAAGCTGCTGACGTCATGATGGCACCATACGACCGTGTAGGTAGCCTTGGTACTGACGGACAACTTTCAGAAGTTACTTTGAGTGACGGTGCTAAAACAGACGATACTACTAAATCTCTTGTAACTGTTGGTGGTAAAGTTTATGGGGCTCCAGCCGTTATCGAGTCACTTGTTATGTACTATAACAAAGACTTAGTGAAAGAAGCTCCTAAGACATTTGCTGACTTGGAAGAACTTGCTAAAGATAGCAAATATACCTTCGCTGGTGAAGACGGAAAAACTACTGCTTTCCTAGCTGACTGGACTAACTTCTACTACGCATATGGACTTCTTGCTGGTAATGGTGCCTACGTGTTTGGACAAAACGGTAAAGACCCTAAAGATAT
This sequence comes from Streptococcus nidrosiense, assembly GCF_042140045.1. Taxonomy (NCBI): domain Bacteria; kingdom Bacillati; phylum Bacillota; class Bacilli; order Lactobacillales; family Streptococcaceae; genus Streptococcus; species Streptococcus nidrosiense. The sequence continues at coordinate 284,719 of NZ_CP152419.1, forward strand.
TGGTCTTGCTAACGATGGTGCTATTGCAGGTATCAACTACGCTAAAACTTGGTATGACAAATGGCCTAAAGGTATGCAAGATACTGAAGGTGCTGGAAACTTGATCCAAACTCAATTCCAAGAAGGTAAAACAGCTGCTATCATTGATGGACCTTGGAAAGCTCAAGCATTCAAAGATGCTAAAGTAAACTACGGTGTTGCAACTATCCCAACTCTTCCAAACGGTAAAAACTACGCAGCCTTTGGTGGTGGTAAAGCTTGGATCATCCCATCAAGCACTAAGAACCTTGAAGGAGCTCAAAAATTCGTAGACTTCCTTGTTTCAACTGACCAACAAAAAGCATTCTACGATGCAACAAACGAAATCCCAGCTAACACTGAAGCTCGTACTTACGCTGAAGGTAAAAACGATGAGTTGACTACTGCTGTTATCAAACAGTTCAAGAACGCTCAACCAATGCCAAACATCTCTCAAATGTCAACAGTTTGGGACCCAGCTAAAACAATGCTCTTTGACGCTGTAAGCGGTAAGAAAGATGCTAAAACAGCTGCAAATGATGCTGTAACATTGATCAAAGAAACAATCCAACAAAAATTTGGTAACTAATTGATTGATTCAAGGGGGATTTAAAATTTATCCCCCTTGATTTTTAGATATTAACAGAACTCAGCTTGACGTTCACATCTTATGAAAGGAGTACTCATGGAACAACAACCAAGAAAAGCAGCCTTGCTTTCATTGATTCCTGGGTTGGGGCAAATCTATAACAAACAAAAAGCCAAAGGTTTTATCTTCCTTGCTGTAACATTAGCTTTTGTCCTCTATTTTATAGTACTTGCAGCACCTGAATTGAGCAACTTGATCACACTCGGTGAAAAACCTGGCCGTGACAACTCTCTCTTTATGTTGATTCGTGGTGCATTTCACTCTATTTTTGTAATTGTTTATCTAGCATTTTATATTCTCAATATTAAAGATGCTCATACCATTGCAAAACGTATCAATAATGGCATTCCTGTCCCATTGACACTTAAGGATATGATTAAAGGTATCTATGAAAATGGATTCCCATACTTGCTCATTATCCCATCTTACGTTGCCATGACATTTGCCATCATCTTCCCAGTTATTGTAACCTTGATGATTGCCTTTACTAACTATGATTTCCAACATCTACCACCAAATAAACTCTTGGACTGGGTTGGATTGACTAACTTCACCAATATTTGGAGCTTGAGTACCTTCCGTTCAGCCTTCGGTTCTGTTCTTTCTTGGACTATTATCTGGGCTTTGTCTGCATCTACTTTGCAAATTGTACTCGGTATCTTTACAGCTATTATTGCTAACCAACCATTCATCAAAGGAAAACGTATCTTTGGTGTTATCTTCCTTCTACCTTGGGCTGTTCCAGCCTTCATCACTATCTTGACATTCTCAAACATGTTCAACGATAGTGTCGGAGCTATCAACACTCAAGTTTTGCCACTTTTTGCTAAGGTTCTTCCTTTCTTAGATGGCGTTCTTATCCCTTGGAAGACAAATCCAACTTGGACTAAAATTGCCTTGATTATGATGCAAGGTTGGCTTGGATTCCCTTATATCTATGTCCTTACTCTCGGTATCCTACAGTCTATTCCAAACGACTTGTATGAAGCAGCTTATATCGACGGTGCAAACGCTTGGCAAAAATTCCGCAGCATCACTTTCCCAATGATTTTGGCAGTTGCGGCACCTACTTTGATTAGCCAATACACCTTCAACTTCAACAACTTCTCTATCATGTACCTCTTCAATGGTGGTGGTCCTGGTAGTGTCGGTGGTGGAGCTGGTTCAACCGATATCTTGATCTCATGGATTTACCGTTTGACAACAGGTACAGCTCCACAATACTCTATGGCAGCTGCCGTTACCTTGATTATTTCAATCATTGTCATCTCTATTTCTATGATTGCCTTCAAGAAACTACACGCATTTGATATGGAGGACGTCTAAGATGAATAACTCAATCAAACTAAAACGTAGACTGACTCAAACCCTCACTTACCTCTACTTGATCGGACTTTCAATCGTCATTATCTATCCTCTTTTAATCACGATTATGTCTGCCTTCAAGGCTGGTAACGTTGTGGCCTTTAAACTCGACAGCAATGTCAACTTTAGTCTTGATAACTTCAAAGGGCTCTTTACAGAAACCTTGTACGGGACATGGTACCTTAATACTTTGATCATCGCTTTGATCACTATGGTCGTTCAGACAAGTATTATCGTGCTTGCTGGTTATGCTTACAGCCGTTACAATTTCTTAGCTCGTAAACAAAGTTTGGTCTTCTTCTTGATTATCCAAATGGTGCCAACAATGGCCGCTTTGACTGCCTTCTTCGTTATGGCCCTCATGTTAAATGCCCTTAACCATAGCTGGTTCCTCATCTTCCTATATGTCGGTGGTGGTATCCCTATGAACGCTTGGTTGATGAAAGGTTACTTTGACACCGTGCCAATGTCTCTCGATGAATCTGCAAAACTGGATGGTGCAGGACACTTCCGCCGCTTCTGGCAAATCGTTCTCCCTCTCGTCCGCCCAATGGTTGCGGTACAAGCACTCTGGGCCTTCATGGGACCTTTCGGAGATTATATCCTCTCTAGTTTCTTACTTCGTGAGAAAGAATACTTTACAGTTGCCGTTGGTCTCCAAACCTTCGTCAACAATGCGAAGAACTTGAAGATTGCCTACTTCTCAGCAGGTGCTATCCTCATCGCTCTTCCAATCTGTACACTCTTCTTCTTCTTACAAAAGAACTTCGTTTCAGGACTTACAAGCGGTGGCGACAAGGGGTAATATACCCCCGCCACCCTTTTTCATTTTTAATACTCTTCTAAAATCAAATTCAAACCGCGTCAACGTCGCCTTGCCGTACTCAAGTACAGCCTTTGGCTAGTTTCCTAGTTTGCTCTTTGATTTTCATTGAGTATAAACTAATGCTTATATAGTCTGGTGAGAAACAAGAGATTATTGAGAATACCCTCATTGTTAGTTGACAAATTTTATTAATAGTCTACTTTCAACAAGGATTCGTATCCCCTGCTTGAAATAAAACACATTTCTCTATATAATACTCGTATAGAAAAATGCCTATAGAAAGAGATTTATGTTACCATATCCATTTTCTTATTTTAATAGTATATGGGGATTTCGTAAGCCCCTCTCTCAACGTTTTGGTCTCAACTGGTTTCAACTGATTTTTACCAGTATTTTCTTGATTAGCTTGTCTATGGTGCCTATTGCCATCCAGAACAGCTCTCAGGAAACCTATCCTTTAGAAACCTTCATCGATGATGTCTACGCTCCTCTGACGGATAGTGTGGTTCAGGATTTGGCTACCAATGCTAAGATTGTAGATGGTAAGTTGAGCTATACGGGTTCAACTCCTCAGCAAGCTTCTGTTCAAATCGGAGACGCTTCTAGTTCAGACTTTCCTGAGGAATTACTTCTTAACTTTGAACCTGAGCAGCTCGTCATCAGTAAGCAAGGAAAAGAATTGACTAGCATTCGCTATCATGCGATCACGACTGAGAGTTTCCAAAGTAAGGAAAGCTTAACACAAGACATTTCTAAAGACTGGTATCAACAGAATCGTGTCTATGTTAGTCTCTTTCTTGTGTTAGGTTCTAGTTTCCTCTTCGGACTTAATTTTTTCATCGTTGCTCTAGGCTCTAGCCTCTTGCTCTACTTTACGAAAAAATCACGTCTCTTTTCATTTAAAACCTATAAAGAGTGCTATCATTTCATTTTGAACTGTTTAGGATTACCAACCTTACTTGCCATGATTCTCGGTCTCCTAGGCCAAAATATGGCAACTTTAATTACTGTTCAAAACATTTTATTTGTTCTATACCTGGTCACTATCTTTTACAAAACGCATTTCCGTGATCCAGACTACCATAAGTAGGAGATTATTATGCCTGTTACGATTAAAGACGTGGCCAAGGCTGCAGGGGTTTCACCCTCAACCGTAACCCGTGTTATTCAAAATAAATCAACCATTAGCGATGAGACTAAAAAACGAGTTCGAAAGACAATGAAAGAGCTCAATTATCATCCTAACCTCAATGCCCGAAGCTTGGTTAGTAGTTATACGCAGGTCATTGGTTTAGTTCTTCCAGACGACTCCGATGCCTTCTATCAAAATCCTTTCTTTCCTTCTGTCCTACGTGGTATTGCACAAGTTGCTTCAGAAAATCACTATGCCATCCAGATTGCAACTGGAAAAGATGAAAAAGAACGCTTAAATGCAATTTCACAGATGGTCTATGGAAAGCGTGTAGACGGTCTTATCTTCTTGTATGCCCAAGAAAATGATCCCTTGGTAAAATTAGTTTCAGAAGAACAATTTCCTTTCCTCATCCTTGGAAAATCCTTGTCCCCTTTTATTCCGCTTGTTGACAACGATAATATTCAAGCTGGTTTTGATGCAACCGAATACTTCATTAAGAAAGGATGTAATCGAATCGCTTTCATCGGTGGAGCCAAGAAACTCTACGTTACGCAGGATCGTCTAACAGGTTACGAACAAGCCCTTCAAGAACACGAACTTCCTCTTGATAGTCAACGTACCTTCTTTGCAGATGAATTTCTTGAAGAAAGGGGATATAAATTTAGTAAACGTCTCTTCAAACATGATCCTCAAACTGATGCCATCATTACAACAGATAGCCTCTTAGCTGAAGGTGTTTGTAACTACCTCAACGAGCACAATCTCAATATCCCTGTACTCAGCTTTGATTCTGTTAATCCAAGATTAAACCTAGCGGCCTACGTGGATATCAATAGCCTCTCTCTGGGACGTACTTCATTTGAAACCATCCTGCAAATCATCAGCGATACCAAAGAAAATCGTCAAATCTGCTATCGTCAAGTGATTGCACATGAAATCATTGAAAAATAAGAAAAACCAACTCTAACATCTTTTGCTTAGAGTTGGTTTTTTGTAATCTATTTTTATAATTGATTAGTTTTCGACTTCGACAAATCGTCCTAGGATATGAACATTTTCTGAAACAGAAACAAAGGCTGTTGGATCAACTTGCTTCATGATCAGTTTAAAATCATTGAACTCTGCACGAGTGATAACCGTAATCAAAACAGCCTTACGTTCGTGGTTATAAGTTCCTTCAGCATCATGGATCATAGTCGCTCCACGGTGCAATTTATGATGGATTTTCTCAATGACGGCATCTGGATTGCTAGTAACAATCATGGCCTGCATGCGTTTTTGTTTGGTGAAAACTGCATCTGTCACACGACTTGAGACAAAGATAGTAATCATGGAATAAAGGGCATATTTCCAGCCAAAGGTCAAACCTGCAATCAGCATGATTGTCCCGTTCACCAAGAAGGAGATGCTTCCAACGTTACGACCTGTCTTCTTACGAATGGTTAGGCTGACAATATCTGTTCCACCGCTGGAAATGTTATGGCGTAGCGCAAATCCGATTCCCAGTCCCATGACAACACCCCCAAAAAGGGCATTGATGATTGGATCCTCTGTTAAGACCACCACCGGCACAAACTGGATAAAGAGCGAGCTCATGGATACTGTGATAAAGGTAAAAATCGTGAACTTATGTCCAATTTGATACCAAGCCAAAATCATGAGAGGAATATTGATGGCATAAAATGCTACTGAGATTGGGAAATGAAACCCAAACCAGTGGTTACTTAGAGCAGATATAATCTGGGCCAATCCTGTCGCACCACTTGAATAAACGTGCCCTGGTTGGAAAAAGAAATTGACGGCTACTGCTGATAGAAAACCATATACCAGAGAAGCTGAGATTTTTTCATCGTATTTTTCTCGAGAAATACTTTGTAAAACACGCAAAATCTTTACTCGATAAGCAAAGCGGCGAAGATAATGATTCCACTTTTTAGTTAGTTTCGTTTGTTTCATCTTGTTCTACTTGTAGATTAAGTTCCTCTAGTTGTTTAAGAGCTACTGTTGATGGTGCTTGCGTCATTGGGTCAGTTGCCTTATTGTTCTTAGGAAAGGCAATGACTTCGCGAATATTTTCTTCTCCAGCGAGCAACATGACAAAACGGTCAAGACCGATAGCCAAACCACCGTGTGGTGGGAAGCCATAGTCCATAGCTTCCAAAAGGAAACCAAACTGGTCATTTGCTTCTTCGGCTGAGAAACCAAGAGCTTTGAACATACGTTCTTGAAGTTCTTTTTGGTTGATACGAAGGCTACCACCACCAAGTTCATAACCGTTCAAGACGATATCGTAGGCAATAGCACGAACCTTAGCCAATTCACCCTCGAGCTCATGAGCAGTTTCTGCTTGAGGAAGAGTAAATGGATGGTGGGCGCTCATATAACGTCCTTCTTCTTCAGACCATTCAAACATCGGCCAGTCAACTACCCAGAGGAAGTTAAATTTGTCGTTATCAATCAAGCCAAGCTCTTTGGCAATACGTCCACGAAGGGCCCCAAGTGTTGCATTTGCAACTTCAAGCGTATCAGCCACAAAGAGAACCAAGTCTTTATCTTCAAGACCAAGTGCTGCTGTCAAGTCTGCTTGAATGCCAGTCAAGAATTTAGCAACTGGTCCGTTCAATTCCCCATCAACAACTTTAACCCAAGCAAGACCCTTAGCACCATACTGTTTAGCTACTTCTGTCATCTTGTCGATGTCTTTACGAGAGTAGTTGTCTGCAGCCCCTTTAACTACAATGGCTTTAACGGTAGGAGCTTCTGAGAAGACTTTGAAATCTACACCCTTGACAAGATCTGTCAAGTCTTGAAGCAACATTTCAAAACGAGTATCAGGCTTATCAGAACCATAAAGAGCCATAGCATCATCATACTTCATTCGAGGGAATGGCAGTGTTACTTCGATGCCTTTTGTTTCCTTCATCACGCGCGCAATCAAGCCTTCTGTGATGTCTTGGATTTCTTGCTCAGTAAGGAATGAAGTTTCCAAGTCGACCTGAGTGAACTCGGGCTGACGGTCTCCACGCAAGTCTTCATCGCGGAAACATTTGACGATTTGGTAGTAACGGTCAAATCCCGCATTCATCAACAACTGTTTTGTAATCTGCGGACTTTGAGGAAGTGCGTAAAAATGCCCTTTATTGACACGAGATGGCACCAAGTAGTCACGCGCCCCTTCTGGTGTTGACTTAGAAAGGAAGGGTGTTTCTACGTCGATAAATTCCAACTCATCCAAGTAGTTACGGATAGAATGAGTTACCTTGGCACGAAGTTTAAGGTTTTCCAACATTTCTGGGCGACGAAGGTCAAGATAACGGTAACGTAGACGCGTATCATCGTTCGCTTCAATGCCATCCTTGATTTCAAATGGTGTTGTTTTGGCTGTGTTAAGTACAGAAAGAGCTGTTACATTCAATTCAACTGCTCCAGTCGCCAACTTATCATTGGCCTGCTCACGTGCAGCAACTTGACCAGTCACCTCGATGACAAATTCACTACGAAGGCTTTCAGCTGTTGCCATCACCTCTGCAGATACTTTTTCTGGGTTGATAACCAACTGCATGATTCCTTCACGGTCACGAAGGTCAATAAAGATCAAACCACCAAGGTCACGACGACGGGCAACCCATCCTTTCAAGGTAATTTCTTGTCCGATGTGCTCCTCACGAACACGACCAGCATACATACTACGTTTCATGTTTTCTCTCCTCTATTATTCTGTTACTATTTTACCATAAAAGCGCAGGCTCTTCATGAAAATCAGCAGAAAAGTTGAGAGTTTCCTCTTATAAATGAAAAAATCCAGCAAAATCATTCGCTGGATCTTATTTTACTTGGTATTTCTTTATTTTTTTCGCTTTTCAGCAATCTCTGCAGCCTTTTTAGGGAGAACAATCTCCGTTGCATAGGCTGTCGCAAATCGTATCACTCCTGCGATAGGAGCAAAGATAACTGCTAGATTGTTATAAAAGAAATCCCCTTTAAAAGCATAGGCAAGCGCTCCAATGATAAAGAAGAGAACAACTGCCTGAATCACTGCTAATAATATCACTCGTTTCATGACTTCCTCCTGAGTCTATTATAGCATGAGAATCATTAAAAATCCGATTAAATTATTTAAAGCATGTAAAGCAATGCTGTAAGCCAGTCCACCCTTGCTGATATAAGCCAACCCCAAGCTCAAACCGAGGGAACCATACACTAGGAATTGTTGTGGAGTTCCAGGGAAATGAACGAGGGCAAAGATGATGCTTGTTACTAGTAGAAAGAGAGCTGTCTGCTTGATGTTATCCTGTTGAGGGAAGACATAACGAGCTAGCATACCTCTAAAGGTTAACTCTTCTGTCAGGGGCGCAAAGACAACTATCACGAAGAAAGCGAAGAGAGGTTGATTATGAGTCAATTGTTCTGCCGTCTGTTGATTGACTGATGGATCATTTGGCAAAAAGAATTGGGCAACAATGACAAGGGCCCATACCAAGGCAGGCAACCAGATGTATTTGTTAAGGCCTGTTTTTTCAATCGTAACGGTTCCTGTCTTATACCACTTGTAGGTAACGAAGGTGAAAATTCCTGCTAATAAGACATAAATTGGGACAGCAACATATTCAGGCGCACCCATTTTCATGGCTTCTAAGCCTACGCCCTGAATAAAACTATAGACCATAATAAATGATAAGAAAGTAAGACTATACCAACCGATATTTTGAAGTGTTTTCATAAGATTCTCCTATTTGAAATAACGTTTTGTTTTTCGCAACTGTGCAACATTCGTGTACAAATGGATGACAACTGCCACCAGCAGAGCAACCAACTGTACTTGTCCTAATACCATAGATAGAACTACTAAAACAATATAGATACCTGGTATGATGAGCTGATTGACCTTGAACAAGATCAAGTAAGCTTCTTCCATCTCAGCCTGTTTTTCTCCCTCATCATAAGTATCGAGGTATTCCAAAACTTCCTTGGGTGTGGCCATAACAGAAAGTTTATAGTTACGAATCTTGCTAGTGATTTTTAGGCAGTAAACACCCGACCAAATACTTACAACTATCAAAAGTAAGGATGTTGCTGATATGCCAAATCTTCCTAAGTCTAAAAGCATACAGAATAGCATACTAATTTGGGAAACATTCCAAGCTACCGTACCATAATCCAAGAAACGATACATAGCAATATAGTCTTGCTCATTTTCTTCGTCCTCTTCTTCTCGTTGATAGCTCTGATAAGCCTTATGACTTTTTCTAATAAAATAAAAGGTTAGGATTGCCGTAATCAGCCCTAGACCAAAAAAGATTGAGAACAAGACAGGGATTACTTGCTCTTGACTAATACCTAAAGGTTTAACTCCAAGAGCTCCGGCAAGTATTCCTAATAAAGCCCCTGTAATAAAAAGTTTCAGTGCAAAAATTATGTGATTCTTTTCCATATTTTAACCTCTTTCTAAACCAATCCAGCCAACCACTGACCAAAGGCTTTACCTGATTCAAAAATAGCTGTCAAACCTTCTGCTCCAAGCGACACCAAAAGCAAACAAACAACAAATAAGAGAATAGCTTGGTTTCTTGCTTTTTTCGCTCCATCTCCTAATGGTTCTTTACCTAGCCAACCTGCTAGATAAGCATAGAGAGCCACTGTTATAATCCCAATCTCCGTCGAAGAGAGAAACAAGAAGAGCGTCACCAAACGAACGATGTTGGTTTGGATGTTAAAATAGTTTCCTAAACCTGCACAGACACCTGCAAGTACTTTGTTCTCAGTATCTACTTGAAAACCTGCCAAAAATTCTTTCATGATTCTTCTCCTCTTACAACTTCTACATTTTTTAATTTCTTTTCAATCCATTCAACTACTGGGATGAGGCCAAAGTAAATCCAAAAGGATTGCTCACTTTGATACAGATTAAACCAGCCTAAGTCTGTCCCAATAATTAGAAACACGCCGACCAATAGAGCTACAAGTGCTACATAATAGAACAGTTTATATCTCAACATCATTTCTCTCCTTTTACGAGCTCTTTGAATTTTATCTTTCTCTCTACCCATCTAAAGACTAATAGTAGCACTAAATTTATCCAGAAGAGATATTTACTTTCAACGATAGTAACCCAACCAAATAGGGTTCCAATCATGGCCAAAAGATTAACGATAAACACAACTATACATAGATAATAAATCACTTTATACTTGTTCATCACTCATCCTCCTCCAAGCGAAAGACTGACTCGACTGGCTCATGGAATATCTGAGCAATCTTCAGGGCAATGACGATGGATGGCGTGTACTCATCCCGTTCTAGCAAACTGATGGTTTGCCTGGACACGCCAGCTAGCTTGGCCAGGTCGGTTTGATTAAGGCCATCGCGAGCCCGAAGCTCTTTTAGACGATTTTTTAGTTGCATGTCACACACCTACTTTCCGTCAAATTGAATCGTTTGGATATCCTCAATGCGTTGTAGTTTGAATTTTTCTTTTCCCTTTTTATCTACACGTCGTAGCTTGACCCATTCCTCATCAACATCCACAACTTCCCAGTTATCTGTTCCAAATAATTGTCCAACGATGACTGGCGTTCTCCCAATCAATTCTTTTAATAATCTTGACATTTCTGTATTTCCTTTCTCTTTTCGCTCAAACTTTTTGATTTTATTCTCTAGTTTCTTGACCTTTTGGATATGGTCGAGATAAAAGATTATCATAAGAGGTACAAATCCTAATGCCCACATAATCGTTCCTTTCTGCTATACTTTTCTTAACTTGATTTCATTGTAACACATCTTTTTATTTTTGACAAGTATCTTTGTCAAAAAGTTTAATATTTTTGTCATTTTGCAAAAGAAAAAGGTCAGGAGTAAGATCCTGACCAGTTTATCTGTTATTAATACTCTTCGAAAATCAAATTCAAACCACGTCAGCTTCACCTTGCCGTACTCAAGTACAGTCTGCGGCTAGCTTCCTAGTTTGCTCTTTGATTTTCATTGAGTATAAAATCCTAGTTTTTCAAAGATTTCTGAGAAGTTTTGGCTAATAGTTTCAAGTGAAACTTGAACTTCTTCGCGAGTTTGGTTGTTCTTGACTGTCACTTGTCCGCTTTCGACCTCGCTCTCTCCAAGAGTGATAAGAGTCTTAGCCGCAAAGACATCGGCTGATTTGAACTGAGCTTTAAGCTTGCGGTTGAGGTAATCACGCTCTGCTTTAAAACCTTGTTGGCGAAGGGCTTGTACTAGTTCTAGGGCTTTGACATTTGCTCCTTCTCCCAAGACTGCGATATAGACATCTAGGGCGTTTTCGATAGGAAGTGCTACACCTTGTTTTTCAAGGACCAAAAGAAGGCGCTCAACACCAAGTCCAAAACCAAATCCAGCAGTCTCAGGACCACCAAAGTAAGCAACCAAGCCATCATAGCGACCACCTGCACAGACTGTCAATTCATTACCCTCGATTTCTGTGATAAACTCAAAAATCGTGTGGTTATAGTAGTCCAAACCACGCACCATGTTGGTATCGATGATATAGTCTACTCCAAGATTTTCCAACATCTGACAAACAGCATCAAAGTGAGCTTGGCTTTCTGCATCCAGGTAATCCAAGATAGACGGCGCATTCTCCACTGCCACCTTGTCTTCTTTTTCCTTAGAGTCCAAGACACGAAGAGGATTTTCCTCCAAGCGACGTTGGCTATCCTTAGACAAGGTCTCCTTGAGCGGTGTTAAGTAGTCAATCAAGGCCTGACGGTAAGCCGCACGGCTCTCAGGATTTCCAAGAGTGTTGAGGTGTAGTTTGACACCTTGAATTCCGATTGCTTTCAAGAAGTGGGCTGCCATAGCGATCGTTTCTACATCAGTAGCTGGATTGCTAGAGCCAAAGCACTCCACACCAATCTGGTGGAATTGGCGTAAACGACCTGCTTGTGGGCGCTCATAGCGGAACATTGGCCCCATGTAGTAGAACTTGCTTGGTTTTTGAACTTCTGGTGCAAAGAGTTTGTTTTCCACATAAGAACGAACGACTGGAGCAGTTCCTTCTGGACGGAGGGTAATATGACGGTCTCCCTTGTCGTAAAAATCGTACATTTCCTTGGTTACGATATCAGTTGTGTCTCCAACAGAACGACTGATGACTTCGTAGTGCTCAAAAATAGGCGTGCGTACTTCTGCGTAGTTGTAGCGTTTGAAGATTTCACGCGCAAAGCCTTCAACGTACTGCCATTTGGCAGACTCAGCAGGTAAAATATCCTGCGTTCCTTTTGGTTTTTGTAATTTCATAGGGAATCCTCTTTATAACTTAATAGTCCTATTTTACCATAAATGAAGGGATAGCGACAGTGTGAAAAGAAGACTAACACCTAAATTTCATTTTTGAGGTTAAGACTAGCTAGGAGAATCGCAAGCAAGGAAAGCCCAACAAACAGAGCCCATGTTAACTGTATATCCCATACTGCCACCAGTGAAAAACAAGCCGTCCCCACTGGTATAGATAGAGTAAACAACAAACCTAAAAAATTACTGGTACGAGAGAGAACCTCTGGAGCAAGATTTTTCATGAGCAGAGCACTAATTTTTGGAGAAATTTTCCCAGAAACATACATGGTAAAAAAGACGAAAAGCATCCCGAGCAAGACTTGGTTTAACAAATTAGATAGACCAACTAGACTGGCTCCTAATGTAACCCACATCATCAATCTAGGCAGAGATTGCTTCCCAAAATAATCATTTCCAGTAAGGCTACTGATGATAACTGCTAATAAGGTAATCAATTGTAAGATAAACAATGCATCCTTGTAGGAAAAATTCAGTAAGGAATGATTTAAAAGGAAGATGTTATAGATACCACCTAAGGCACCACCCAAAGCATTGATAAGCAAGATAGCAAAGAGCATAAAACCAAAGTTTTTATGTCCACTTTTAAGAAAAACGAGACGTAAGTTTCGGTAAATCGTTAAAAACTGATCTTTGATAGAAAGTTTCTCATTTTTCAGTGATTTACTATCAACAAGTGGAGTTGATAAGCTTAATTCAGCCCTTCCTAAAAAGAGAATGAGAGCTGACACTAGGAAAAATATGGCATTGATTCCCGCTACGAGCGAAAAGTTCTGTGTTGACACCCCTAATAGCCAAACTCCAAAAGCTTGGCCGCCAATCGCAGAGATATAGGTAATAAACTGAGAAAAGGAATAGGCCTCCATCAGATCTGACTCTGCTACCTTTTCTTTAACGAGAGGCATTCGCAAGCCACCAGCAAAATCACTGGCTACATCACTAAGGACATTGATGAGGCAAAGGGTCGAAAAGGCAAAGAAACTAGCTTGCTGAACAACTAGGGCTGCTAGAAAAAATAAAACCGCCTGAAATAAGCCGACATAGGTCATCCATTTGACCTTGTCCTTGGTATAATCTGCTCGAATTCCCACAAAAACTGTAAAAAGAGTTGGAAGCATCATCACAACATTCGCCATAGCAACTGCAACAGAAGCCTCTGGCAAAGTCGAGGCATAGACCACAAATACTAAATTAAAAATGGAAGCTCCAAAAGCATTGAAAAATCGTGATAAACTCAAAACTCTGTATGCTTGATTTCTTAGTAATAGTTTCATATAGATTCCTTTCTTTCTCACATTCTACTTTTATGGTAGCTCTAGTATAGCATCAAGAAGCCCTTGAGAATATTTTTTGAATATATGCAACAGATTAAACGAATAACGAAAACGCTAGAATTTGTCTAATGCTAATAAGTATCTTCATAGTCCTATCGTTTCAAGTTATTTTATCTAGTTGCAGATATTCAACACTCCATGGCTCTTCTATAATAGTCAGCAGATCTGCTACAACCAATCATCTCAAAAATACGAATAGCGTCCTCCATCTTTCTCTGCCCTTCCTCTGCTCTTCCTTGCTTACTATCAAGCAAACCTTCTGCCCATAGGTAGACTATTCGAAAATAGGTTTCATTTTCTTCAAAGAAGTTCTTTTCAATTTGTTTTTTAAAATAGAGGGCATTGGTAAAATCATCAATTTCAATACAGGCCATAAAAGCATTGAGGAGCAAGGTATGCATCATATTTCGATTTTTCCCAACTCCTTGCAAGAAATCTGACTTCCGCAACATTTCTCGAGTGTACTTTGTAAAAAGCTGGATCGACAAAAGAGGAGAGCAAGAAGAAAAGAACAACAGTTCATAGTGCCCCCAAATTTCGACAGAAAATAGATAATCATGTAGGACTCTTACTTCCTCAGCGGTCAATGTAACCGTCTCATCAATGGCTTTCATATAGGATTTTATTAAAATAGCATTGAGAATGTGTTGCTGTCTATCTTTTGAAAAAGGAAGTTGTTGATACTCTCTCTGGTAGAGAGTGCGCAAGGATGTCAAATCTTGAGGGTCAATAGCCTCAACTATTCTGTTTCTAAATTCAGAATAGGCATCCTGATGAAAACCTCTCGCCAAAAATAACAATTCTTCCATACTCGCATGAATATTCTCCAAAGCTGTGATTAACTTTGGAGCAGATATTTCACTCTGACCATTTTCAAAACGCGACAATAAGGATGCTGAAAAGCGTCCACCTGTTGCTTTTCTCAAGGAAATTTTTCTTGATTCTCGTAACTCTTTAAAAACTTTTCCTAAATTCTTCATCCTCTTACCACTCGTCTTTTATTTTTTCCTATTTTACCACATTTCCTAATAAATACTAGTTCCAAACCAGCATTTACAATCTGCCATAAGCATGGTACAATGAAAAACATCAGATATACGAAGGAGAATTTATGAAAAAGAATATCTTGACGACCCTTGTAGCTGCCCTTGTCTACTTTCTCTGCATCGGAGTAGGGGTTCTACTAGGAAACCTTGTCGACCACACTGGAAATATGTTTTACGCCCCTGCCTTTTCTGCTCTTGTGGGCGGTAGCGTCTATATGATCCTTTTAGAAAAAGTGCCTCGTTTTGGAGCGATTACTACGATTGGACTTGTAATTTCTCTATTTTTCCTCGGGAGCAAGCATGGAGCTGGAGCCTTCCTGCCAGGAATCATCTGTGGACTTGTGGCAGATGGCATTGCTCATCTTGGCCACTACAAAGATAAGGTCAAGAACCTTCTTTCCTTCCTAGTTTTTGCTTTTGGTACTACTGGTCCCATCCTACTCATGTGGTTGACACCTCAAGCTTACATAGCAACCCTAGTTGCTCGTGGAAAATCTCAGGACTATATTGATCGCATCATGGTCGCTCCTAATCCTGGTACTATCCTTCTCTTTGTAGCAAGTGTCCTCATTGGTGCTCTACTTGGTGCCCTTATTGGACAAGCGCTTAGTAAGAAATTCGCAGATAAAATGTGATAGAAAAAAGCCAGCCATCTCTCAGAACGCAGACAAACTCTATCTGTAATTAAAAAATTGCCCCTATAAAGGTTGGACTACCGTATAATGAAAACTCTTAGAAATGCTGATACATGCTATTTTTAAGAGTTTTTTTATTTTCTCTAGTAAAAGAAAAAGATTGAAGAAAATTGTCCAAAATTGACTTTTTCTTCAATCTGAGAGCTAGCTGGCTCTTTTTTTTTATTTATGACTTAATTTCTTGGTCAAAAAGTCTCCCAAGAACTGAATTGTAAAGATAATCAAGATAATGATAAGCGTCGCAAGGACTGTCACATCATGATTGAAACGGTTAAATCCATAAGCGATAGCTACGTTACCGATACCACCTGCTCCGACCGCTCCCGCCATAGCTGTTTCACCGACAAGGGAAATCAAGGTTACAGTTGTCACACGAATCAAGTCTGGTAGACCTTCTGATAGGTAAACACCTACGATGTCCCAAAAAGTAGCTCCGCTAGCTTGAGCTGCCTCGATGACACCGCCATCTAGCTCTGCCAATACCACCTGTACTTGACGGGCAAAGAAGGCAAAGACTGCAAAAGATAGGGGTACAATAGCCGCATTTGGTCCGATACTTGTCCCTACGATTAGATGAGAGAAGGGTGACAAGACAGCCAAGAGAATGATAAATGGCACCGCACGGAAGATAGAGGTAATCTTGTCTAAAATCCAGAAAACAACTTTATTTTCCAAGACACCACCCGGTGCAGTCAAGACAAGGAAAAGCCCTGCAACCAGCCCTAGGAAACCTCCGATGATGAAGGAAAGAACCGTCATATAAAGGGTCAAGTAGATTGCTGTGCCCCAGCCAGCTTGACCAGACCAACCCATCTTGTAGACGTTTGGTAAGTATGCTTTAATCAATTCTGCCATCTTACTGTCCTCCCTTCAATACTTTTAGTTGCACACCAGCCTGACGGATAGCATCTTGAGCTCTTGCCAAGGCTTCTTTTTCCCCTGACAAGACAACCACAAGTTCACCCACAGGAGTGCCGTCCAAAATTTCAATGTTTCCATAGAGAATATTGGCTGTTACTTGGTAGTGCTTGTACAATTCATTCAAAAGCGGCTCATCTGTAGAAGCGCCTGCATACTTAAGTTGTACCAAAATGCTATTTTCAGATAAGTGCTCTACAATTTCTTGTTTCTCAATCTTAACCATAGCTTCATCGATACCTGTCGCAGTTGAGATAAAGTCCTGAGTCAATGGTTGCTTAGGATCAGAGAAGATTTCAAGAACGCTACCTTCTTCAATCAAGCGGCCATCCTGCATCACTGCCACACGGTTAGCAATGTCTTTGACAATCTGCATCTCATGTGTAATCAAGACAATGGTCAAACCTAGTTTACGGTTCAGTTCTTGCAAGAGTGACAAGATTTGTTTCGTTGTCTTTGGATCAAGAGCTGAAGTTGACTCGTCTGAAATCAAGATTTTTGGATCATTGGCCAAGGCACGCGCAATAGCCACACGTTGTTTTTGACCTCCAGATAATTGTGAAGGATAGTTTTCGGCACGATCTGCAAGACCAACCAAATCTAACAACTTAGCTACTTTAGCCTTCTTTTCTTCCTTGCTGAGCCCAGAGTGTTTGAGGGCAAAGGCTACGTTCTCCTCTGCTGTTTTCTGGCTCATCAGGTTAAAGTGTTGGAAAATCATCCCAATATCTTGACGTTTATGACGTAATTGCTCCGCAGTTAAGGTAACCTTGCCATCAAAAATCACATCGTCGTCAATGGTAATTTTGCCTGCAGATGGCTTTTGTAAGAGGTTAATAACACGAACTAGGGTTGATTTCCCTGCTCCAGAATATCCAACGATTCCGTAGATATCCCCTTCTTGGATGTGAATAGTCACATCCTTGACCGCTGTGATGGTTCTTTTCTTTTGGTGAAAAGTCACATCGATCTGATCTAACTTGATAATATCTCTACTCATAGCTTCTAATCAGCTCCTCTACTAATTCAATATGGGTGTAATAATCTGCGATTCGTACATTCTCGTCTCCACCATGGTCTCGGCTATTAGCATTTCCTAGACCAAAGGCAACCATAGGTACTTCTAAGGCATCAAAGACCGTATGCATAGGTCCTGTCCCTGCAGTTGTTGGCAAGACAGATACGCCCTGGGGATAGAATTTCTTGGCCAACTCAATAACATTGAGAATAGATGGTGCACTCATATCGCTTCGATAACTCATCTCACCCAAGGTATAGTATAATTCTACCTTATCAAAGCCGTTTTTGTCTAGTTGTTTCCGGATTTTATCCAAAACATCATGCGGGTCCAAGCCAGGAACCAAACGAACTTCTAGCTTGGCACTAGCCTCTGCTGGTAGAATCGTTTTAACACCTTGCCCTTGATAACCTGACTGGATACCCTCGATATTGAGGGCTGGCTCAAAGAAGAAACGTTTGAGAAAGGCTGTACGTTCCTCTTGTAAAAGTGGCAATTCCAAGCCATAAATCTGGCTGATTTCCTCTGGATTGCGTTGGGCATAGGTTTCAACCAAGGCTAACTCTCGTTCGTTAGGCTCTTGAACCTCATCGTACAAGCCCTCAACTAAAATACGGCCATCAGCAGCGCGAAGACTGGTCAAGGCTTGAATCAGATACCAAGGCGCTGACTCTACAATTCCGCCATAGCTAGAGTGGATATCCACATCGGCACTCTTGACCTTGGCATCAAAAGTCACAATTCCTTTGTTCCCACCAGAGATTTCTAGCTGTTCCAAGGCATTTTTGGTCCCTTGTTCCCAGACCAATAAATCTGCACCACGAAGCTTGTCCGCATGTTTTTCTAAATATTTGTCCAAGTCCATAGAGGCAGACTCTTCAGCTCCTTCCATGATGAAACTGATATTGACTGGTAGATCATCATGATGCTGCATGTATTTTCTAAGAGCACTCAAGCGGGCAGTGATATGCCCCTTATCATCATCAACCCCGCGTCCATACATGATGCCATCACGCACAGAAAGCGTAAATGGATCCTCTGTCCAGACTTGGTCGCCATCCGCAGGTACTGTGTCATAGTGGTTGTAGAAAATGATAGTCTTGGCATTTGGGCGTGAACTTTTAAAATGCGCCATGACAAAGGGTGCCGTATAACTCTCATCAATCTCGACCTCTGCACCTACACGCTTGAAAATCTCGCCTAGATAACGAGCCACCTCTTTAAGGCCGACTTGTTGGGCAAAGACTGATTTTTTAGAAATCAGGGTACGCAAAACTTCAAAGTAATGTTGCGCTACATGATCCTTTTCAAACTTTTCAATTTGTTCTTCTTGGCTAGGGAAAACCATTTTCTCTCTACCTTTCTACTAGGACTTGTACCTTTGGAATCAATACAAGTGGATATTCCTTTTCTTTAGTCTCTATATAAAAGCAAGAGGTGGAAAAATCTCTCCCACCTCCCTGTGTTTATTACCAAACTGGTTGATCCAAGCCGTCTGAAGTTTCTTCGATAACTTTTTTCACTTCATCAGTGTGGTAAGCTGCGATAATTTTCTTGATTGCATCAGCTTTAGGTGATGATTCCCAATCTTTTTTCGCAACGATGATGTTGTACCATTGTTTTGAGTTTTCGTCAGCTTGCTCTTTAAAGAGTGCTTTCTTGTAGTCCAATTTTGCTTCTGTAACAAAAGTGTTGTTGACAACAGCCGCATCAACGGATGACAATGAACGAGCTGTTTGGCTTGCGTCTAATTCAGTGATTTTCAAGTTCTTTGGATTTTCTGTGATGTTTGCGATTGTCGCAAGCGCAGTTCCTGAAACGTCCAATTTGATCAAACCAGCTGATTGAAGAAGGTAAAGAGCACGACTTTCGTTAGTAGCATCGTTAGGTACAGCGATTTCTCCGTTTGCTGGGATTTCTTCCACTTTAGTGTACTTGTTTTCTTCTCCGTTTTTACCTGAGTAAAGGCGGATTGGTGAGATATAAGTATCTGCAATCGCTACAAGATCTTTACCGTTTTCTTTGTTCCAGTTGTTCAAGAAGTTATAGTGTTGGAAAGCGTTCAAGTCTACTTCACCATCAGCAGTTGCTTTGTTTGGTTGTGAGTAGTCTGTAAACTCTGTGAATTCCAATTTAATTCCGTCTTTTTCAACCAATTCTTGAACTTTGTCCCAGCGTGCTTCTTCTGAACCGCTACGGTTAACAGTCGCAATTTTAACTGTAGTTGCATTGTCTGCTTTCTTGTCTGAATTTCCGCAAGCTGCAAGTGCAAGGCCTGCTACTGTAGCGATAGCTGCTACGCCTAACCATTTTTTGATTTTCATGATTCGTTCTCCTTTAAAAATAATATCGTAATAGTATCTCATACTTTATTTGATTTAGCAAATTGTTTTAATATAGGTAGACTTATAGTTTAAAACTATATAGTCAAAGAGGACAAAATCATCCACCTACGAGAGAATGGATGATTTACAAACTTATTTGATATCAGCTTCTGCTGGAAGGTAAGAACCACCAAAGAATTGTTGAGATAATTTTTCAAGAGTTCCGTCTTTGTATAGTTCTTGGATGCGTTTGTCAACAAATGATTTCAATTCATCTTGACCTTTTGCAAGAAGTGGGTAAACGTAAGGTTGTTGGTCGCTTGGAAGTTCGATGACTTTCAAGTTATCCAAACCTTGGTTTTTAATAACTGTTTCTACACCGATTTTATCAAAAATCTTGTAGTCGAATTGTCCGTCGCTCAAACGTCCCATGATTTGTTGGAAGTCAGCTTTTGTGTAGTTAAGGACAGTTGGATTGTCCGCATGTTCTGTGTTGTATGCTTCCAATTGTTTAGCTGATGTTGTTCCTTGAACGACTTCAGTAGATTTTCCACCAATATCATCAAGCGACTTGATACTGTTATCATCTTTCTTAACTACGAGAACGTTAGGATTTTTAGCAGTTGGCGCTGCGTAGAGGTATTTCTCTGCACGTTCTTTGGTATAACTAAGGTTGTTAACAGCCATTTGGTAACGATCGCTATCAAGTCCTGGGAAAATCCCTGACCACTCTGTCTTTTCAAACTTGACAGTATACTTGTCTGAGTCTTTAAAGATAGCACGAACAAGTTCAATCTCGTAACCTGTCAATTCACCATTTTCTTCATAGATAAATGGTTTTGGTGATCCATTAGTTGCTACAACGATTTCTTTCTTACCAGATGTTGCTTCACCAGATGCTGCCTCTTTCTTTTCACCACCTGAGCAAGCTGCCAATACACCTGCGGCTACAAGCCCTAGGGCAGCAAGTGATGAATACTTAACGATTTTTTTCATGATATTTCCTCCAAAATAGAATACAATCTTATCTTAACAGAAAAAAAGGAATTACGCTATTATATGATTTCTATATTTGTGATAGGTTTTCTTTATGGCTGATTAAAAGACCAAACGTAGGACTGCTATCAAGACCACCCCAAAGAGAACAGTCCCTACCAGATTGCGATAGCGAAAGGCTACAAAAGCCGTTGGAAATACTGCTAAAAAGTCTAACCACTTTATCTGCGGGAAACTTCCAACTTTTCCTGTCATAACACTTGAAAGAATCAAGGCAAAGATAATAGAAACTGGTAGAAATTTCAAAAAACGCTCGACAATAGGTGGCAAACCCTTGTACTTGGCTAGGATAAAAGGAATCATTCTTGGAATCCAGGTCACCAAACCAGAAAAGACGATTGCCATTAAAATATACTTACTGACCATCCAAGACCACCCCCATGGTACAACCTAGCAAGGTCGCAAACAAGACAGCTAATGACTGAGACACCACCGTCAAGAGCAAAAAGAAAGATACAGCTACAACTGCTAAAATTATGAAGAGATTGCGCAAAGGAATCCGTTTTTGCATAATCTGAAACTGGGAAGTAAAAATCCCAATAAACATCCCCACTAGGGCAAAATCTAAGCCAAAAATTTCTGGATTTGGTAGAAGTCCACCTAGAGCAGTTCCGACAACAGTTCCGACAAACCAAGCTACATAGCTGTTAAGGTTGTTCCCGTGCATCCACATGGGGTTAACCTTATCCGTATGCACCAACTCGCCCATCAAAACGCCATAGGTCTCATCGGTCAAAAGACTGGACATGCCGATGTTTTCCCAAAGACTGGTATGACGGAAATAAGTCGACGCATGCAAACTTAGCAATAAGAGGCGCAGATTAATCAAAAAGACCGTCATGGCAATAGCAGCTACTGGAGCTTGAACTGCAATCAAAGCTATCATGGCAAACTGAGCACTCCCAGCATAAACAAAGAGACTCATCAAACCCATCTCGACAGGTGTTACGTAGGGCGCACCGATAATGCCACAGGCAAGACCGATGCTAACATAGCCCAGGGCCGTCGGTACCGCAGCCTGCACACCCTCCCAAAATCCTTTTTCTTTCATAGACTTCCTCACTAATCATTCCTTCAGTAACTACTTTCCAAACAGTCACAGCAAACATTATTATAACATATTCGTAAAATAGAAAAAAGTCTGCTGATTGACAAGAACAGAAAAAGACTGGGAGGCCAGTCTCATGATGCAACTTATAAACTATTTTAGATTTAATACCCAAATACCAATAAACTAACAACGATTAAAAATGTATTCCACACGATATGAAGAGCCATTGGCCAATAAACTGAACGAGTATAACGAAATAGCATACCGAACAAGAGACCTGCTCCTGCATAAACTATGAAATCTGTTAACACCCAGCCATACTGTAAAACATGGATAAGACTAAAGAGTGTGGAGGAAACGACGACATCAACATAATACTTTTTAAATTTGGACAATGCCGTCATCAGAAGCCCACGAAAAACCAACTCTTCAACGATAGGAGCAATGAGACTGCCATAGAGAATGCGCATAATAAAGTAACTAATTCCTGTCAAATTAGCAGCTTCTTTCATCATTTCGCTCCCATTTTGCGTGCTAGGAAAAATCAGAGTCGTTAAATTTACCCACACAAACATCAGTATAAAGAAAAGAAAGAAGACACCCAGATAAGCCCAACGGAACTGGAAGCGACCGCATTCTTTCCAACCTTGACTCTTTACAAGAACCACTGTAGCAGCAATCCCCTCAAGAGCTATCAATAAAATTTGTAAGCCATAAAATCCAAAATCTGATAATTGGTCAACAAATTCTAACCTTGCTACACAATTAAAAATTAAGTAATAGGTGACTATTATCAAAACAGTTGACAAGTAGAATTTCTTATCTTTCTTTTTCATCGTTGATCCTTTTAAGTTTTAGTTACACCATCTTCCAGCTAAACTTACCTAAATCCCTTTTATCCAATCAGAAGCACCACGATGAGGACTCATCCCTTGATTTAAGATTCTTAAAATCCACTAAAATAACAAAGGTAGAATTTGAGCAATGGCATTATTAACTATATGCAGTCCAATAGGCCAATAAATAGACTTTGTCACTCTAAAAAAGACTGCCATTATTAGACCACTACCCATATATACGAAAAAGTCTGTCAAGACCCAACCATGACTACTGATATGCAGAATTCCAAATAAAGTAGCCGAACCGAGCACATCCAGTCCCCATTTCTTCCCTTTTTCCAAAGTGGTCATCACCAATCCACGATAGATCATCTCTTCAAAAATGGGACCTGCAATCACTGGATAGAAAAAATACATCAAAAATGCAGTAGGACCTGTAAAAGTAGGAAGATCCAGTTGATAAGAAATTGCATTTTGGGTAGGTGGGAATAGGAAAAATTTAATAAAATTCCAAATAAATAAAGCAAGAAAAGCTAAAAAAGTATAGAAAAGATAGGACCCTTTAAATTTTCTACTGTTGATTTGTTGCCATTTCCCTGACCAAACCATGGCAATAAGAGCAAGCAAAACTACAAGAAAATTTAACATCATATCCGAAAAGTAATAGCTAAAATCAGATAGACCAGCAGCCAAGTCGCTGTGTAAAACCAGACGGATGAAGAACTGGTCCGCAATGATAAGTAGAATAGCTACAAACAAGTAGTAACGTGAGATGATCTTTTTCATATATCACCCTTCTAAAATCCAAACACCAATAAACTAACAATAAGCAAGAAGGTATTCCATGAAGCATGTAAAGCTATGGTCCAATAAATAGAGCGTGTACAGCGAAACATCATGCAAAATATCAAGCCCATTACAAAGTAGAGTATGAAATCTGTCGTTATCCAACCATGCTGTAAAACATGCATAGCGCCAAATATGGCAGCAGAAACAAGAACATCAATATAGTAGTTTTTAAATTTAGACAAGCTTGTCATCAAAAAACCACGACACACGATTTCTTCTGCTACAGGTGCGATAAGGCTACCGTAAAGTACACGCGTAATAAAATAGCTAATTCCTGTCAAACTAGTGGCTACTTCCACTACCGTACTTCCATTTTGCGTACGAGGAAAGATACGAGTTGCTAGATTTGCCCACACAAATAATAAGAAAAAAGAAAGAAAGAAAACACCTAGGTAAGACCAACGAAACTGGAAACGACCATACTCTTTCCAATGTTCACTTTTGACAAAAATAATTGTAGATACAGTTCCCAGGATAAGTACTAATAAAACCTGGAACACATAGTAGATCTCATCAGACAAAGCTACAGTAAAATCTAAGTCTGGTATGACATTAAAAATGAGGTAATAGGTCAAAAGCAACAAGCCAGTTGCTAGATGAAATTTCATTTCTTTCATTTTCTTCATTTAATTACTTCCTATACTATTTTATCGACGACGTCTTAACCACTCACCTGTTGGCTCTACAGCCCAAGCAAAAGCACCACGATGAGGACTCTTCACTTGATTTATGATTCTCAAAATCCTCTAAAATAACAAAGGAAGTATATGCCCGATACCGTTATAGACTATATGCAGTCCAATAGGCCAATAAATAGACTTTGTCACTCTAAACAAGACCGCAAATATGATACCGCCACCCATATATACGAAAAAGTCTGTCAAGACCCAACCATAATCACTAATATGCAGAATTCCAAATAAAGCAGCAGAACCAAGCACATCCAGTCCCCATTTTTTCCCTTTTTCCAAAGCGGTCATCACCAATCCACGATAAATCATCTCTTCAAAAATGGGACCTGCAATCACAGGATAGAAAAAATACATCAAAAATGCTGTAGCGCCTGTAAATGTTGGAGCAGCGAGTTGGTAAGCAAGTCCATTTTGGGTAGGTGGGAATAGGAAAAATTTGATGAAATTCCAAATAAATAAAGCAAGAAAAGCTAAAAAGGAATAAAAAAGATAGGACCCTTTAAATTTTCTACTATTAATTTGTTGCCATTTTCCTGACCAAATCATGGCAACAAGAGCAAGCAGAACCACAAGAAATTTCAACATCATATCCGAAAAATAATAGCCAAATTTAGATAGACCAGCAGTAAAATCGTTGTTTAAAACCAGACCACTGAAGTACTGGTAAACAATGACAAGTAGAATGGCTATAAAAAAGTAGTAGCGTGAGATGATCTTTTTCATTCTATTTTCTCCTATACTATGGAATGAAGACAGTATAACACGAAAAATTCCATATTTTAAAAAATCGCATATTTGACATTTTTTCTGATAGGAATTTCACATTTGCGATTTCTAACTAATCGATAAGTGCTTTGTATTGCTGTAAGCGTAGTTCAAAAAGAGCTGTTAATTGTGGATTTTCTAATATTTTCAGAGATTGGATAAAGTGTTCAATCTCTTTTTGATTGCTTCCCTTGGTCTGAAGGAAAACACTCATTTTCTTTAAAAACTGCCACAGTAATTTCTCAAAAACATCGTACGGGCGAAGTATGCTCTCCAACTCGGCTTCAAATATTGGGATGTAGGAGAAAAGCTTACGCTCCATGAGCTCTGAGATGATATTTAGAAAGCAACTTTTCATATACAGTCTATTGTGTGCCAATTCTTTAAATTCCTTGGATTTTTCGAGTAAAGAGGTGGATAAAAAGATCAAATCTTGATTGCTCAAGAAAGGCATGGTATTGCAAAAGATATAGAGTTCAAACCAGGTCCAAGACTCGATAGCATAGAGATAGGTGGTTAAAAACTCACTATCCTCCTCTGCTAGTGGGTAGCTTTTATCCAGTGAATGGATAGCATCTTTAATCACAATAGAGTTCAAACGACGATAGGTCTGCGCCATCTGTTCTTGCTCAATTTCTTTCAACAATTGCTCTAAGCCAGCTATATCTTGATGGGCAAAGCGATCCACAATCCTTCTACCAAATCGCATATGTGGAGATTCTTGGTAGTTGTTGAGCTTGTGCCCAAACTCATCAAAGGTCACATTGATCCCTTGGATAGCTAGGATCAACTTATCCGCAGACAGCATGGACTGCCCCAGTTCGAACTTGGATAGCTGAGAGGCTGTTAGTCCAGCACAAGCCACATCTGACTGCTTAAGCTTTCTCGCCAGTCGCAATTCCTTGTAAAATTCTCCTAATTCCTGTTTTTCAATCATGAGCAAACTCCCTTTTTAAGATACTCTTTACTATTCTATTCGTAAAAAATTTTTACTTTTTTAACATATTATAAAATATTTTAGCAAAAAAGCCAGCTTCAAGCTGACTTTTCATTCTATAGTATCAAAAGCGAGGCTAGGTTTGGCATTTAACTCCAAGCCTGCAAAGTTTTCTTTGTTCCACTCGCTAACGCTAGCATAAGCAATCATTCCCGCATTGTCTCCGCAAAGTCGCAGAGGTGGAATGATAACTTTGACATCGGTAATTTCGGCTGCTAGACGTTCTCTAAGACCTTTATTTGCAGCTACACCACCAGCCACAACCAGGGTTTTAACAGGGTATTTTTCTAAGGCTTTCTTGGTTTTAGCCATGAGAATATCCATGACTGCTGCTTGGAAGGAAGCTGACAGGTCTTCCTTGGACAAGCTTTCTCCCTTTTGCTCAGCATTGTGGTGAAGATTGATAAAGGCAGACTTCAAACCTGAGAATGAAAACTCCAGATTGTCTTCCTTAATCATGGCACGAGGGAAGTCATACACATCCTGACCTTGATGAGCCAACTCGTCAATCTCCCGACCTGCTGGATAGGTCAAGCCCATGACACGACCGACCTTGTCATAGGCTTCACCAACCGCATCATCACGAGTTTCACCAACAATCTTATAATCACCAGCCTCAGAAACATAGACCAACTCTGTGTGTCCACCACTGACTAATAGAGCTAGTAAGGGGAATTCCAAAGGCTCCACACTTTGAGCCGCCATAAGGTGGCCAGCCATGTGGTTCACGGGGATAAGCGGAAGTCCATGTGCCCAAGCAAAGGCCTTGGCAGCTGACAAACCAACAAGCAAGGCTCCGACCAAGCCTGGTCCATAAGTAACCGCAACAGCTGTTACATCTTCTTCTGTAATCCCTGCTTCTGCCAGCGCCTCCTCGATACAGGCTGTAATGACCTCGACGTGGTGACGACTGGCTACTTCTGGCACTACGCCACCAAAACGTTTGTGACTCTCAATTTGACTAGCAATGACATTGGATAAGAGCTCGTCATCGTTTTTCAAGACGGCAACACTAGTCTCATCACAGGATGTCTCAAATGCTAAAATATATCTATCCTTCATCTATTTCTCTCTTCATGATGATGGCGTCCTCGACTGGGTCATGGTAGTAGGCCTTGCGCTCAGCGATGACCGCCATCTTTTCTTTCTTGTAAAATGCTTGCGCTCGATGATTTGACTTCCTAACTTCGAGGAAAATCTCCTTGTCTGTCGGCAATGTTGCAAACAAGGCTGACGCGATTCCCTGACCTTGATAGGCTTTTTTGACAGCAATTTGCAGGACTTCTGCTTCAAATAGATTCTCCTGCACAGCTAGAAAGCCAATCACTTCTTCCCCATCATAAGCTAGAGCATACCAGGTCTGGTCTTGGGACAGGTCTGCTTGGATTTGTTCCAGAGTCCAAGGACTGACTGGGTATACATCTACCATGACAGCATAGATGGATTGAGCCAAGTCAGGTTGCTGTTGGATTCGTTTGATTTCTATCATAGGCGTTTAATGTAAGACTCGCCAGACTCAGTGTGATTCTTGAGCCAGTTTTCCTCAGCCTCGACACGCTTGAGGTAATTCGGCACAAAGTCGTGTAAGGAGTCTGCTTCCTTGTCCCAAGCCCATAGAGCCAGATTAGCTGCATTTGGCAAAGTTTCTTGGTAGTTGGCTTGTGGCAGTTGTTCTTGAATCTGCTCCACAAAGGCTCCCACTTCACCGACAAAGGTTACCCGTTCAGCATCTTTGACTTGCTCCAAAACTTCTGCAAAGGATAGATGAGCCTCTGGAAAGACAGGTTGGGCATCTTCATAAAATCCTGCATAAACATTGTTACGTCGCGCATCCATCAAAGGAACAACCAAACCTTCCTGTTGGCTCGGCACCAGAGCTAAAAGACTTGACATGCCCACTAACTCGATGTTCAGAGTATGAGCCAAGGTTTTGGCAGTTGCTACCGCAATTCGCAAACCTGTGTAGCTACCTGGCCCCTCTGCTACAACGATTCGATCCAAATCTTTGGGCGTCAAATCTAGACTAGCTATCAAAAAATCGATGGCTGGCATAAGAGTAATACTGTGATTCTTTTTGATATTGATTGTCGTCTCGGCAAGAAGCTGCTTGTCCTCTAAAATAGCAAGAGAAAGAGCCTTGCTGGACGTATCAAATGCTAATACTTTCATAACACATTCCTATCTTTTTGTCTGTTTACTATTATACTACAAAAGAAGGCGCATGGGAATTTTCTTTGTTTTGAAACAAAAATGCCCTACCAAACAGGCAGGACAAGAACTTAAGCATTCAAACCAAAGTAAAATACAAGCCAGACCACATAGGTTACAAGAAGGAGGAAAATAGAATACAGTGTTACAAAGAGAATTTTCCAGTGTACAGCTGTTTTTCGTTGTTCCAGCCGAACAAATACTAGATTGCCACCGTAAACACAGGCAACAAAAACAGCAAATATCAAGATACGAATCGCGATAGCTAGTTGAAACATAGAGAGCCTCCTTTCTCCAATTCTAAAGGCAAATATTTCAAAATCATCATCTAACGAAAAGGAGCCCAAGCAGTTGTAGCAGTATGTAGAATTTCCATCCAAATAGGTGAAACACAAAATCAAGCATAGCTAGTCCTCCTTAATCAAGAAAAACCTCTTTTCTAACTTTATTATAGCACTTGCATCTGATGGCTTCAAATACTTATACAAGGTAAAATGAAACCCATTTCAAGCTCCTTACTTTCATGTTTCCTGCTTTTACTAATTCCCCTTTTTATGTTATAATTGAGATAATTGTAACGAATCAAGGTCAATAAAGACAAAAAATGAACTGGAATCAAACCAGCTTCAAACTGAGCATTTTTGAATATAGCTGACCTGAAAGCAGAAAGGAAACATATGATTTACAAAGTTTTTTATCAAGAAACAAAAGACCGTAGCCCACGTCGTGAAACAACACGCTCACTATACTTAGACATCGATGCTAGTTCAGAACTTGAAGGACGTATCGCTGCCCGCCAACTTGTCGAAGAAAATCGTCCAGAGTATAATATCGAGTATATCGAACTCTTGTCTGACAAATTGCTAGACTACGAAAAAGAAACTGGCGCATTCGAAATTACGGAGTTCTAATATGGCCTACACTCTTAAACCAGAAGAAGTCGGCGTTTTTGCCATTGGTGGTCTAGGAGAAATCGGAAAAAACACATATGGTATCGAATATCAAGACGAAATCATCATCGTTGATGCAGGGATTAAATTCCCTGAGGATGACCTACTTGGTATCGACTACGTTATCCCTGATTACTCTTATATTGTAGAAAATATCGACCGCGTCAAGGCTCTCTTGATTACCCACGGACACGAGGACCATATCGGAGGGATTCCTTTCTTGCTCAAGCAAGCAAACATCCCTATCTATGCTGGTCCACTGGCCCTTGCCTTAATCCGTGGAAAACTCGAAGAGCATGGACTTTTGCGCAATGCTACACTTCACGAAATCAACCACAACACGGAGTTGACCTTTAAAAACCTTAAAGCAACTTTCTTTAGAACAACCCACTCGATTCCAGAGCCATTGGGAATCGTCATCCATACACCTCAAGGGAAAATCGTTTGTACGGGAGACTTCAAGTTTGACTTTACACCAGTTGGTGAACCTGCAGACTTACACCGTATGGCAGCCCTAGGTGAAGACGGAGTGCTTTGCCTACTCTCTGACTCGACCAATGCTGAAGTACCAACCTTTACAAACTCTGAAAAGGTTGTCGGCCAGTCGATCATGAAGATTATCCAAGGTATCGAAGGACGTATCATCTTTGCATCCTTTGCCTCAAATATCTTCCGTCTCCAGCAAGCAACGGAAGCTGCTGTTAAGACTGGGCGTAAGATTGCTGTCTTCGGACGCTCTATGGAAAAGGCTATTGTTAACGGAATCGAACTTGGTTACATCAAGGCTCCTAAGGGAACCTTCATCGAGCCAAACGAAATCAAAGACTATCCTGCGGGTGAGATTCTTATCCTCTGTACAGGTAGTCAGGGTGAGCCTATGGCTGCTCTCTCTCGTATCGCTAACGGAACCCACCGTCAGGTGCAACTCCAACCTGGCGATACCGTTATCTTCTCATCTAGTCCAATTCCAGGAAATACCACTAGCGTCAACAAATTGATTAACATCATTTCTGAAGCTGGTGTTGAAGTTATCCATGGTAAAATTAACAACATCCATACTTCTGGACACGGTGGTCAGCAAGAACAAAAACTCATGCTCCGCCTCATCAAGCCAAAATACTTCATGCCTGTTCACGGTGAATACCGCATGCAGAAAGTTCACGCTGGGCTAGCGGTGGATACTGGCGTAGAGAAGGACAATATCTTTATCATGAGTAACGGTGATGTGCTTGCCCTTACTGCAAACTCTGCCCGTATCGCAGGTCATTTTAATGCTCAAGATATCTACGTCGATGGAAATCGTATCGGTGAAATCGGTGCAGCTGTACTTAAAGATCGCCGAGACCTATCTGAAGATGGTGTTGTATTGGCTGTCGCAACCGTTGACTTCAAGTCTCAGATGATCCTATCTGGACCAGATATTCTCAGCCGTGGATTTGTCTACATGAGAGAGTCCGGCGACTTGATTCGTCAGAGTCAACGCATCCTTTTCAATGCTATTCGCATCGCTTTGAAAAACAAAGATGCTAGCGTCCAGTCTGTCAATGGCGCTATCGTAAACGCCATTCGACCATTCCTTTACGAAAATACTGAGCGTGAACCAATCATCATTCCGATGATTCTCACACCAGATGAAGAATAAGAAAAAATTCTCTGAAATCCTATGACTTCAGAGAATTTTTGTTATTTCACAACAAGTTCGTAACGAGTTTTGCTGGTGAAAGTTTCACCTGCTTTGAGAATGACTTGGTCTTTAAGGTCACTATGAATAGCATCTGGTAAAGCTTGCGCTTCTAGAGCAATTCCATTGTGCTGAATCATTGGCTGACCAGCGATGATGACACTCTCATCCACAAAGTTTGCTGTGTAGACCACAAAGCAAGGAGCCTCTGTCTTAAAGAGTAAGAAACGACCTGAGTTTTGATCATAAAGGAAACCAGCATTGTCATGTCCTGCAGGAAGAGCAAATGGATGATCCAAACCAGATACGAGTTTGATTTGTTCATCTTCGTCTGCAAAAATATCCTTAAGCAAAGCTCCATTGTAGATATGCTTGACCACATCTCGATTAGCATCTGGGGTTTTAGCTGGGACACCATCAGGAGCAATTGGATAGATGCCTTCAGTGTTCAATTGGAAAACATGACGGTCAATTGTTTGCGTGAAATCACCAGACAAGTTAAAGTAGCTATGGTTAGTTGGATTAACCAAGGTATCCTGATCTGTCGTTACCTTGTAACTAACTTCGTAGGCACCACTTTCTTCCAAGTTGTAGCTAATCCAGATCTTAATATTTCCAGGGAAACCTCCAGTCCCGTCTGCTCTTTCTGTGTAAAGAGTCAAACCATGGTCACTCACCTCAACTAGCTCAAACAAGCTAGAATCCCAACCAGTTGAGCCACTGTGGTTACAGTTGCTAGCGTTGTTGACTTCTAGTTCATAGGTCTTCCCATTGAGTTCAAATGTTGCACCTGCAATACGACCTGCAACTGGACCTACACTTGCTCCATGTTTAGGGCTATTTCCCACATAGCTTTCGAAATCATCAAAACCTAGGATAACATTGGCAAAGTTCCCAGCCTTATCTGGAGTTACATAGCGTAGAATTGTTGCACCATAAGTCATGATTTCCAGTTGGTATCCTGCCTCCGTTTCAAAACGGTAAGCAAGGACATCCTTGCCATCAACTTTCCCAAATACACGTTCTGTGTATGCTTTCATCCTTCTCTCCTTTTTCTATTTCAATTAAGTAAACAAACCATAGAAAGCGCATTCGCTCTCTATGGTTTTATTTTATGATTTACAGACACCTTTGTCAAGAATCCATAAATATTTTCTTAACAAAAGTAATTCCTTCTATTTCTGATCTATGCTTCTACACGTTCAGTCCATGAAGTAGCTGTTGTTTGAAGAACCTTGTTAAGTTCATCGATGTTTTCAAAACCAGTTGTACGAAGCCATTCGCGAGCAGCTGCTTCTCCATCTTTGATGTAAGCTTCAACAGATCCAGCCCATGTTGCACGTCCACAAAGAACACCATTGAAGTTTGCACCTGATTCGTGGGCAAATACAAGAGTTTCTTGGAAGAGTTTAGCTGATACACCAGCACTCAAGTAGATGTATGGAAGGTTAGTTGCTTCGTCTTGTGCTTTGAAGAAAGCAGCTGCTTCTTCACGTGTATGAACGATTTCGCCATCACCAAAACCTTCAACGTATTTCACGTTAACTGGAACTTCTACTTTCAAGACATCGATGTTGAAACGTGGATCGGAGAAGACCTTCATAGCATCGATAACCTTATGTGGTTTTACTTTAGCATATTCTGCAGAACCTGCGCCAGCAATCTTTTCATCGTAAGCAAGAATTTCAAGGAAGAATGGAATATCTTCAGCCACACACTCAGAACCGATACGTTCAATGTAGGCTTGTTTTTGTTGGTTGAGTTCGTCAGAGCTGTCTACGTCATAGTAAAGCAAGAACTTAACAGCATCTGCACCTTGTTCCTTGATACGTTTTGCAGACCAAACATCTAAGCAGTCTGGCAAACGTTTTGTACTTGTTGTATCGTATCCTGTTTTCTCATAAGCAAGGAGAAGACCAGCTTTTGGATCAAGAGCTTTTGTAGCTGGAAGTCCATACTCAGGGTCAAGAAGCATAGATGAAGCGTATTTTGTCAATTCATCTGCTACCAAGACTTTAAGTTCTTCCATTTGAGCTACTGTTGGCTCTTCTGTTTGGTATTGAGCCATAAGGCGTTTCAAAGCACCACGTTGGTCAAAAGCAAGAGCTGAGATGATACCATTTTCGTCTGAGAGTTTTTGCATGCAAGCAAGTTTATTTGGGCTTAATGTTAATTTACTCATAGATTCTTCCTTATTTTTCAAATTCGTGAATAATGACACCTTGAACGACACGGTTAACTGTACCTGTAGGTGATGGTGTATCTGGTCTGTTACCAACTTTAAGTGAAGTCAAGAGAGCAAATAACTGACCATAAACGATGTAAGGGAAGACACGGTAAACATCATTCAGAACTCCACCGCATCCAAGTGCTACTTCCTTCACATTTTCAAGTCCAAAGGCTTGATCACTCAAGAGAACAACTCGACGAGCAATTTGGTCGCCAGCAACTTCGCGAACCAAGTCTAAGTCATATTTACGAGTGTAATCTGTTGTAGTACCAAATACCAAAACGACTGTATCTTCGTTGATAAGAGATTTTGGACCATGACGGAAGCCAACTGGACTTTCATACATAGTCGCAACTTGACCAGCAGTCAATTCCAAAATTTTAAGCTGGGCTTCGTGAGCAAGTCCGAAGAATGGGCCCGCACCTAGATAAATCACTCGGTTAAAGTCTAGATCAACCAACTCTTTGACATCTGCCACATTGTCAAGAATTTTGCGAGCTAAACTAGATAGCACGTCGAAACGTTCAGCTTTAACAGCAAAGTCTGTTGGATCAAATACCAAGAGCGCTGTCAACATCATTGAAGTGAAGCTTGAAGTCATAGCAAAGCCAGCATCGTTAGAAGCAGCTGGTTGCAAGAGCAAGAGGTTGCGATCATCACCATGCGCTTGGAGAGCCAATTTCCCTTCAGCTGCACATGTGATGGTCACTTGATAAAGCTCACCAACCAAAGCCTTGGCTAAGTCAACTGTTGCCACACTCTCAGGTGAGTTCCCGCTACGCGCGAATGATACCAAAACAGTTGCCACATCTTTTTTCAAATAAGTTTGTGGGTTTGCTACAATATCAGTTGTCGCGATAGCATTGAAATTCCATTTACGTTCATCATAAACTTCTTTAAAGTAAGGAACCAGAGTATCACCTACATAAGCAGAAGTTCCAGCACCAGTCAGGATAACTTTGATGTAGTCATGTTTGTCAGCAATTCCTTGTAAGAAGGCTGCAATTTCATCACGTCGTGCTTGATAAGCTTCAAAAGCTTCTTTCCAAACGTCTGGTTGTTGGTAAATTTCGCGAGTTGTGATTTCTGCCCCCAACTCAAGCAAATCTTCTTTTGTATAATCTAGCATTGAAAACCTCTAATCTAATATTGTTTCATGATTGAAAACATGGGAATGGGAGTCGCTCCCATTCCCATGTATATTTTCTATAAGATAGTTTGTTACATCTTATTCATCTTCATCGTCGTCGAAGCTTGCCAATAAATCATTAACTTTGACAATGCTCTCTGAAGCACGATTTTTATAATCTGCATCAGTGCCAGTTAGACTCGCATTGATAAATTCAATCACCATTGGAAGATTCATTCCTGCATAAAGTTCGATGTCGCGACCTTCCATAATCAGACGGCTCACCACGTTACATGGTGTTCCACCAAGGAGGTCCGCAAAGACTAGGAAATCATCCAAACCTTCGACAGCAGCTTCAAATTTCGCAGTGAAATCTTCTGGTCCATCTTCTGGAAGAAGAGCAACCGCATGAATGTTGTCTTGTGGACCCATAATCATTTCTGTGCTACCTTTAAGTTCTTCACAAAAACGTCCATGGCTCACTAAAATCAATGATTTAGTCATAAATTATGCGCCCATTCCAAGTACAAATTTACCGATGAATGAAAGTCCAACTGCAAGAGCAATGATGATACCGATTGCTTTAGTTGAGTTCATACCTTTCTTACCAAGCAACCAGAAGATAAAGGCTGTGAAGATTGCTGGAAGCAAGCGTGGGAAGATTGAGTTCAAGATATCTTGGAAGTCAATCATTTTCTCACCGATTGGCAATTTGTATGAAATTTCAAAGTTGATCATTGTTGCTACAAGAGCACCCATCATGAATACACCAAGTACAGATGCAGCTTCAATCAAAGCTGTCAAAGTGCTTTGCATGTTGTTGATAAGGTTAACCCCTTCTTTGTATGCAAATTCTAATTGTTTCCAACGGAAGATGTCATACGCTACTGCAACTGCGATCCAAAGGAAGATACCCCAAGGTTGACCAGCGATAGCCATTGTTGCAGCGATAGATCCCATGATAGCAGGTACAAGTGAACCAAAGATAGTATCTCCAAGAGGAGCGAATGGTCCCATCAAACCAGTCTTGATACCGTTAACCGCATCTTTTGAGCCAACGCCATCTTTTTCTTCCATGGCAAGGTCAAAACCAGCGATGATTGTGTGGAAGAATGGTGAAGTGTTGAAGAATTGAGTATGAACTTTCATCATTTCTTTCAACTCAGGAGTTCCATCTCCATACATTTTACGCAATTGTGGCAAGATCATGTAAAGGTAACCTGATGCTTGCATACGTTCGTAGTTCCATCCCAATTGGAAAGTGAACAAGCTACGTTTGTTAATTTGATTAAAATCTTCTTTTGTTAATTTGTAATTAGAATTCGTCATCTTCAATTTCCCCACTTTCTGATGGTGTAGAAGGTGCTACTACAGCAACTTTCTGGCTGTTCTTGAAGTGAACAACTGCAAGGAAGATACCTACGATAGAGACACCGATCATAGACAAACCTTTGAAGTTGTTGGCAAAGCCAATTTTTTCAGCAACGTCAGCAGGAAGAGTGCCAATGAGACCAGCAACTGCTCCACCAAGACCTGTTACGTATGAGTAAAGTACAGTCAACATAGCTGTCAAACCGAATCCCATAGCAAGGTAGTGAAGGTTACGTTTAACTGGAAGGTAACGAAGCAAGATAGCGAATCCAAGACCTGGAAGCATACGACCTGCAAGAGTCAAACCGTCTGCAACCCATTGGAATTCTTTAACAAAGTTTACAACTGCTTGTACGAATTCTCCACCAAAAGCAAGAGCGAAGAATACTGGAAGGGCACGAGAAGCAGCCCATGGAAGCGCACCAAGAAGGTAGTTACGTTCGATTCCTTTGTAGTCAAAGCGTTCGATCGCAGCATCAATACGGTGTGCGAAGAATGTAGTAGTCATACGACCAAGTACGTCGAAGTAAGTCAAAAGTGCCGCTACTGGTACAGCGATTGTAGTGATCGCAAGGTCAGTTTCGATACCTTGTGAAACTGAGAAAGCAGTCGCAAGAACCGCACCAGAAGTTGCGTCGATACGAGAAGCACCACCAAAGGTACCTACCCCAAGTACGAACAACTGCAAGCTACCACCGATAAACAAACCAGTTGTCAAATCTCCCATGATTAAACCAGTAATGAAACCAGCGAATACAGGGGAACCTGCAGAAGAAACGATCGTCAACTCATCACAGATTTGATAAGCTGAGTACAAAGTGAGAAGTAAAATTTGCCACCATTGTATCATAACAATGACCTCCTAAAAATTTTTTCCTATTTTAATAAGCTCAAAAAGTCTGAAACTGGATCATTTGGAACCATTTGAGCAGTAAGTTTAACACCTTTTTCCGCCAATTTGTGGAAATCTTCCACGTCTTTATCTACAACGTTGATAGAACGTGTAATCGCACGTGTTTCTGGTGTTTGAGACATGTTGCCGACATTGACAGTTTCAAGTGGCACACCTGCTTCTACCAAACCGAGGAAACGGTCAGGCTTGCGTGCTACAATCAAAAGACGTTGGCTATCGTATTTACCAGCAAGGATATTGGCTGCAGCTTTTTCAACTGGCAAAATGCTAAGTTTTACACCTGGTGGTGTTGCAAGTTTCAATCCGCTCTTTTCAACATCGTTGTTAACAACTTCATTGTCAACGACCATGATACGTGAAACATTAAGTTTAGCAGACCAAAGGTTTGCTACTTGTCCGTGGATCAAACGTCCATCGATACGGCATCCTACAATTGTCATAAATTTTCCCCCTTTATATGTTTTAGTGTAGGTTTACGAGTTAAATGTATGTGATCTTTATACTCCCCTTCAGTTTCAAAGATAATGATGCGGTTAGCACCTTCCTTGAGATAGCTGTGCGGAATATAAAGCGATAAGGTTGGACCAACATTCCAGAAACGTCCGAGATGATGGCCATTGACATAGACAATCCCTTTACCAAACTCAGATAGTTCTAAGTAGGTGTCCTTCGGAGCCTCAACTTCAAAGTCATAGGCGTAAAAGGCAGGTTGTCCTTCTGTCCATCCTTTTGAGAAATCAATCTTTTCAGGATTATCTAGTGGAAGCGGATAGTGTTCCCAGCTCAGCATAAAGTGTAGGTCTTTGCAGACACCTGTACGAATCCCTTTTCGTTGTGTATCTGCTAGGAACTTATGCCCGTAATTGACACGCCCCATATTTTCAATAAGGATGTCAAATCTAGAGAGCGCTTTCTTTTTTCCTTGATAGAAGATATCTTCTCCAATTTCAGTCTGGTACTGAGTTGCGACCCATTTCCCATCTACAAATAGCTGAGTTCTATCGCGTCCATCAATGACACGGATGCGTTCTTCTTCTGCGTCCCAGCTAGCTTCTGTACGATAGAGTAGGTAGCCATAGCTTTGTCCCAACTCTTCCATTTTCTTAGGATAGAGACTCTCGATTGGACTTGCTAGGCTATCCAAGGTTTCGAAAAGAGAAACTTTCTCAACCAGTGGAATGTTTTCAACTTCCATGCTCTCTTTGTAAAGGGGCTCTAATTGTGGATACTCAGGATAGTAAGTCGCCATCATTTCCTTAACTGCCAGGTATTTAGCAGTTGGATTGCCAGCTTCATTAAGGAGAGCGTCATAATCATAAGATGTTACTTGTGGTAAATCGATGGTTCCTCGAGCTGAACAACCATTCATAAAACCAAAGTTAGTTCCACCGTGGAACATATAAAGGTTGATAGAGCCTTGCTCTAGCACCTCATGTACAGCTTCTGCTAACTCCTCTGGCTCACGCGTGATGACTGGTTCTTTCCATCGGTTAAACCATCCATCCCAGAATTCCATACACATGAGTGGCCATTTCTTGCCATACTCATCAAAGAACTCTTGCATTTGCGAGAAGTTAAAGTTAGCTTTTGAACCAAAGTTCCCTGTCACAAAGAGATCATCTTCAATCAAGGTACCAGCTTTCAGAGTTGCTCGCCATGGACCATCAGATGTAAAGAGCGGACAAGTCACTGAACGTTCTTCCATCAATCGGCGAATCTCACGCAAGTAGGTCTTGTCCTCACCGTATGAACCGTACTCATTTTCAACCTGCATCATGAGGATGTTACCACCATTGTCCAACAATCTTGAAACAAGACGCGGAAGTAAATGATCGTAGTAACGTCCTACCATTTCAACAAAGGCTGGATCAGAAGAACGGATTCGCATGTCTTTAGTTAAAAGCCATGCTGGTAAACCACCAAATTCCCACTCTGAACAGATAAAGGGAGATGGTCGAACAATAGCATACAAGCCTAAGTCCTGAGCTGTCTGAAGAAATTTTTCAATATTAAGATTGCCTTCAAAATT
This sequence comes from Streptococcus nidrosiense, assembly GCF_042140045.1. NCBI lineage: Bacteria > Bacillati > Bacillota > Bacilli > Lactobacillales > Streptococcaceae > Streptococcus > Streptococcus nidrosiense. The sequence goes on from NZ_CP152419.1 coordinate 323,126, forward strand.
GAAGTTTCCTTCAGTTGGCTCATGCAAATTCCAAGCGACGTAAGTTTCAACAGTGTTGAAGCCTAAAGCCTTGAGATTATACAATGAATGATACCAGTCTTCTTCAGGAATTCTAAAATAATGAATGGCACCAGATAAAATTTTGAATGGTTCCCCATCTAGGTAAAAATCATCCTCAATTTTAAACCTTGTCATTTTACCACCCCATACTTTTCGTTTGCGCTTTCATTTGTTGTTATATTAAATGATAAACTAATGAATCCATCTTGTCAATAGATTTTTCGAAAATTATTTAAAATTTTTCTTTTTTTTACTGAATTGTTTTCTAAAATTCTTGTAAAAAATTTTTTTCTTAAATATTTTCGATCTAGATTGCATAAATGTATGAGTTTATAACCGTAAATAATATGTAAGTCAATCACTTAGCCTATTATTTTATTTTTTTACATTATTTACTATCATTTTCAAACTATTTATGGTAGAATCGAAGATGGAGAAGGAAAAAATGAGGTGAAAATATGGCAATTCCAAAGTATCAATATATCAAAGATGAATTGAAAAACAAAATCATTTCAGGTCAATTTGCAAGTGGCGACAAGTTCTACACTGAAGCAGAATTGATTGCAATGTATGACGTAAGTTCAATCACTGTTGTTCGCGCCTTAAACGACCTTGCTAAAGACGGTTATATTGTCCGCCAACAAGGTAAGGGAACCTTTGTGGCTCGCGCTCGCAAGCACAAACTCGTAGAATTTTCTGATGTAGAAATTTTTGAAACCAAGGACGATAAAGTCACTGTTCTTTCTATTGAACGCGGTAACGATCTTAACTACTTAGAAAAATTGGGATTGCGTGGCGATCAATTTTATTACAAAATCGAACGTATCCGTGAATCTAACGGTGTTACTTATATCTACCACACATCTTATATCCCTGAACAATACATCAATGCAAACTATCCAAATCTTGAATACTATAGTTCTATCTATAATCGTTTCAAATTGGACTACCACATTCACATGAATGACGAGCATTTTGAAGAAATCAATGAAATTGTATTTCCAACTCCAGAACATGCTGCTTCTATTCTAGGAATCGACTCTCAGTTCCCAACTGTTCTCCAAACCAAGACAACTAAACTTGAGTCAACTGGCCAAGTGTTGGAATACATTGAAACTTACAAACGTTCTGATTTCTATAAGATTAAATTTATCTCATGTGATCGCGATCACTAAACATTAAAAAGTCTGAGACAATCGTTTCAGGCTTTTCTGTTTTTCATTATAGCACGCTAGCTTTTAGTAGGAAATATCAAATGACTTTAAACTATAATTTGGAGAAATTTTACTAAAAACAGAGTAAAAATTGAAAATTAGTTCAAATTAAATAACTTCTTATATTTTTTATAGGTATTTTATTAAAATACTTGACTTTACTAGTTTCAGATAATACAATGGAATCAGTTTGTGAAAACGCTACCAAAACAATAAATTAGGAGGTTATTTAATGAAACCAGAAAATAAACAGCGTTTCTCTATTCGTAAATACGCAATCGGAGCAGCTTCTGTCTTGATCGGCTTTGCCTTTCATGCGCAAGCTGTTGCCGCTGATGGAGTCGTACCTACTACAACAGAGAATCAACCTACTATCCAAGCTACAGGTGAATCGTCTCCACAGGCCAGCGAAGAAAAACTTGAAACTAGTCCTACACCAGAAGCCGTAGCTCCTGCAGCTCCAGCGACACCTGTAACAAATACTGAAGCACCAAAAATTGAAGCTACTCCTGCACCTGTTGTAGAAGAACCTGTTACAAATCAAGTCGCTCCAGCTGAATCAGAAGTAGTTAAAGAAGTCGAGAAGGCTGAAAAAGAAGATAATAAAGAAATTGCTAAAGTTGAAGCTCCTGCAGTCGCTACAGAGAAAGCAGCTCAAGTCAATGAAAAACTGGCTAAAAAGAAAATCGTTTCAATCGATGCAGGGCGTAAATACTTCTCTCCTGAACAACTGAAAGAAATCATCGACAAAGCCAAACACTATGGCTATACTGATCTTCATCTTCTAGTCGGAAATGATGGCTTGCGTTTTATGCTTGATGACATGTCTCTAACTGTAGGGGACAAAACTTATGCAAGCGATGATGTCAAACGCGCTGTTGAAAATGGAACTAATGCCTACTACAACGATCCAAACGGCAATCATCTAACTGAAAGCCAAATGACCGACTTGATTAACTATGCTAAGGATAAAGGTATTGGACTTATCCCATCTGTTAACAGTCCTGGCCACATGGACGCTATCCTTAATGCCATGAAAGAACTAGGTATTGAAAAGCCTAACTTTAACTATTTTGGTAAAGAATCAGCGCGTACTGTTGACCTTGACAATGAAAAAGCTGTTGCCTTCACAAAAGCTTTGATTGATAAGTATGCAGGCTACTTTGCTGGTAAGTCTGAAATCTTCAACATCGGTTTGGATGAGTACGCTAATGATGCTACTAATGCCAAAGGATGGAGCGTTCTTCAAGCCTATAAATGGTATCCAGAAGATGGATTCCCAGACAAAGGCTATGACAAATTCATCGCCTATGCTAATGACCTAGCTCGTATCGTCAAATCTCACGGTCTGAAACCAATGGCCTTCAACGACGGTATCTACTATAATAGCGACACTACTTTTGGTACTTTTGACAAGGACATCATCGTCTCTATGTGGACTGGTGGCTGGGGTGGTTACGATGTCGCTTCTTCTAAATTACTAGCTGAAAAAGGACACGAAATCCTCAATACTAACGATGCTTGGTACTATGTTCTCGGCCGTAATGCTGACGGACAAGGTTGGTACAACCTTGATCAAGGATTGAACGGCATTAAGAGCACACCGATCACTTCTGTACCAAAAACAGAAGGAGCTGACGTTCCTATTATTGGTGGTATGGTAGCAGCTTGGGCTGATACTCCATCTGCTCGCTACTCTCCATCTCGTCTCTTCAAGCTTATGCGTCAATTCGCAAACTCAAATGCTGAATATTTCGCTGCTGATTACGAGTCTGCTGAACAAGCTCTGAAAGAAGTTCCAACAGATCTTACTCGCTACACAGAAGAAAGTATTGCAGCCGTTAAAGAAGCTGAAAAAGCCATTCGCTCTCTTGATAGCAACCTCAGCCGTGCTGAACAAGATACCATTGACCAAGCGATCGCAAAACTCCAAGAAGCTGTTAGCAACTTGACCTTCACTCCAGAAGCTCAAAAAGAAGAAGACGCTAAACGCGAAGTTGAAAAACTAGCTAAAAACAAGGTAATCTCTATCGATGCTGGACGTAAATACTTCACGCTAGACCAACTTAAACGTATCGTAGATAAAGCCAGCGAACTCGGCTACTCTGACCTTCACTTGCTCCTTGGAAATGATGGACTTCGCTTCCTACTTGATGATATGAGTATCTCAGCAAACGGCAAGACTTATGCAAGCGACGATGTGAAAAAGGCCATCATCGAAGGAACAAAATCTTACTACGACGATCCTAATGGAACTACTTTGAACCAAGCTGAAATCACTGAGCTTATCCAGTATGCTAAGGACAAAGGGATTGGATTGATCCCAGCTATCAATAGCCCAGGTCACATGGATGCTATGCTTGTCGCTATGGAAAAATTAGGCATCGCAAACCCTCAAGCTAACTTTGACAAGGTTTCAAAAACAACTATGGACCTTGAAAACGAAGAAGCAATGAACTTTACAAAAGCCCTTATCGGTAAGTACATGGACTTCTTTGCAGGCAAGACTAAGATCTTTAACTATGGTACAGATGAGTATGCTAACGATGCTACCAATGCTCAAGGTTGGTACTACCTCAAGTGGTATGGTCTCTACGGTAAATTTGCTGAATACTCTAATAGTCTAGCTGCCATGGCTAAAGAAAAAGGTCTTCAACCAATGGCCTTTAACGATGGCTTCTACTACGAAGACAAGGATGATGTTGAGTTTGATAAAGACGTTATCATCTCTTACTGGTCTAAAGGCTGGTGGGGTTACAACCTTGCGTCTCCTCAATATCTAGCAAGCAAAGGTTATAAATTCCTTAACACAAATGGAGATTGGTACTACATTCTCGGTCAAAAACCAGAAGATGGCGGTGGCTTCCTCAAGAAAGCTATTGAAAATACTGAAAAAACTCCATTTAACCAGTTAGCATCAACTAAATATCCTGAAGTTGATCTACCTACTGTTGGTAGTATGTTAGCTATCTGGGCTGATAGACCAAGCGCAGAATACAAGGAAGAAGAAATCTTTGAACTCATGACTGCCTTTGCAGACCACAACAAGGACTACTTCCGTGCTGACTACAAAGCGCTACGCGAAGAACTTGCTCAAATCCCTGAAAACTTAGAAGGATACAGTACAGAAAGTCTCGACGCTCTCAAGGCTGCTAAAGACGCTCTGAACTACAACCTCAATCGTAATAAACAAGCTGAATTGGACACACTTGTAGCTAATCTCAAAGCTGCTAGACTTAGTCTTAAACCAGCTGCCACTCACTCAGGAAGCCTCGATGAGAGTGAAACTGCTGCTGCAGTTGAAAACCGACCAGAGCTTCTAGTTAAGACAGAAGAAATTCCGTTTGAGATTGTTAAGAAAGAAAATCCTAACCTTCCAGCAGGACAAGAGAAAGTCATCACTGAAGGTGTCAAAGGTGAACGGACTATCTATCTTTCAGTTGTGACTGAAAATGGCAAGCAAACAGAAACAGTTCTTGAAAGACAAGTAACGAAAGAAGCTATCAATCAAGTTGTCGAAGTTGGAACATTAACAACACATGTAGGAGACGAAAAAGGTCAAGCTCCTGTTGTAAATAAACCTCGAGTAGTCATCGAAGATGAAGAAATTCCATTTACAACCATCACTCGCGAAACTCCTTCACTACCTAAAGGACAAACTCGTCTAGTAACTGCAGGTGTCAACGGTCGTCGTAGCCATTTCTACTCTGTGACTACTGCTGCTGATGGATCTGAAGTTAAAACATTGGTTACTAGTGTTGTCGCTCAAGAACCAGTCGCTCAAGTTATCGAAGTTGGAAATCCTGTAACTCACGTCGGCAATGAACATGGTCAAGCAGCTATCGCTGAAGAAAAACCAGCACTAGAGATTCCAAATGTGTCAACTCCTGTTACAGAAGAAAAACCAAAACTAGAAATTCCAAATGAACCAGCTCCAGCATCTGCTTCTGCTGAGGAAAACAAAGCTCTTCCTCAAGGCCCAGCCCCTGTAGCAAAAGAAAATAAACTTCCTGAAACAGGAAACCAAGGTTCAGAATGGTTGATTGCTACTGGTCTTATGACTGCTCTCACAGCTTATGGACTTAGCAAGAAAAAAGATTAATCACAAATAAAAAGCGGGACAAAAGTCTCGCTTTTTATTGTGATTATTAGTCACCCAAACCGATGCGTTCGAAGATCTCATCCACACGTTTGGTATAGTAAGTTGGGTTAAAGATTTCGTCAATTTCTTCTTGAGTGAGGCGTGAAGTCACTTCTGGATCAGCTTCAAGAAGTGGTTTAAAGTCTACTTGGTTATCCCATGATTGGGCAGTCTTTGGTTGAACAAGGTCGTAAGCTTGCTCACGCGTCATACCTTTTTCAATCAAAGCAAGCATGGCACGTTGGCTGAAGATCAAACCAAATGTAGAGTTCATGTTGCGGATCATGTTTTCTGGGAAGACAGTCAAGTTCTTAACGATGTTTCCGAAACGGTTGAGCATGTAGTCAATCAAGATGGTTGTATCTGGTGCGATGATGCGCTCAGCTGATGAGTGAGAGATATCACGTTCGTGCCAGAGAGCTACGTTTTCATAAGCCGTAATCATGTGACCACGGATCACACGCGCAAGACCTGTCATATTTTCAGAACCGATAGGGTTGCGTTTGTGAGGCATTGCTGATGACCCTTTTTGACCCTTTGCAAAGAACTCTTCTACTTCACGTTGTTCTGATTTTTGAAGACCACGAATCTCAGTCGCCATACGCTCGATAGAAGTTGCGATGCTAGCAAGAACTGCAAAGTACTCAGCGTGAAGGTCACGAGGAAGAACCTGTGTAGAGATTTCTTGAGCACGGATTCCCAATTTATCGCAGACGTATTTTTCAACGAATGGTGGGATGTTGGCAAAGTTACCAACCGCACCAGAAATCTTACCAGCTTCCACGCCAGCAGCCGCATGCTCGAAACGCTCGATGTTACGTTTCATTTCACTGTACCAAGTTGCCAATTTAAGACCAAAAGTTGTCGGCTCAGCGTGCACACCATGGGTACGCCCCATCATGATAGTGAACTTGTGTTCTTTCGCTTTGTCAGCGATGATGTTAAGGAAGTTTTCAAGGTCCTTGCGGATGATATCGTTGGCTTGTTTGTAGAGGTAACCATAGGCAGTATCGACCACGTCAGTAGATGTCAAACCATAGTGAACCCACTTGCGCTCTTCACCAAGAGTTTCAGAAACCGCACGCGTGAAGGCAACCACATCGTGACGAGTCTCCTGCTCAATTTCCAAAATACGGTCGATGTCAAAGTCCGCTTTTTCGCGAATCAAAGCCACATCTTCCTTAGGGATTTCTCCCAACTCAGCCCATGCCTCGTCAGCCAAGATTTCCACCTCAAGCCAAGCACGGTATTTATTTTCTTCAGTCCAAATGTTCGCCATCTCAGGGCGACTATATCTTTCAATCATTTTTAGTTTTTCCTTTCCTTACTGATTATTCCATACACCACAAATAGTGAAACGTTAGTAAATAACTTGTTTTAAAATTATATTGAGTGTTTAGTAACCGTCTATAGCTTCAAGTTTTATTTATAAAATGTTTATTGTCTGTTCTCCAATTTTATAATCAACACCACCAATAGTAACCGCTTTTCGTAGAATGTCAGTTTGTTCTACTAAAATTAAATAATTGTCAGATGACAAATCAACATATTGTTTCAATTTTTCTGCGTCATTTGATTTTAGTCTTACCTCAAATATATCATGTAACAATATTTCATATGAACTAAATTGTTCTGCATAATGTAAACCACTATCATAAGTTCTGATAAACTCAAATTCAATATCCCTTAGATTTTGAATTTCTAATATATTTTTATCAATAATCTCTTCAATGAATTCTCTTACTACATTGACCTCCCTATTCCGTCTTGTTTTAAACCATTCCAAAAATTTTATAACATTTTTTGATTGTACATATACTCGTAAATCATTGGGAACCCTAAAATTTTCTTTTTTCTCATCAGTTACTTCTAATTTATTAGCAATATCTACAAAAGAGTCAAAATTCCTATATACTCCCCCAACTGGTTGATATTGATCCGCTATTTTTTCATTCTTAACTAATAAATACTTTCCATCAATCTTAATTCTAAATAGGTAAGCTATGCTGAATCTTACCTGATCTTCTCTAGCTTTCGTAACATTTGTACTTATCCATAATCCAAAATATTTTCTATTTGTCCAAATAAACATCAAAAATACACCTACAACAAAAGAAATAACTTCTGAAATAAATTTATCAATTAACCACATCATATTTCCCTTCTCCTAGTCACTTACTTATAGTAACTCACAAAATATCCCCATCTCGCTATAATTTAGGTCTCCCTTTTCATTTTGATAAAAATAAGGAATAATCTCACTTTTTAATTCATTAAACATTTCTAGTTTTCGACCATTCTTTTTTTCTTTTCGTCTTATATAAATAAATAACTCTAATAATACAATCCACCATCTAGACATAGCAATTCCTCGTAAAGGTAATGATTCTGAACTATCATTAAAAACATTATTCTTAGAAATATATTCATATTTCAACCGACTAAAAATTTTATTATTGTTAACCAAGTCATCTTTTACAAAAAGACTTAAAATAATAGGCTCTGTAGAGAAATTTCCTTCCTTTGCTTTAGATAAATAGTAGTCCAATTCTTGCTTTTGAATTCTTAATTCAGAATATTCTGTGATAAGATAATAGAACCAAATTTCAAATTCCGATTCTGAATAATACTCTAGTATGTAATTCCTATCTACAAGTAATTGTTTTATTAACTTGGGAACCACATTCTTAGCTACCTTGCTACAAATTTGATCAACTAATTTATAAACATGCGAAACCAATCTAGGCTGTATATAAGATACTTTCAGTACGAAAGGTATAAAATATGAAACTATCTTATCATCTAATCTCACTCTACCATCTTTTATTGCATTTTTTAATGTAGTTAATACAGTTTTTATCTGACTAAGATAATTTTGAGCAATTAGACTCTCTATATATTTCCTAAGTTGCTTATAGTTAACTTTATCCAGAGTTAGTGGTTCCCCACTAAAGTCAGTATCCAAATAAGGAAATAAGCGATAAATTTCATCTCTATTTGCCTTATTATCTTTTAAAAAACCTCTCCCTGTTTTAGTTTTTTCAAACTTTCGAGTCAATGAAAATGATCTAATCAATCTATCGAAAACCTCAATATTCTTTTCCAACTCCGATTGTGAGTACGAATAAAAAGAATAATCGTCGACATATCTATAATACATAGTAATGTTTTTGTTCTTAAATTTTGCATCAAGAGTGAGGCTTAAGAACTCTGCTGAAATGAAAGAGCTTATTGGCCCAGTTATGATTCCATTTGTTTGATTTCCATTGATTGCTCTATTATAGTTACCTAAGAATTTAAAAAATTCATCTATATTATCGCAAAAACTATTAAACGGTTCGTATGAACTAAGAACAAAAAAGATATTTGTATCAATCGATGAATAATAATTCTCTATGTCAGTAGATAAATAATATGGAGCACTCCCCTCAATTAACAGAGATTTCTCTTCATTTCTTTCAAAACTTATATTTGATTTCCTATTTAATTCATTAGTATAATTTTTGAATTTTTCAAAAAACTGTATATCTTGTTCAATAGTATAATCTTCTCCCAAGAATTGGATATCTTGATTTTCATAATCCATTATCCAAAATTCTTCTTGGTCTAAACCTAATATTGGAGAGTTGGATTTGTGTATAATATCCTCTATTTTTTCTGAATTATACAACTGCATAATCCAATCATTATGTGCATGCACTGCATTATAAACAAATGAAAAAAAGTATATCGGGTTCACTACTCCTAGCACTCTCTTGGAACCATTGTTTTTAAATGCAAAGTATTTTATCACCTCTGCACCATACTTCTTAACATACTTTGATTGAGACATTCCATTAAGATTTAACTCTACATAATTACCATTTCCAATTTTTTGATAAACCGGAATATCATCCTGTTTAACTTTGTCAAATAACCTATCTGGGTTTTTGAAATATTTATCTACAATCGGCGGTAAATTACTCGATACTATCTGTTCCATAAGTATCTTTATATTATATCTATCCTGTTTACTATGCATCAAAACTCCTCTACTTCATCCGGCACATCACTAAACAAAGTTACATGTCCCATCTTTCGATTGTGTTTCGCTTCTATTTTACCATATAAGTGGAGGTGGGCGCTTGGATTTTCTGTCACATATTTTTCAGCAGCCTCGACATGCTGGCCAAGAATATTGAGCATGACTGCTGGTGCATGTAGTTTGATGTCTGGCAATGGTTCTCCCAGAACACCCAGAATATGAGTGTCAAACTGAGAAAAGTCGCAGGCTTCAATCGAGTAGTGGCCTGAGTTGTGTGGACGTGGTGCAATTTCATTGACAATGATGTCGTCAGCTGTCGCAAACATTTCCACGCAGAGAGTTCCGGAAAGGTTCAGTTGTTCTGCGATTTGCACTGCCATCGCTTTGGCTTTTTCAGCTAGACTTTCTGAAATGCGAGCAGGCACAATGGTTTTTGAAAGAATGTTGTTGCGGTGGATATTTTCCTGAACGGGAAAGACTGTCACGTCCTTGCCGTTACCAGACACGATGACTGAAATCTCAAGATCAAAGTTGACAAACTCTTCCAAGACACAGTCTGCTGAATCAGCTAGTGTATAGGCTTCTTCCAAGTCTGCTTCTGAACGAATAACCTTTTGTCCATGACCATCGTAGCCACCAGTCGCCGTCTTGAGGACATAGTTTTTCGATAGGTCGATATCTGCCAAGTCTTGACTTGAGGTCACAACCTTGTAAGGTGCAACGGTTACTTTGGCCTTGTTTGAGAGAAAGTCCTTTTCAAAGATACGATTTTGAGAAATACGGAGCAAGTCCGTTCCTTGAGGGAGTTGCCCATCCTTGATAACAGCATCCAAACCGTCAGCATCCACATTTTCAAACTCATAAGTGAGGACATCGCAACGCTCCGCCAACTGGCGAAGAGCGTCCACATCATTATAAGGAGCCACGATAATCTCCGCCACGCGAGAGGCCGGACAATCCACTGCAGGATCCAGCGCGATAACCTTGTGACCCATGTAGATAGCAGAAATGGCCATCATCTGACCAAGCTGACCGCCACCAATAATTCCGATTGTTTTAGATGAGCTCATTTGTAGACTCCTCTGCGATTTTTCCTTGTTCTTCAGCAAAATTAGCAAGTGCAGTCGCGATGGTTTCGTCTTCTACTGAGAGGAGACGGAGGGCAAAGAGGGCAGCGTTAGTAGCACCTGCTTCACCTATAGCCATAGTTGCGACTGGTACGCCTCCCGGCATCTGAACGATAGAGTAGAGAGAATCCACACCGCTAAGCGCACGTGATTTGACGGGCACACCAATGACTGGAAGTGTAGTCTTAGCAGCGACCATCCCTGGCAAGTGAGCTGCACCACCCGCACCTGCGATGATGATCTTGATGCCACGGCTACGTGCTTCTTCCGCATGTTTGAACATGAGGTCTGGTGTACGGTGTGCGGAAACAACTTTCTTTTCGTAGACTACACCGAAGCGGTCTAGGACTTCTGCTGTTTTTTGCATGGTTGCCCAGTCGGATTTTGAGCCCATGATGATGGAAATTACTGGTTTCATAGTTAATATCCTTTTCTTTTTTGATAATGGTCTTAGATGGTGGGGACGCAAGCAAACCTTCGGTTTCATTCCTAAAATTTGATCCCAAGTCTCAAATTTTCCCTAGACCAGAACATTCACTGTTCTGGTCTTTTCACCACGGCGACCATTATCTTACTTTGGCTCGCTTTCGCTCGCCATTGTCAAATATAGTATCTGTTAATCTTTTAACGCTTTGCTTCCAATGTCATTTCGATAGAAGAGGCCTTCTGTTTTTTGTTGGGAGAGTTCTTGGTAGATGATATTTTGGCCGTCTTTGACGGTGTCTGCTGTTGTGACGAGCATATAGACGCGTCCGCCGTTTGAGAGGAGGTCTTGACCATTTTCAGCGAATTTAGCACCAGCATAGTAAGTGATGATGTCGCCCTCTGTCTTGGCTGGAAGTTTGACACCCTTCTCATAAGCAAGTGGATAGCCATTTGAAGCTACAACCACGCCTAGTGTCACACCCTTGTCCGTCCAAGTGATGGCTGGCTTTTTGCCATCCAAAATGTCAGTGATGTTTTCTGCAAAGTCAGATGTCAAACGAGGTAAGATGATTTGCGTTTCAGGATCGCCAAAACGAGAGTTGAACTCGATGACTTTCGGTCCATCAGCTGTCAAGATTAGCCCCGCGTAAAGGACACCAAGGTAAGGACGTCCTTCTTTAATCATACCTTCAAGAACTGGCTTGACAATAGTGTCAACCGCTGTGTCAACCACGCTCTGTGGCAAGTGAGGAACTGGCGCATAGGCACCCATCCCACCAGTGTTAGGACCTTTATCACCATCATAAGCACGTTTGTGGTCCTGAGCCGTTGGCATAATGTAGAACTTGTCACCATTGACAAAGGCAAAGAGAGAGAACTCTTCCCCGTCAAGGAATTCTTCGATAACTACACGCGCACCTGAATCACCGAATTTATTGTCCAAAAGCATCTCATGAGTAGCTTCGACTGCTTGCTCAACTGTCTCCGCAACGACGACACCTTTACCAAGAGCCAAGCCGTCTGCCTTGACGACGATTGGAGCGCCTTTATCCTCGATATAAGCCTTGGCTTCCTCAAAATCTGAAAATGTCCCATAGGCTGCTGTCGGAACGTTGTATTTGACCATGATTTCCTTAGCAAAATCCTTAGACCACTCCAGTTCAGCCGCAGCCTTGGTAGGACCAAATGCCCTGAGACCTGCCGCATTGAAATCATCTACGATCCCAGCCGCAAGGGTATCATCTGGACCGATAAAGGTCCAAGCAATATCGTTGGCTTTTGCGAAGTCAATCAGCTTAGAATGTTCGGAAATAGAGATATTTACCAAATCCAAACCATCTAAGGTCATCCCGTCATTCCCAGGAGCCACGAAAACTTGCTCAACGTCCTTAGACTCCAACAACTTTTTGGCAATCGCGTGTTCACGACCACCTGAGCCGACAACTAACAGTTTCATCTCTCAACCTCTTTTGCGAATTATTTACTAACATTATACCATAAACGTTCGTTTTAATCTTATTTCGTTCAGCTTTTTAATCAAAAAAAGGAAAGAAACTGTTTTCTTCCCTTTTATTTTCTTAATGTCTAAAATGTCTCACTCCTGTGAAGACCATAGTCAAGCCGTATTTATCAGCAGCCTCGATGGATTCTTGGTCACGGACTGATCCACCCGGTTGGATGATGGCCTTAATACCTGCTTTAGCAATTTCTTCCACATTATCAGCAAACGGGAAGAAGGCGTCTGAAGCAAGAACAGCGCCATCAAGACGGTCTTTAGCCTGGTCAATAGCGATGCGGACTGAAGCCACGCGATTGGTTTGACCTGGGCCAACACCAAGTGTCATGTGGTCATTGGTCACGATGATACCGTTAGATTTGACGTACTTGATAGCCTTCCAAGCAAACTCAAGAGCTGTCGCTTCTGTCTCAGTTGGTTGGCGTTTAGTCACCACTTGCCAGTCAGCTGGACTTTCTTTGACAACGTCTTGGTTTTGAACGAGGAGACCACCAACAACACCTGTGTATTCTGCTTCTACTTCGCTCGCTTCTTGAGCATCAAATGGCAAGGCAAGGATTCGCAAGTTTTTCTTTTTATTAGTCAAAATAGCTAGCGCCTCATCCGTATAGCTTGGTGCGATGATGATTTCAAGGAAAACACCGTGCATTTTTTGAGCTGTCGCAGCATCTACTTCACGGTTGAGAACGACAATACCACCAAAGATAGACACTGGATCAGACTCATAAGCGTAATCCCAAGCAGTTTCGATATCGTCAGCTTGACCGATCCCACATGGATTCATGTGTTTGAGAGCCACAACTGTTGGACGGTCTTTGAAATCACGGATGATACGGATAGCAGCGTCTGCATCGCGAATATTGTTAAAGGACAATTCCTTGCCGTTAAGCTGTTTAGCTGATGCAATCGAGTAAGCCGTTGGCAAACCTTTTTGGTAGAAGTCAGCGTCTTGTTGCGGGTTTTCACCGTAACGCATTGGTTGCTTAAGGTCATAAGTCAAAGTGAGTTTCTCAGGTTTACTTTCCCCTACTTGAGCTGTGAAGTATTCTGCGATTAAAGCATCATAAGCTGCTGTATGACGGAAGACTTTAGCTGCTAAACGTTGGCGAGTTTCGTAGCTTGTTTCGCCGTTTGCTGTCAATTCGTCAAGAACAACAGCGTAGTCAGCAGGGTCTACCACAACTGTGACGCTAGCGTGGTTTTTAGCTGCTGAACGAAGCATAGATGGTCCACCGATATCGATGTTTTCAACCGCATCAGCGTAAGTCACATCTGGTTTAAGAATCGTTTCCTTGAATGGGTAAAGGTTGACCACAACAAGGTCGATCAATTCAATCTTGTTGTCCTTAGCAGCCTCTAGGTGACTATCGAGATCACGACGAGCAAGAAGACCACCGTGGATATTTGGGTGAAGGGTCTTCACACGACCATCCATCATCTCTGGGAAACCAGTCACATCGTCGATAGCAATGGTATCAACACCAGAATTATCAAGGGCAACCTTGGTCCCACCTGTCGAGATGAGATCCCAACCAAGTTTTTTAAGTTCTTGGGCAAATTCAACGATGCCCGCTTTGTCTGAAACACTAATTAGTGCACGTTTAGTCATTATTATTCTCCAATCTTAACTGTTCTACAAATTCTCTAGTTTCTTCTTCGTCAAATTTTAATGTGCACAAAGTAGGATTTTCCTCATCAATATAAGCAATAAATGATAGCACCCCAAAACTTCTGTTTTTTTCGTTATAAGCATTTTCATATTGATTTGCTGAATTATTGAAAATATAATCTCGAATAACCGAAGGTAATTGAAATGTAAGCTCATACTGTTTATAATCTCTAGTTGGTCTAATTAGCCATACATCATTCTCATTTTCATTCCATGTGATTGTTACTTCTTGATGCGGATTTCTACGTAATGAATCACGAAACTTTTCATCGTCATTAGGTATAAGCGCTATAATTTGTGAACTCTTTGTGCTCGCTATATAAATACTTCCAACATTTTGCAATTTATCTACAAATTCATGCACAATTGGTTGGCGACTGTCAAAATCAAACCAGCTATTTAGTTGATCATAACTTAAACTATTAATCCACCTAGAAAAATCCTCTTTAAAGTTATTAAAAATATCGCTACTAATATCATTGCGAATATTGTGAATGGAAAACAATCTATCTACAATTTGATTTATAAAATCCCTGATCCAGCTATAATAGCCAGATGATAAATCCATTAAATAAATCTTATGAGCTATAGCCAATCTTTGAGCAGCATCTGTAAATCCCGATGTCGAAAAAAGAGCATAATTATAATGATATTTAGGCAACTTTAACTCTTGACTAGTCATCTCAACTGTAGAATAATTAGTATTTACGTCTTGTAGAATACCTATTCCCATTCTAACTCTATCTATACCTACCTTATTACTGGTATAAAATTTAGCCTCTAAAAATAAACGTATAGGATATACAAATGGTGGTGTAATACGAAACGTTCCTAACGAATCAAATTGATGGTAACCACCTCTCCCCTTGATATTTAGGCCATTCCTAGGTAAATCTACAATCTCATTATCGGTACTCGTTACTAAATCATATCCGTTAACTTTTAATAACTTAGCCAGTACAATTTCTAATAAATATCCTTTGGCTTGTGGTTTTTTCATAATTTCCTCTCCACTCCCAAACAATCCAAGACTTCTGGATAAAGTTTGTACTCTGTTTCGTGGATGCGAGTCTCGAAAGTATCAAGGGTATCCCCTTCAAGGCGTGGCACACGGACTTGTTTGATGACCTTACCGGTATCAACACCAGAGTCCACCCAGTGAATAGTCACGCCAGACTGGTCAACGCCTGCATTCCAAGCATCCTCAATACCATGAGCGCCTGGAAATTCAGGGAGATAAGCTGGATGAATATTGATGATACGGCCTTCATAAGCTGCTAGCAAGGTTGGGCCGACGATTTTCATGTAACCTGCAAGACAAACCAAGTCAATCTGGTGTTCATCCAAGAGTTCGACAATGGCTCCTTCATAGTCTGCCTTGTTCTCAAACTCTTTAAGTTCAAAGGCATAAGATAAAACACCAAGCTTTTCGGCACGCTCTAAGACATAGGCATCCCTGTGATCTGAAAAAACAAATTCTACTGGAAATTGTTCCGCAATCACCTGAAAGTTTGAGCCGTTACCAGAGGCAAAAACAGCAATTTTTTTAGCCATTATTTAATCACCACACTTGCATCCGTCTTCTTCACAATCCGACCGATTTCATAAACAGGTTCGTCAAGAAGTTCTTTGACACGTTCCACATTCTCTGGTTTAACCGCAAGCATGAGACCGATACCCATGTTGAAGATTTCAAACATCTCTTCGTGTTTGATTTGGCCATATTTTTCAAGAGCTTTGAAAATTGGAAGGACTGGGACTTTGCTTTCGTCAATTTCAGCAGCCAAGTCATCTGAGAACATACGTGGTACATTTTCGATGAAACCACCACCTGTGATGTGGGCAATTCCGTTGACCAATTCTTCTTTGATGAGTGGCAATGCTGCTTTGACGTAGATACGAGTTGGTTCCAAAAGAACGTCTTTAAGTTTCTTCCCTTCCAATTCTGGGAGAACTTCTTCACCTGTGTAATCAGCAAAGACACGACGGACGAGCGAGTAACCATTTGAGTGGATACCACTGGAAGCAAGTCCGAGAAGGACGTCTCCCTCTGCTACTTTTGAACCGTCGATGATTTGGCTTTTTTCAGCTACACCTACTGCGAAACCAGCCAAGTCATAGTCATCTTCACCATACATACCAGGCATTTCAGCCGTTTCACCACCGATAAGGGCAGCACCAGCTTGCACACAACCTTCAGCTACACCAGCAACGACTTGTTCTAGTTTAGCTGGTTCATTTTTCCCAGTCGCTACATAATCTAGGAAGTAAAGAGGCTCTGCACCTGCAGCGATGATATCATTGACACACATAGCCACACAGTCTTGACCGATGGTATCGTGTTTGTCGTACTTGATAGCAAGCATGAGTTTAGTTCCGACACCATCAGTTCCTGAGATCAAAACAGGTTCTTTGACACCTGTTTTTGAAAGGTCGAACATACCACCGAAACCACCAAGAGCTCCCATAACACCTGCACGCTCTGTACGGGCAACGTGTTTTTTGATACGTTCAACAACTTCATAACCCGCTTCAACGTCCACACCAGACTGCGCATAAGCATTCTTATTTGTCATTTTATTCATTCCTTTTCTTTTTTTGAGAAAGACTGCGACGTATTTTTAGATAAACAATTATTTTATCTAAAAATACTAGTCAGGTCTCTAGCTTTGGTCCCATAGGAGAAAGCGTCTACTGACAAATGCTTTAGCTTTTAGTCAGTAGTGAGACATGGCGCGTAAGCATTTTTATTTGTCATTTGTTTTTTCCTTTTCCTTTCCTTCAATGGGGAATTTTATTTGTAAAAACTCGTTTTTTCTTCCAAACTTCTACGATATTCT
This sequence comes from Streptococcus nidrosiense, assembly GCF_042140045.1. Taxonomy (NCBI): domain Bacteria; kingdom Bacillati; phylum Bacillota; class Bacilli; order Lactobacillales; family Streptococcaceae; genus Streptococcus; species Streptococcus nidrosiense. The sequence continues at coordinate 340,143 of NZ_CP152419.1, forward strand.
TCTTCATAATCATAGAGAGGAGTTGGATATTTCCCATCAAAGTAAGCCACACAAAGACCGCCATTTGGCGCATCTGTTTTAATCCCAATAGAGTCAATCAATCCATCAATAGAAAGATAAGTCAGACTATCCGCACCAATGATTTGGCAAGTTTCCTCAACGGTATGATTAGCCGCAATCAACTCCTGACGTGTCTGAATATCAATCCCGTAGAAGCATGGGTAGGCAAGAGCAGGACTCCCAATGGCAACGTGAACTTCTGATGCCCCCGCTTCTTTCAAGAGTTGGACAATACGACGTGATGTTGTTCCACGTACAATGGAGTCATCAATCATGACCACACGTTTGCCTTTAACGACACCAGAAACGGCAGACAATTTCATTCGAACTCCTTGCTCGCGCAATTCTTGAGTCGGCTGGATAAAGGTCCGTTGTGTATATTGGTTCTTGATAAGGCCCATTTCATTTGGCAGACCTGATTCTTCGGCAAATCCCATAGCTGCGCTGAGTGAGGAATTTGGTACCCCAACTACAATGTCAGCTTCATGCTTGAACTCACGTGCCAATTGAGCTCCCATTCGCTTTCGAGCTGTATGAACATTGACACCATGGATATTCGAGTCGGGACGGGCAAAGTAGATGTACTCCATGGAACAAATTGCCAGCTGAGTATCGTTTGTATAACTGTCATACTGGATACCACTATCATCAATAATGACAATCTCGCCTGGTTTCACGTCGCGAATCCACTCAGCACCGATGACTTCAAAGGCACAGGTTTCAGAGGAAACGACTACTGCTCCATTGGCCATTTTCCCGATTGACAGAGGACGGAACCCATTTGGATCAAGCGCTGCAATTAACTTATCTTCAAACATCAAGAGATAAGCAAAACCACCTTTAACAAGACTGAGCGCTTCCTTGATTTTCCCCATCAAGTTTGGATTGTGGCTACGACGAATAAGGTGAGCCAAGATTTCTGAATCAGAAGTCGAGCTAAAGATTGCTCCTCTTTGTTCCAATTCTTGCTTGAGCGATTCTGCATTGGTCAAATTCCCGTTATGAGCCAAACCAAACTGCATATCGTGAAAGCGGAAGAGGAAAGGTTGGATATTATCTACAGAAGCTTCTCCCGCAGTCGCATAACGCACATGTCCAATCGCTCCGGTTCCTGTCAATTTATCCAAATTAGCAGGATTTTTGAAGACTTCTGATAAAAGCCCCATATCACGATGACGCTTCAATTGTCCATGGTCATTGGAAAGGATCCCTGCCCCCTCCTGACCACGGTGCTGAAGACTATGGAGTCCAAAATAGGTCATTTTGGCAGCATCTGGGTGGCCCCAGATACCAAAAACACCACATTCTTCATTAAGAGATTTTACTTCGTATGTCATTTTATATACCTTTTATTTTTACATTATAGCCCACTCTTCTAAAAGAAAATTAGGAATTTCATCTGGCTCGACTCTCTTATAACTATCAACACCTACATACTGACCCAAATTAGGGTCACCGAAAAGTTCTTGACTAAGTAGCACAAGCTTCCCATTTGTTCTAATTTTTTCTTTAATTGTCGGACTAAAGTAATAGTTTTCAGTGTAAGCAAATATTAAATAATTAAGAAAATCCAGTTTCTTCAATCGATCGCTACTATTGAACTGACTTTTTAGAGATCTATATTTCCAATCCCTTTTATGATAAAAAGCTAGCACCATCGTCTTTTCTTTTAATGGTAAAATAGCCAGGTGCAACTTCTGAATACGATTATTTTTTGAATGGTTACTCGTATCATTCACTGGATATTCATACATATCTCTAATCAACGTTAATGAGCCTTGAAACGCTATCGGTGTCTTATAGGGGAGCACCTCATGAAAAATAATTTGATATGCTCCTTTAAGATTGTTTTCAATAGCAGTTTTATGGAGTAAAATTTCATTTTGAAAATCTTCAATATCATAATCAAAAGAATTATGAAGATCTTTTATTTTTTGAGATGTATTCTCTAATGTTTTATTAGAAATCTCAGGCATTCTTAAGTATAAAGCCTTCTTAATTGTATTATCAGACATTGATTTTTCAAAATGATATTTTTCCTCCCTCCTTCTAACTAGTTCTAAAAGGAAATTTTTCAATGCAATTTGTGACAACATTTTATCGCTAGGATAAGACGTAAGATTCATTTCATTTTCATATTCCTGAAAATAGAAAGAATCACATTTACGACAAATAATTTGTATCGTTCCCGAATTGCTCACTCCCTTATCATTATCTGACAGATCACTCCCTATTAAATAACCAGCTTGAGTCAACTTGCCAGAATCAGAAATATTTTTTAACGATAACTGTGGAATGGTGTGAGAGTTGCAAAAACTTGTAGTATCTTTATCACAAAGCAAACACTTTCTTGGCTTTAAGTCCTCCTTCATTACTCTCATCTCTCTAGATAACGATTTTTTCAATTGAATCTTTTTTTCAACATCAGGTATATCGATTAATTTATTCAAATATTTCACAAACTTTCATTTTTCTTCTCAAAACACACCAATCGTCTTAGTCATCTATAGTCTTATTTCCCAGTAAAGTATTTAACCGCTGATGCAAAGAGATGTTGATCTTTATTTCCTGGAATATTTTGGAAGAGACCGTCTTCATAACGTTCTGAGTGTCCCATCTTACCGATGATTTGACCATTCTTGCTGGTGATCCCTTCGATAGCATTCACAGAACCGTTAGGATTGTATTTAGAATCCATGCTTGGTTTTCCTTCGAAGTCAACGTATTGGCTAAAGATTTGACCATTATCACGGAGCTCCGCAAATTCCTCAGCTGTCACGACAAACTTACCTTCACCATGTGATACTGGGATGGCATGAATGTCACCAACTTCCACTCCAGCAAGCCATGGTGAGTTGGTATTGGCAATACGTGTTTCAACCATCTTAGCCACGTGTTGGTTGGCATCATTGTAGAAGAGGGTTGGACTAGTACTGCTTGCATCTTCAAAGTTACCGTATGGAAGAAGACCTGATTTAACAAGAGCTTGGAATCCGTTACAGATACCGATAATCAAACCACTACCTTCGATGAAGCTATCAATGGCTGCACGCACTTTTTCGTTAAGCAAGATATTAACGATAAATTTAGCTGATCCATCGGGTTCGTCGGCGGCTGAGAAGCCACCTGCAAAGAAGATAATGTTAGCTTTTTCGATATTGTCAACCATGGTGTCAACAGACTTGACAATAGCCTCTTCGTTAAGTGTGACAAATGGTACTAAGTTGACTTTTGCACCTTCTTTTTCAAAGGCCTTAGCTGAATCGTACTCAGAGTTGGTACCTAGGAATACTGGGATGTAAACCACTGGTGTCTCAACTGTTTCTTTAGCTTTGATAACAGCATCTGATGCCACAGCAGGCACTTCTTCCAACTCAGTTGCTTGTGCAAATTCCGTTGGGTAGACCTCTTCCAATTTACCTTGGAAGGCACTGTCAAGCTTGTGTCCATCAAGCGTTACACCATTGACAGCAAGTGTAAAGTCAGCTGCTGTTTGTCCAATCTTGGCAACACCTGAAATCTCTTCAGGAGATGTGAAGACGAATCCACCCAATTGAGCTGTCAAGGCAGCCTCAAGATTTTCAAGGGTTACAGTGACACCGATATGGTTACCAAATGTTGCAAGGGCAAGAGCTTCAAGGATACCACCATATTTGACCGCTGATGCAGATGTCACTTTATGGTCAGCTTGGATGGCTTCAAATTGAGCAAAGTTAGACTTGATAAGATCAAAGTCAATTTCCTGTGCCAAAGCTTGACCTGGGATGTAGTAAATATTTTCACCAGCAGCTTTAAATTCTGGAGAAAGAACCTTACGGCTATCTGCAGTTGTGACACCAAAAGCAACCAAGGTTGGTGGTACGGTTAATTCTTCAAAGGTACCAGACATAGAGTCCTTACCACCGATAGATGGCAAGCCAAGCTGAATCTGAGCTTCGATAGAGCCTAGGAGAGCTGCTACTGGTTGACCAAAACGCTCTGCTTGTTTATCCATACGCTCGAAGTATTCTTGATAAGAGAAACGAGCCTTAGACCAGTTTGCACCAGCAGCAACCAAACGAGCAGTTGCTTCGATGACCGCATAAGCCGCACCATGGTATGGAGACCATTCTGCTACATAAGGGTTGAATCCTTGCGCCATGACAGAAGCAGTTGTTGTCACACCATGTTGAACTGGCAATTTCTGTACAGAAGCTTCCGTTGGTGTGATTTGGTAACGACCACCAAGTGGGTGATTGACTGTTGAACGACCAACTGAGCTATCAAAGATGGTTTGTAATCCTTTTTGACTGGCATGGTTCAGGTCAGCCAAGACTTCAAGAGTATCAGCTTCAAGGGTTTCAGCAGATGTTTGACGTTCTTCTGGAAGCTTGACATCCTTGTCAACCACCTTAGCATCTACAACCACACGTACACCGTTTGTATCAAGGAAACGACGTTCCAAATCAACAATGGTCTCACCATTCCAGTGCATGACAAGATTTGGTTTTTCAGTTACTGTCGCAACGACAACAGCATCAATATTTTCTTTGTTACATGCTGCAATGAAGGCATCCACATCTTCTGGACGAACCACTACAGCCATCCGTTCTTGAGATTCAGAAATGGCAATTTCTGTACCGTTCAAACCTTGGTATTTCAATGGCACTTTGTCTAGATCAATTTCAAGACCATCTGCCAATTCACCGATAGCCACACAGACACCACCAGCACCAAAGTCATTTGATTTCTTAATCAGACGTGTTACTTCCCCATTACGGAAAAGACGTTGAATCTTACGTTCTTCGATGGCATTCCCTTTTTGGACCTCAGCACCAGCTGTTTCAACAGATTCAACGGTTTGAACCTTAGAAGAACCTGTCGCACCACCGACACCGTCACGTCCAGTCTTACCACCGAGCAAGATAATCACATCGCCAGCTTCAGGCTTTTCACGGACAACATTTTCCTTAGGAGCCGCACCGACAACTGCACCTAGCTCCATACGCTTAGCAACGAAACCTGGGTGGAAGTATTCACGAACGTAAGTTGTTGCAAGACCAATTTGGTTACCGTATGAAGAATAACCGTGAGCCGCTGTTTTAGAAATCACTTGTTGTGGCAATTTACCAGCACGAGTTTCTGAAATCGGAGCTGTAATATCACCAGCACCTGAGATACGCATGGCTTGGTAAACGTAGGAACGACCTGACAATGGATCACGAATGGCACCACCGATACAAGTAGCCGCTCCACCAAATGGTTCGATCTCAGTTGGATGGTTATGAGTTTCGTTTTTGAACATGAGAAGCCATGGTTCTTTGACACCATTAACATCCACTTCAATTTCAACTGAGCAGGCATTGATTTCATCAGACACTTCCATGTCTTCCAAACGACCATTAGCACGCTCATAACGACCAAAAATAGTCGCCATATCCATCAAGGTTTGAGGTTTTTCGGTACGTCCCAACTCATCACGCATGGCAATATACTTGTCATAAGTAGCTTGCAATTGTTTTTCAAATTTTGAAGCTGAGAAGTCGATGTTTTTCAACTCAGTTTCGAAAGTTGTATGACGACAGTGATCAGACCAGTAAGTATCCAAAACCTTCAACTCAGTCTCAGTTGGCACCCGTCCAATGGATTTGAAGTAATCTTGAATGAAGAGAAGGTCATCCACTTCCATGGCCAATCCTTGCTCAGCCTTATACTTAGCAAAATCTTCTGCCGTATAAGTTTCAAAGAAATCCAAGCTTGGAATGGTCTTGTCAGACTCAGAGAAATCCTGTTTCGCAATGCCAACAGTGATATCTTTGAAACGAGAATCCACTGGGTTCAAAAGGTAGTTTTTGACAGCTTCCAACTCATTCACATCAATATCTTTGTTAACCAAGTAAAGTTGCGCTGTGTTCACTGTTACATCATTTGAACTACCAAGCAACAGCAAAGCTTCTTGTGAAGATGCCGCACGTTGGTCAAATTGACCAGGCAAACTTTCGATAGCAAAGAAAGCATAATTATCAAGATCAACCTTAACCGCAGCTTCATCTAAAACAGTATCGGTCACTTGCTCAGAGAAGATGTGTTTTTCCGCACGCGCAAACAAGTCCTCTGCCAAACCAAAGACATCGTAAACCTGAACAATACGAAGATCCTTCAAAGTTTTCAACTGAAGATTATGCTGTAATTCTTTTACTAAAGACTGAGATTTTACACGAAAATCAGCTTTTTTCTCAACGAAAATACGTTTATCCATTTTATTTCCTTTATTTCTATTCAAATAGGTTATCGAAGACGAAGGTTTTACCTTTCAAACAAGTTACTTCAAGCCCTGCAATTTCTCTAATACAACCTTATATACATCTGTCAAACTGCCTAAATCTCTACGGAAAACATCCTTGTCCATATGGTGCCCTTCCGCATCCCAAAGACGGCAGTTATCTGGTGAGAATTCATCTGCCAAGATAATCTTGTCATCCTTATCAAAGCCAAATTCCAATTTGAAGTCAATCAAACGAAGACCAATTTGTGCAAACCAATCTTTCAACAATTCATTGATACGACGCGTTTCTTCCTTGATATAAGCAATTTGCTCATCATTGGCAATATCCAAGAACTTGACATGCTCATCATTGATGAATGGATCATCCAAATCATCGTTTTTGTAGTAAAATTCAACGATTGGAGTTTTTAAGTCCAAACCTTCTTCAACGCCAAAACGTTTAGAAAAAGAACCCGCAGTCACGTTACGAAGGACAACCTCCAAAGGAATGATTTTTACTTTTTTATTCAATTGTTCTGTGTCAGAAATACGTTCGATAAAGTGTGTCGCCACACCAGCAGCATTCAATTTTTCAAAAATAAGAGACGAAATCTGATTATTCAGCACACCTTTACCCTCAATGGTCTCTTTACGAGCTCCATTCAACATAGTGGCCTGGTCCTTGTAGACCGACTTAATCACATTTTCGTCTTCTGTAGTATAGATATCTTTAGCTTTTCCCGTATAAATAAGTTTACTGGACATTTTCTTGTTCGCCTTTCGTATTACTTTACATCATTCTAACACAACAGACACTAAAAATCAAATATTTCACGAACTATATTTGATATCATATCTGAAAAAGTACAGAAAAATCGCAAACGAATTTTCATTTGCGATTTTCTAAGATTGATTTGAGTTAAAATGAGAACTTTATTCTTGTTTCAAAAAGCGGTCAAGATAGTAGCGTAAAAAACTCTTCCTACCTGTAATCATAGTCAAACGACCTTCAAGTCCATAACGAAGTTTTTCTGCTTGTTCAGCATTCAAATCCGTCTCTGCCTCTAATTTAAAGAAATTGCCCTTTTCTGTCTGAGTCGCACTGGTATCGATATTCGTAATCTTGGATGTCAACACTAGCTGCTTATTGGCATCCGTTACCGTTGTAAATCGTACCTCATTTCCAGGCTTGAGACCAGCCACTTCCTTAGAACTGATATAAGCTGTCAGTTTTGCCTTCCTCTCTCTAGCCAACTGCGGAAAAAGGTGAGCGAGGATAGTTCCTTCTGGAATGATGGTAGATCGACTATGCTCAGGATTCAAATGTAGAACACCATCTTCTGTTGCTGTAATTTTCTCCTTCTCTAAAAGATTCCCTTGAATCTTTTTACCCGACTCCGCTTCAAGAATTTTCTGATCCAAGAGCGTTAATTCCTGGCCTACCTTGGCTAGTTGCTGAGATTTTAATGACTCCAACTGACTTCCCAATCCAGATGCATAAGCTTGCTGGGCTCCTGAACCTGCATACTGTACTCGATAACCTGCAAGAGTTGACTCCAACTGAGTGATTTGAGCATCTAGCTGAGATAAGGCCTGCTGTTTGGTTTCCGATCCTTGCTCCTTTGTCGACTGATAAATAGCATAAGCTGGATGATCACTCTCTAAGTGTCCATCACCCTGAATAGCAGACTTGGCTTGCTGATATTCTTTAATTTTGGACTGGGTTTCTCCGATGAGATTGCCTAATTCTGCCTGACTACCACTGGCTGCTGCATTTTGAGATGATATACTAGCATTTTGTTGCTCAACCTGACTCCGTAAACTAGCAACTTGATTTAGATAATCTAAAAAACTATGCTGATAGCCAAATTTATCTGCTTCTGGAAATTGATCACTTCCTGCTTGAAGGCTTGCTTTTAAATACTCCAGTTGAACCTTCTGATCCTTGAGCATTTCCAACTGACTGGCATAATTCTCAGCCTGAACGGCTTCTGCTCCCTCTTGGTATTGAACGAGAAGATCCCCTTGCTTGACAAACTTATTTTCAGCCAAATGATTCGCCACAATCTTACTATTACTACTAGACTGAATGGTAGCAATGATACGAGCAGGTTCTACCGTAGCTCCAGCTGTCAAGCTTATCTCCTTTTGGGCAAAGATTGAAAAAACGATCAGGAACAAAAACAAGATAAAACTTGGAAAAATCACATAACTAGAAAAATTATGGTAACGACGATTGTAAAACTCAGCACTTTCTAAAAATTCTGATTGCATCTTTTCTCCTCTCTAACTATTCACCAAGTGGGCATAGAAACCACCCTGAGCCAGTAATTCCATATGTGTACCCTCTTCGACAATCTTTCCCTGATCCAAAACGACAACCTTCTCTGTCCGCTCAGCAATGGTTAAACGGTGGGCGATGAAAATCAAGGTCTTATCTAAAGCCATCAGATTATCGACAATTCGCTTCTCGGTCAAAATATCTAGACTGCTGGTCGCCTCATCCAAGATCAAGACAGGCGCATCGGTCAATAGAGCACGCGCCAAAGCGATCCTCTGACGTTGCCCACCTGAAATGCCCGCTCCATCCGAAGTCAATTCTGTCTGGTAATTCAGTGGCATGCGCTCAATATCCTCCCGAATCTCTGCCAACTCCACTGCTCTCAAGATATCCTCCTGGGTCGTCCCCTCCTTAGCTCCGAGGAGAAGATTCTCCAAAATCGTTCCGTTAAAGACGTAGGGCTGCTGAGGCAGGTAGTTGATATACTGGCGCAGAGCCTTTTTATCAATCTGATTGAGATTGACACCACCCAGGCTAATCTCCCCCTGACTTGGATCATAAAAATTAACCATCATCTTAGCCAAGGTCGTCTTACCCGATCCTGAAATCCCTACAAAAGCCACTTTAGAGCCTTGCGCAATGGTTAGATCGATGTCCGACAAGACATCTCGGCCATAGCCATATTTGTAGTGAACCTGCTTGAAATCCATATCTCCTTCTAGCAAGCTCAAATCTGAGACTGTTTTCTTTTCCTCAAACTCAGATGCAACCAGATAAACTTCATTGAGACGGTTATTGGCTACCTGCGCTGTCTGAAGTTTGGTTTGCAGGTTGATGATATTTTCCAATGGATTTGTAAAGTAAATAAGCAAGGTATTATAGGTAATCAACTGGCCCAAACTCATCTTATTATCCATGACTAGGAGAGCCCCCATCCAGAGAATGGCAACATTGAGCAAGAGTTGGGCAAGCTTTTTCAGAGCCTTTTGCTGACTTTCTGCCCGACTGTAAGTAAAAGATTTTTTCAGATAATCTACAAATTCCTTGTCAATCTTTTGGTAGCGTGAACTTTCACTAGTTAAGGACTTGATGGTCTCAATGCCATTGATGTCCTCAATGATAGAAGAAGACAGAACCGCATTGGCTTCCATAGTTTCCCGATTCATCTTTTCAAAGGGCTTCATAAAAGCAAAGATAATCACTGTGTAGATAGGAAGGGCTAGTAAACTCATGAAAAAGAGATTGCTATTCTGCGAAAATAGAACTACTGAAATAATCAAGACAGTAGATACATCCAAAAAGATTGACAGAATAGTCGAAGCCAGCGCATCGATGATACTATTTGCATCCGTGAAACGAGACACGATTTCCCCTGTCCTTCGTGTTGCAAAAAAGGACATGGGTAGATGGAAAACGTGCTTGATATAGGACAAAATCACATCAATGGACAAGCGTTGCCCCAAAACAAGTAAAAGATACTCCTGGGCATAAGATAAGATTTGCTGAAGGACATAAACGATGACTAGCCCTATCGAAATAATTCCCAGTGTCGAGCGCATCTGATCTGGTACATAAGTATCAATGATAGACTGCAGATAATAAGAACCCACAATGTTAATCAAGGTCACCAAGAGGGTCGCCAAAACGATATTAACAATCAAACCTCGCTGTTTCACTAATATAGGGATAAAGGATAGCAGACCATTTTTTTGTTCCTTATGAGGCTTATAACTCGGAGATGGTGCCATAAAAATAGTGATTCCTGTCCACTCCTTGGCAAAGCGTTCACGAGAAATCTTGGTCAGCTTAACACTAGGATCTGGATCAGCAATATAAATGTTGTTCTTGTCCTGGCCAGTCACCACATAATAATGGAGCAATTTCCCTTCCTTAAGCACATGAGCCACAAAAGGAAAAGTTACATCCGGCAAATCAAACAAGGTCATGTCCGCCTTTATTGCTCGCGTCTCAAAACCTATCTCCTCAGCAACCTTGACTAAACCTAAAGCCGTAGTCCCATCCATGGTCGTCTTGGCCAACTCTCGCAAGTGAGCCAGAGAATAATAACTACCATAATAACCAAAGACCATGGCTAATGAAGCCACACCACAGTCCATCTGGTCTACCTGAGGACGATAATGCCGTTTACTAAATTTCATATCCTACTCCTTTTCCTAACAATATCCAAAGAAAACTTTGTAAGATTATTTTATCCAAACAAAGAAGCAAAAAGAAAATTATTTCTAAAAAAACAATAACTGCACCTGAACAGCACTTTTTCATAAATAAAAATAGGTAGAACAAACGTCCTACCTAGAAAATATAATGATTAATATTTCTTACCTTTTCCAATTTTTTTGTCAATCATATACAAAACTATAAATGAAAACAAGGATGGTACAAGATAACTTTTTCACTCATTATCATCTGAAATCCAAGTGTTGTTAGTATCTTGAGAATAAACATATTCATCAGAAATAAGAAAAGGAATGTTAGAAAGATTTTTAAAGTCTTATTCATTTCCATCCTGATTATCTTCTTTACCTCTTATTTTCTGGATAGCATGATATTTTACCGCTATGTAAATGATTAAAAAAAGTAGGGGATAAGAGAATAAATCTGAAATTTCCATGAAATTTACACTATACTTTCCTAGCAATAGTTTATAGTCTATTAAAACTTGCATGATAGAAAGTACAATACGTACTAGTAGAAGCAGCCCTAATAATATCACTTCTTTTTTAAACATACGAATATCTTTCTAACTAAAATTAAACTACGGTTCATCAGCTTAATACCCCAACATTCCCCAAGATTGCCCTAATACTGGAGTCACAAAGTTCAAATTCATTTTATCAACCTTTATCACATTTTTCTTCACTTCTATAAAGTAAAATAAATGCCATCCCAAATAGTGAAATCGTAGGTATATCAAAATATTCAAACCATGTAGGTAGATTTATTTTGTTTACATCAGCCACTATTCTAACAATGATATAAACCATCGAACTGCAGCATACAGTAAACTCTAGCCAAGCTTTTTGTAACACTTGAACGACTTTCATCTCAAACTCCATTTTGATGGTCCATCAATTCCCAATCTTACTTCCTTTTGTTTGATACTTGTATCCTACATAAAACAGACCAAGCAGAATTGGATAGTTTTCTGGATAAAACAAGGTATTGATCGGTTTTTTCAAAATCAAATACGTTGCGATATAGATAATGACTGACACTATAAAATAACCTTCAGCAAATCCTAATAAAAATGTTTTCATTGCAGACTCCTGCTTTCTTATAAAGAATTTACTAGCTTTTTATCCACCTCGTGATGCAGACTGATAACCATTATACGCACCCCAAGCTAATAGTCCAACAGACAAAATACCACCACCAATTAAAAGTACTACTCCTCCACCATTGACTTCTTGCAGTTCAACATCACTTAACGTAGTATAATTTTGTTCAATAGTTTGTAAATTCGACATGTTTATCCTCCATTTTAATAATAAAAATTAGTTTTCTTTTAATACACCAATAATAATCATCAATACACTCATAACAAACGCAGACAACAGTCCTTTAGTAGTACTATTGAAAAAAGGTCTATCAAAAACATAATAATTATATGCAGATAATCCTAAACCAACGGCAGTCACCACAATTGTAATAACGAGTAGTATAATCCAAAATGTTTTCTTGCTCATATTTATCAAAAACTATGGATGAGTAATATAGTAGAACGTTTTACCAGCAGCTTCACCAACTTGGTAAATCCCCCAACCAATTGCAATACCCACAGAGACTACCTCCCAAGCAACTCCCCCATCCACTTCCATTAGCTCTTCTTCCGTAAGAGCTACAAAGTTCTGTTCCATTTTATCAAAGTTTGTCATTTGTTTTCTCCTTTATTTTTATATTTGTGATTTCTAACCTTTAAACCATTTTAAAAGCCAAATTGGATAAATAACTGAAATAATCATTTCTAATCTCCTTCCTTTTCTTCTCACTTGTCTATTCGAGAAATCATTTTAAAATAAACAGCTAAATCAAATTTATTTTAAGAACCACTTAATTAACCATGGATACACGATTGGCATAAACATGAAGCAATCTCCTTCCTTTTCTTCTCACTTATCTATTCGAGAAATCATTTTAAAATAAACAGCTAAATCAAATTTATTTTAAAAACCACTTAATTAACCATGGATACATGATTGGCATAAACATGAAGCAATCCCCTTCCTCTTCTTCTCACTTGTCTATTCGAGAAATCATTTTAAAATAAACAGCTAAATCAAATTTATTTTAAAAACCACTTGATCAACCACGGATAAAGACCGGTCACATACATCAGTAATCCTCCTTTTTTGTTCTCATCTCTTTATTCGTAAACTCAACTATAAAACTTCAACATCTTATCTTTTTTCGAGAAATAAAAAAACAACATGACTTGCATGTTGCTTTATGTTAGATTTTATCTTTAATGGCTTTTAATACATCTGCTACACTTTGGAGGTGATCGATTTCTTCATCACTAATTTCGATTCCGAATTCATCCTCAATGGTTAGTACGAATTCCATCAAATCTACCGAATCAGCATCTAAATCATCCTTCAAACTCAAGGCTTCTGTTACTACGAAGTCTTCCCCTTGACGTTCTTGGATAATGGTCACGACGCGGTCAAAAATTTCTTTATCTGTCATATATATTATTCTCCTGAAAATTCACGCGCAGTTTGAGCAACTACGTCTGTTTCTAGCATAGTACGAATCTGACGAATCGTACTATACACAGCCTTGGCATCACTTGAGCCATGAGTCTTAACAACCGGCGCCTTAACACCAAACAAAACTGCACCCCCAACATCTGAATAGTTGAGCTGCTTTTTCAAGCCTTTAAGACTATCCTTAAGAAGAAGAGCACCAAGTTTTGCTCGAAGTCCACCACCTGTAATAGCATTTTTTAGCAAGCCCATGATCCCCATGGCTGTTCCTTCAATGGATTTGAGCACAGCGTTTCCCGTGAAACCATCTGCCACGACCACATCTGCAACGCCATTCATCAAATCACGCGCTTCCACATTACCGACAAAGTTCAAACTCTCATCAGCTGCTAGCAAGTCATAAGTTTCCTTGCGGAGTGGATCTCCCTTGCTGCTCTCTGTCCCGTTATTAAGCAAACCAACTCGTGGTTTTGCAATTCCACGAACATTTTTAGCGTAGAAAGAACCTAGGATGGCATATTGATGAAGATGATGGGCTGTATTTTCTGCATTGGCACCAAGGTCTAGCATATCAAAACCTTTCCCATCAACTGTTGGTAAAGTTGACATAAGTCCAGGTCGGTCAATATTCTTGATGCGACCAACGATGAAAAATCCTGCCGCTAGCAAAGCACCTGTATTCCCTGCTGATAGCACGGCATCAGCCTCACCATCTTTGACAGCCTTAGCAGCCAATACCATACTGGCATTTTTCTTCTTACGAATGGCTTTTGTCGGTTCATCATCCGAATCAATTTTTTCATCTGTATGGATAATGCTGACGCGTTCTGTAGCTGTTAGATATTGCTTGATTTTGCTTTCGTCTCCGTAAAGTTGAATTTCAATATCTGAAAAGTCAGCAAGAGCTTGATTGACACCCTCAACGATGGCTTGAGGTGCGTAATCGCCACCCATTGCATCTACTGCGATTTTTTTCATTTGTCTTCCTCTTTTAGTAATTGTCCCCAATCAGCTAGGGAATCAATAAATTTCTTTGATTTTAGGTGAATTCCGACGTATTCTTCATAAATTTGATCCATGAACTGACGCAATTCTTGCTTGATTTCAGACTTGAGAGAAATAGTCTCTAAAGTCTCAAAGTTGATAGCTTGAAATTGATTGAGCAGATAGGGAATGTTTGGATTCAGATGACAACGTTTCTCGTCCTCATGGTAATGATCAGGACATAAGCAAGCACCATATTTGAAAGAAAAATCAAAGGCCTGACCCACCCGATGGCAAAAAACACACTCATTAAAATTGAGGCTGATCCCAAACCGTGTCAAAATTTGAATTTCAAAAATATTGGTCAAGACCTGATAATCTAAACCCTCTTCCATCAGCTCTAAAGTCTTTTGTAAAAAAGCAAACAAGGGAGCATCCTGATGATTGTCCTGCAAACTCGCATCAGCCAAAGCTGCCACATAGGTCGCATAGGCCATGACAAAGAGATCACTATTGATTTTTGGGAAGGTCATCACCTCATGATAGTCTTCAATATAACTAAGTCCATCATCATTGATTCGCAAAAGAAAACGAGCCAGCACCAAAGGTTGAATAACTGGAGCCAGTTTGGACTGACCGGCATGTTTGACAAAAAACATCCGCTTGCCGACCTGTTCTGTAAAAATCTTGACTAGCTTGTCATCCTCACGAAAATTACGATTGTAGAGCACCAACCCCTGACTCGTAATAGACTGAATCATGCTTCTCTCATGTACTCCTCAAGACGTTTCATAGCTTCTCTGATGGTTTCCATGCTAGCTGCATAAGACAAGCGCACATAACCTTCTCCATATTGACCAAAAGCTGCACCAGGGATAAAGGCTACAGCCTTCTTGTGGGCAAAATCCTTCAGAAAAGCAAAGGAATCTTGATTGTAGCCTGCTGGAATCTTAGCAAAGATATAAAAGGCACCGTCAGGTTTGATAATCTCAAAACCAAGGGCAGTCATCTTGTCGATAATGTAATCCCGACGCTGGATGTATTCCTTCTTCATCGGCTCTGCATCATCTTTACCAGCTGTTAAGGCTTCTACTGCAGCATGTTGCGCCATAGTATTCGCAGCAGTTACCAAGTACTGGTGACTCTTGATGAGTTGGGCTGTGAAATTTGCTGGTGCGAAGATAAAGCCTAAACGCCAACCTGTCATAGCATGTGATTTGGATAGACCGTTAATGATAATGGCCTGATCTCTCAGCATTGTTCCCAAAGAGACATGATTTTCCCCTGTATAAGTCAACTCTGAGTAAACCTCATCACAGACTACGAAAATCTCATACTTGCGTAAAACGTCAGCCAAGGCTTCCAACTGTTCGCGACTATAAGTAATTCCAGTAGGGTTGGCTGGATAGTTGAGAATGACTGCCTTGAGCTTGTCACCCTGCTCCAGAATTGCCTTCTCCAGCATTTCAGGAGTCAAGACAAAACCATTTTCAGTCGTATCAATCTCGACAATCTCTGCGCCAACTAGATTAACAATTGGTTCATAACCAGGATAGGCAGGAGCTGGCAAGAGAACCTTGTCTCCCTCTTCTAAAATAGCTGTCAAAGTAGCTGATAGAGCCTCTGTCGCACCAATTGTGACCAAAATTTCATTTTCAGGATTATAGTCTAGCTGGTATTTTTCTCTTACAAAATCACTAGCTGCCTGGCGTAAGGTCATCAAACCACTCATCCCTGTATAGTAGGATTGATTTTGGTCAATGGCGCGCTTAGCCGCCTCCTTGACATGGTCTGGAGTTGTAAAGTCAGGCTCTCCCAATGTCAGACGTAGAACCCCAGGAATCTCAGAAATAGCCTGGTCAAACTGACGAATCAAGGAAACTTGAATCTTATCTAACTGTTTATTAAAGCGCTTGGTTAAGTCCATAGATACCCTCCTTGCTTAAAGGACATATGTCTATTATACTACAAAAGCCCCCTGACCGCAAAAATACATTATAGAATAAGGCTAGCATAACAAATTGAAGTATGTTCATTTAAATTCATTACAACACTACGTTTTTAGAATCCTCAATGAAAATCTCATGAAACTAGGAATCGAGGTGAAAGCATAACTAAAGTTAGGTAAGCCGAAGATGACAAGGTATTAGGAGATTTTCGACAAGTATTGAGAAGTTACGTAAGGAAATAAATCGGATAGGGGTCAATATAAATCAGATCACAAAAAAAGTAAACGAAGATAATCAGGCTAACCTAAATGAATTTAGTCAGATTCTTGAATTTCAGAAACATTTGAAAGATACAGTCAGACAATTTATTCAAAAACAAGAAAATCAAACAAAGGTACAGGACAGATGGTTGTAATAAGAATTATTGTTGACATTCTCTCTTATCTATCCTAAACTTATAACTAAGGATAAGATGATGTCGAGTGACTGGTAACAGTTTGCTCAAATGTTGCTGATGATTCAGGTTCAGGTTCGGCACTACTTTCAGCTTTAGGCTGTAAAGAACCCGCTCCACCACTGGTCCTATTCGTTTCACTCTTGGAGTATATTCAAGAGTTTTTTTTCTTGCAAAAAAAGTTCAAAAAACATATACTGGATATACACGATATAGAACGGAGATATACCATGACTACATCACTTGTTAAGCAATACAATTTTAAAATCAATGAGTTAGCAATGGAACAAGCTAGAGCCATTATCAAGGAAAAAGGAATGACCATGACGGATGCTATCACTCTTTTTATAGAGCAGATTGTCCTCGAACAGGACTTGCCAATCAAGACTGTAGAAGATTTACACCGTGAACAGTTGATTGAGGAATTACAAGCTCAATCCGAACGAGCCTTAAGAGAATATGAAGCAGGAAAAGGAACTTCCCTAGACAGTATGAGGGCACGCTATGGCTTATAAAGTAATTATTTCTGATGAAGTGACCCAAGCTATTGACAGTATTCATGATTACATCACTACTGTTCTTTTATCATCTCAGTCTGCTAAAAATACTGTGGGTAAAATTTTAGATGGCTTAAAAAGTTTAGAAGTCTTTCCTGAGGCTGGTTTTGACGCCGATGAAAAAATTGGTGTAAAGATTAATAGTAAGTATCCTACACGAGGAAAAATTATTGGTCAGTATGTTTTACTCTACTTCATCGACCAAAAACGAAACACTGTTTTTTTATCTCACCTCTTCCACATAAAAAGCGACTATGTCACTTTGCTACAAAATGGTACTAAAAAAAGCTC
Organism: Streptococcus nidrosiense; assembly: GCF_042140045.1. Lineage (NCBI taxonomy): Bacteria > Bacillati > Bacillota > Bacilli > Lactobacillales > Streptococcaceae > Streptococcus > Streptococcus nidrosiense. Next base: position 357,690 of record NZ_CP152419.1, read on the forward strand.
AACTGATTGAGACATCTTTCTTTATTTTATAAGCTCCGAAACCTTAATTTTTGGTACCGTCTTGGTTTAACAGTACGCTGTATATATAATATTTTACAGCTACTTTTCCTTTAGAAACGTTGATTTAATAAGGATTTAGATATTACATAGTATACCTTTGTAAAATACGGTTTTGCTAATCTTCGTTACAACTATTCTAGCACCATTATTGATTACTAGATCGGTAATGTCATTTCTGAGTGGATAGTCAGAAAGTGGCTAGACAAGCGCGACAAAAAAATATAACCTGAGTTTAGTTTTAATAAAACTAGACAAAAAGAAATACCAGAGGTGGAGCTCTGGTATTTCTGTTTTTGCCAAGACTTCGTTACAGTTCTTGTACAGCTATTATCACATAAATTTGAGAAACTTGTCAAATAATTATTAAACTTTACTTTCTCTTTACTTTTCTGACAGATAAGATTATAATAAGGAGTATTTATTTTCGGAGGTTTTTATGTCATTTCTATCAAAAAATTGGGCAGGACTTTTGGTCTGTCTTATCATATCTATCATTTCTTGGATTTTAGGAGGCTTCTTGCCTGTTGTGGGAGCACCTGTTTTCGCCATTTTTATCGGAATGATTCTCTACCCCTTTCTCACTCCCTATAAACAACTGGATGCTGGTTTGACTTATAGCTCCAAAAAATTGCTTCAGTATGCTGTTATCTTGCTTGGTTTTGGACTCAATATCTCTCAAGTCTTCGCAGTTGGAAAATCTTCGCTCCCTGTCATTCTATCTACCATTTCTATAGCCTTGATTGTAGCTTATCTTTTCCAACGCTTTTTTGATTTAGATACAAAGCTAGCTACCTTGATCGGTGTTGGTTCCTCTATCTGTGGAGGTTCTGCCATTGCAGCGACTGCTCCCGTCATCAATGCCAAGGAAAAGGAAGTCGCCCAAGCCATTTCCGTTATCTTTTTCTTCAATGTCTTGGCAGCTCTTATCTTCCCAACTCTAGGAACCTGGCTCCATCTTTCCAACGAAGGCTTTGCCCTCTTTGCAGGAACTGCGGTCAATGATACTTCCTCTGTAACAGCCACTGCCAGCGCCTGGGATAGTCTTTACCACACAAACACTCTTGAGTCTGCTACTATTGTCAAATTGACACGCACCCTAGCTATTATCCCTATCACTCTCTTCCTCTCCTACTGGCAAAGTCATCAACAAGGCAACAACCAAGGAGTAAAACTTAAAAAAATCTTCCCTGTTTTCATTCTCTACTTTATCCTAGCTTCTCTGCTAACCACCGTCCTTACTTCTTTTGGTGTCAGCAGTAGCTTCTTTGCACCTCTCAAACAACTATCTAAATTCCTCATCATCATGGCCATGAGCGCTATCGGTCTCAAAACCAATCTCATTGCTATGATTAAGTCCAGCGGTAAAGCTATTCTACTTGGAGCTCTCTGCTGGATTGCCATCATCCTGACTAGTCTCGGTATGCAAACGCTCATCGGTATTTTCTAATACTCTTCGAAAATCAAATTCAAACCACGTCAACGTCGCCTTGCCGTACTCAAGTACAGCCTGCGGCTAGTTTCCTAGTTTGCTCTTTGATTTTCATTGAGTATAACACAAAAGGTAGCCCGCAAGCTACCTTTTTATTGTTCAAGAATTAAACGTGTATGTTCTCTCTTAATACAACGGTTCATCACGATATCATCGCAACCTCCAGCACGCAAGATTTCTTCCGCTTCTAGACTTTCAAGTCCTAGTTGCGCCCAGAAAATCTTAGCATCAGCCTTGAGAAAATCTCGTGCCACATCTGGTAGAAACTCACTACGACGATAGACATTGACGATATCTACAGGGAAAGGAATCTCAGCTAGACTAGCATAAGCCTTTTCTCCCAAGATTTCCCCACCTGCAGCCTTAGGGTTTACTGGAATGATTTTATAGCCACGAGCCTGCATTTCCTTTGTCACTCGATTGCTCGTTGTTTCTTCACGGTCAGACAAGCCCACTACTGCTAGAGTTTTACTGCTTGCTAGATACTGACGGATCACGCCATCACTTGGATTGATAAATTCTTGAGTCATAAAAATCCTCCTTTTTCATCAGTATAGCATATTTTGAAAGGGTTTGCAGAAAATTACTATAAAAACAAAAATCAAAAAATCCTCCCAAAATTAAACTATTTCATTTAATTTGAGGAGGATTCATAAAAATTTTATTTAAAGATTATTCTCTTGTTGGTTTATACTGAAGGCTTTCTCCATGTTGTTTGACAAAGTCACTCATCTCTGAGTCAGGAATTTGTCGAAGGTAGAGATTGGCACGAATCGTATCATCTTCTTCACGACAAGTAGAAAGAACAAGATATTTATCCTTAGCTGATACCTTAACATTTGGTTTCTTAACCTCTGCAGTATCATAAATAATATTTAGCTGTTTCTCAAAATCCGCATCATCATCAAAAGAAGTACGGTAAAAAGCTGTTTCTTCTGGCACAATAATCATGGCAACAGCTTCATAATAATACTTTCTCTCTGGAGTTTCAATGACTACATAAGGATGTGCATCAAAATATTCTTGGCGACTGAAGTAATTCACATCTTTAAACATACGATGGTCAGGCACTTTACTACCACGAGCGTGACCAAATAACCAAGTCAATCGATCGCTAAAGTCCTTCTTGTTATCGGCGTCCATAAAGACTGCCCCCATTAAAGGCTCGTTAACGCCATCAAAGCGCTTATCTAAATAAGTCGCATTATCCGTTGTTTGAACAACTGGTTCATCTAACTGGGTACCAGGAATATATACGTAACCAACCGTCTCAGAGTTTGTTGCGAGCAATCCTTTAAACTTATTAGCAAGATATTCCTTTTCTTCCTCACTAGTAGTGTAAGTTTGCTTTGGAGCTTCCTGAGTAACCTTTGCATCATTTAGCTTATCTCCACTTGGAGCTAGGAAGCTTTTATAGATAAAGAAGCCTCCCAAAGCAACGATAGCTACTGCAACGATTGAAGCAATTATTTTAGTAATTGGTGATTTCTTTGTCGTAGAACGTCTACTCATCTTTTCCTCCCTCATTTTTTACCAAAAAAATCACTGAAACCAAGTTTCAGTGATTGGCTACTTTTTAAATAAAATTATTTAGCAGCGTGTGTTTTTGGAAGGGCTTTTTGACCTGCTTTAGCATTTGCGCCTGCTTTTTTAGCAGCTGCGTCTGCTTTTTTAGCTTGGTCTACAGCACCTGGTTTACCATCTTCTGGTTTAGTTGCAGCTTGATCAGCAGCTGCTTGTTCTTCTGTTACTCCACCGTGGTTAAGAGCTTTATCTTCTGCATCGCGCATTTCTTTAGTTTTGTTGTCTTGAACACCAGTTGGATCGTTCCAGTATTTACCTTCACGTTGAGCTGCTTCACGGTATTTTTCTTGCAATTTTTGAACGTAACGGTTACGAACAGTATTGTAAATTTCGTTATAAGCTTGCTCACCTTTAGCTTTAGCTGCTGCAACTTCAGCTTCTAGAGCGTTTTTCTTATCAGTAAAATCATGGCCTGAGTATCCTGAATCCAAGAAAGCTTTCAATTTAGCTTCAGCTGCTTTAACTGCTGCTGCTGCTGTTTGATCAAATTGACGTTGTGCCTCTTCACGGATTTCAGCGTCATGTGCTGCTACTTGTGTATTAGCTTCATCTGCAATATCACGTTCAGAAACATAATGTTTTTGAATCAATGCGTTTGAGCTATATGAATTGTCAGATGCAAATGCTGGAGCTGCTGCTGAGAATACTGCAAGAGCTGCTACTGATGATAATAAAACTTTCTTCATGTTTTATCTCCTCTTTGATTTTTAATTTTAATTATAAGGATAACCCTTATTACCTCAAATTATATCACATATATTTGAGTTGTCAAGCTTTTTCTTAAATTATTTTTAAAATTTCTGGTAAAAAACGAGTAAAATTTATTATATTCTTAAAAAATAAGCAATATTCTCGAAAGATTAAGGGAAAAAATGGACTAAAAAACGAACAATTAGTGAAATTTTCACATTTTCCTGATCTAATTAAGAAAACTCCCAACAAGGTCTATCACTTTGTTAGGAGTTTTGTCTGATCCAACGAATTCGTTAGATTTTTTTCTCAATACTAAATAATGGAGATAGAGGACGTTTTTCATGGATACGGATGATAGCATCTGCCAAGAGATGAGCGATAGAGATTTGCTCAATCTTATCAATCAAACGTTCTTCTGGTAGGTAGATAGTATCCAAAACAACTAATTTTTTAATAGCTGATTTTTGGATATTATCCATAGCAGGACCTGAAAGAACTGGGTGCGTACAGCTTGCGTAAACTTCGACAGCACCAGCTTCTGCAAGAGCATCTGCCGCATGGCAAATAGTTCCAGCTGTATCGATCATATCGTCAATCAAGATACAAGTCTTGCCTTCTACCTTACCAATGATGTTCATCACTTCACTGGTATTCATCTTGTCCACGCTACGACGTTTATCAATAATGGCAATCGGAGTTTTCAAAAACTCTGCCAATTTACGAGCACGAGTCACCCCACCATGGTCTGGACTGACAACCACATAGTCAGAACCAACCATGCCACGACGCTCAAAGTAGTCTGCAATTAAAGGAGCACCCATCAAGTGATCGACAGGAATATCAAAAAATCCCTGAATCTGTGCAGCATGCAAGTCAATCGTCAACAAACGATCCACTCCAGCCACTTCTAGCATATTTGCTACAAGTTTTGAAGTTATTGGCTCACGCGCTCTCGCCTTTCTATCCTGACGTGCGTAACCATAGTAAGGCATAACAACGTTGACAGATTCTGCACTGGCACGTTTCAAAGCATCTACCATAATCAAAATTTCTAGCAGATTGTCATTTACAGGTGAGCTAGTTGATTGTAGGATAAAGACGTGTTTCCCACGGATCGATTCTTCGATATTAACTTGAATTTCTCCATCTGAAAATTGACGTACAGTCGATTTTCCCAACTCTATCCCAATCTCTTGCGCCACACGCTCTGCCAATTCTCTATTTGAAGAAAGGGCAAAAAGCTTTAAATCAGAAAAAGACATGATTTCCTCCAGTATTTATGTATCACTTGTGTTTTTTCACAACATTTTTCCAACTACCATTGTAGCGCTTTTTTCTTGATTTTTCAATAAAAAATAAGACAAGAATGGACATTTATCCCCTTGTCTTGTGCTCATTTATATTCCTTATATTCAAGCTGAAATGTGACAACTTAGACATTCTATCTCATAGGAAGATAGGAACTCACAAAGGAAAAGTTAGTATACCTCTCTCATACTGCCTGTATCCACATCATAAACAGCCCCTGAAATAACCACATCATCTGGAATCAATAGGCATTCTCGAAGTAACTGCATATCTTCACGAACACTCTCCTCAACGTCTTGAAAAGGGAGAAAATCTTGATCCGAGACATCAACCCCTAATTCAGTTTTTAAATGTTCTTGAAACTCTTCGTTTTGAAATGTCTGAGCACCACAGTCTGTATGATGAAGAACCACAATCTCTCTTGTTCCCATTTGTTGCTGAGAAATCACGAGTGAGCGAATCATATCGTCTGTCACTCGACCGCCCGCATTCCGTAAAATGTGAGCATCTCCAAGTGCTAACCCCAAAGCTTGTGCAACGTGCAGACGTGAGTCCATACAAGTCACAATGGCTACTCTTGTTTTCGGCTTGATTGGCAGATTTAACTGCCCATGCAGGGCAACATAAGCCTGGTTGGCTTGCATAAACTGTTCAAAATACGACATGACAACACACTTTCTTATTTTTAAGATAATTTGAAAACCAAATTATTTATCTTCTATCTTACCATCTTTTCTTTGTCTTGTCAGTTTTCAACTTCCATATAAAAAAACTAGAACAGAAACTTCTAGCATCTAGCTTGGGTCCCTATCCTAGTTTTTATTGTTATGATTCTTTTTGGATATACTTGTTGAGAGAGCCTGCAAAACTTTGAAGATTGAGACTTTGTACATAAACCTCACCAGTACCTCGGAAGGTATTCACCACTCCTTCGCCTGTACCAATAGATTGCCAGAAACCATTTTCTAAGTGGATATGATAGTCCAAAGATTGACTCCAAGCCACCACATGGGCATTGTCAATAGTTATTTCTTGGTTTTGTAGCTCAATTTTCTTAATAGAGCCAAAAGCATTGGCCAAAAGAGTTCCCTGACCTTGAGTAGTCATTACGAAAAGACCACCTTGACCTCCGAAAAGTGCTTTCCCAATAGATTGGTGCTCCATTGTATAGAAAGCCGTCCCATCAAGAGCTAGAAAAGCCCCATCATTCAATCGATACTGCTTTTCGCCTAGTTCAAGAGCAATCACTTGACCAGGAGTATCTGGTGCTAAAGCAAGATGTCCGTTGTCAGACTCTGCAATAGCTTGAGTAATGAAGGTACTTTCACCAGAAACCATAGAACGTCCTACAGCTTTGACAAAACGCCCCAAACCAGAACCACTCGCATTAAGTTGGGTATTGAGGCTGACATTAGGTGTGTGGTAAACCATGCTACCGCGCTGGATAAAGACTGTTTCTCCTTGGTTGAGCGATAACTCTACCAAAGGAAATTGCATTTGACTATCCATAGAAAATTTCATCAGAAATTCCTCCTTGTTTTTAATAAATATTAGCTATAAAGTGTTTTGCAATCTAAAACTGAGTAAGACTATTAGGAAAATACTTTTTTCAAGACTTCTCCGATAGTCGTCACTCCGATTACCTGAATTTCCTTGGGTGGAGTGATTCCTGTCAAGGAATTTTTCGGTACATAGATTTTTGTAAATCCAAGTTTCGCTGCTTCATTGATGCGCTGCTCGATACGATTTACACGCCGAATTTCTCCAGTCAAACCTAATTCTCCTACAAAACATTCCTGAGGATTGGTTGGCTTGTCCTTGTAGCTTGACGCAATAGCTACTGCTACCGCAAGGTCAATAGCAGGCTCATCCAATTTGACACCACCAGCTGATTTGAGATAGGCATCCTGATTTTGGAGAAGCAAACCTGCCCGTTTCTCCAAAACAGCCATAATCAAGCTAGCACGATTGAAATCAAGGCCTGTTGTAGTCCTCTTGGCATTTCCAAACATAGTCGGTGTCACCAAGGCTTGTACCTCTGCTAAAATCGGACGGGTTCCTTCCATAGTCACCACGATAGACGAACCAGTTGCACCATCTAAACGTTCTTCTAGGAAAACTTGACTAGGATTGAGCACCTCAACCAAGCCACCTGATTGCATCTCAAAAATCCCAATTTCATTTGTCGAGCCAAAACGATTTTTGACCGCTCTCAGAATACGAAAAGTATGGTGACGCTCCCCTTCAAAGTAAAGCACCGTATCCACCATATGCTCCAACATACGAGGACCTGCCAAGGTTCCTTCCTTGGTCACATGCCCTACAATAAAGATGGCAATGTTATTGGTTTTGGCCAGCTGCATGAGTTCTGCAGTCACCTCACGCACCTGAGACACAGAACCTTGAACTCCAGAAATCTCAGGAGACATGATGGTCTGGATAGAGTCGATGATGAGAAAATCTGGCTGAATTCTCTCTATTTCTGCCCGCACGCTCTGCATATTGGTCTCAGCATAGAGATAAAACTCACTATCAATATCACCTAAACGCTCTGCACGGAGTTTGATTTGCTGAGCAGACTCCTCCCCACTGACATAGAGAACTGTCCCTACTTGAGACAGCTGGGTTGAGACTTGTAAGAGCAGGGTTGATTTCCCAATACCTGGATCCCCACCGATAAGGACAAGACTTCCTGGTACCACTCCGCCTCCAAGCACACGGTTGAATTCTTCCATTTCCGTCTTGGTACGATGGACATTGATAGAGGTCACATCCGCCAGTTTCATGGGCTTGGTTTTCTCACCTGTCAAGGACACACGCGCATTTTTGACCTCGGCAACCTCAACCTCTTCTACAAAGGAAGACCAAGACCCACAGTTAGGGCATCGTCCCAGATACTTGGGTGAATTATATTCACAATTTTGACACACAAATGTCGCCTTTTTCTTTGCGATAATAAACCTCTTTCTAAATCTCTATCTCACACTCAATCACTTGGCAAAAATCAATCTTCTCGTCTGGTACAAATTGGCGCATGAGCATGCGATGAGTGACAACAACGACTGTCTGATAGTCTCGATACTTGCGCATAGATTCTAGAAACCGAGACCTCATTTCCTCAGCTGTCTCATATTGAATAGGACTATTAGGAGGTAAGGATCCATTATTTCCTAGAAACAGAGTACGAGATTTTTCAAAATTCTCTACGCCACTTTCATAGACTTGCCATTCATGCAATAATGGCTCCACTCTCAAAGGAAGTCCAGTAGCACAAGCCACATAGCTAGCAGTCTCTAAAGCTCTTGTGACTGCAGAAGAAACTAGTAGATCAGCTGAGTGTAGCAAAGAATTTTTGCTCAGTTCCTGAGCTTGCTGCCGTCCCTTCTCAGACAAGGGTGCTAAATCCATCCCAAAACCTGTATAAGAACGTTCCTCTAACTCACGATAATCTGGCTCTCCATGACGGATAAAAATAATTTTCATATTAAGATCCCCATAAAACTATCCAATCTTGATTCCGAAATCTTGCCACTGCTTCAGTGTTTTAGAGAATTTCTTCTGGTTGGCAACTCCGACCGCAGACAAATCGACAGAAACCTGATAATTCTCCTTGGTAGCTGCCAAAACGGAAGCATTAACACAGCCATTGCCATCTACTCCTATAAACTCTATGCTTTTAGCACCGTTTTCCTCTAAAAAATCTTTTAAATCTGGATTAGTAAAGCAAGAAGCCCAACGCTTCTCAAAGATACGAGAAGATACAAGCAGCAAGCCGGTCGCAAATTTCTTCTTTCTGTCTTTTCTCCCCCGTCAAGGACACACGCGCATTCTTGACCTCTGCAACCTCAACCTCTTCGACAAAAGAAGACCAAGACCCACAGTTTGGACAGCTCCCTAAATACTTGGGGGAATTATATCCACAATTTTGACATACAAATGTCGCTTTTTTCTTTGCGATAATAAACCTCTTTCTATATCTCTATCTCACATTCAATCACTTGGCAAAAATCAATCTTCTCGTCTGGTACAAATTGGCGCATGAGCATTCCGTGAGTTACAATGATAATAGTTTTATAATTTTTATATTTTTCCAAAGTTCTTAAAAAACGATGACGCATCTCCAGAGCAGTTTCATAGCGATAAGGAGAATCTTCAGATAAAGCTCCTTGATGTTTTAGATAATATTCATGAGCTACCAATACACTAGTTAAATCAGAGTTAGTACCATCTAAGTCTGGACGCCACTCATGAAAAAACGGCTCCACAAATAAGTCCAATCCTGTTTCAACTGCTATATAATGTGCTGTTTCTAAAGCCCTCGTCACAGACGATGAAATAATAATCTCTGCCTTTTCAAAACATGCAGTTTTAGCAATTTCTTTTGCCAGACTGCGACCTTTTCCTGTCAATGGTGCTAAATCACGACCAAAACCACTATAGAGTTGCGGATTTTCAAGTTTATCAAGCATACTATAATCTGGCTCTCCATGACGTACAAAGATAATATTCATCTTAGTGCCCAGTCGATCCAAATCCACCAGTCCGCACGCCGTCTGCCTCATCTCCATCTGCGATTAAAAATGGTGCAAAGACAGCCTGAACCACACGTTCCCCAACTTCAAGAACAACCTCTTGGTCTGTGATATTCTTCATCTGCGCAAAGATATGTCCTTCATTCCCTGGATTGCCATAATAGTCTCCGTCAATGACACCCACAGAGTTAATCAAGACCAAGCCCTTTTTACGAGGATTTGATGAACGGTCATAAAGATAGAGCACTTCAGTCGGCTGCATATAAGCCTTGACCCCAGTTGGGACGAGGACGATTTCTCCTGGTGCAATGACTGTACGCTCCGCAACCTTTAAATCATAACCAGCCGCATGCGCCGTCTCACGCTTGGGCAATAAATTTTCATCTGTAAAACTAGAAACCAATTCAAAACCACGAATTTTCATATTTCCCTCTTTTTAATCTTTTATTCTAGGCTATTTTATCTTATTTATTCGAAAAAAGCACGAAAAATCTTCTATATAAAATAAAGAAAAGTGTCCTATCAAAAAGCAAACAATAAAATCATACAAAAAAATTTAAAGATATTTCGAATGTCCCTTATTTTCCCTCTTATTAACAAACTCATTCCTATTTCGCCATACTTAAACTATTTTCTTTAAAGTACAAAAAAAGAGCACACAATTCACATCGCTTAGGGCTGCTGGATTCCTCCCCTGACCCACTTCACGCAGAAATGTTGCTCTATTAGTTATTATACCACATTCCTCAAGATTTTAAAAGAGAAATTATTTTTTCCGTCGATTTCTGAAAAATTCCTGCATAATGCCTGCACATTCACTCTCTAAAATCCCTGTTTCAACCTCTACACGATGATTGAGGCGCTCATCTGTCAAAATATCATACAGACTTCCAGCTGCACCAAATTTCTGATTTTTAGCTCCATAAACTACCTTAGGGATACGAGCAAGCCCAATCGCCCCACTGCACATAACGCAGGGCTCTATAGTCACAAAAAGTGTGCAATCCAACAAACGCCAGCTCTCTTCCCTTACATTAGCATTCTCTATGGCCATAATCTCCGCATGCATGATCGCACGTTGCAACTCCTCACGCGCATTGTGCCCCCGACCAATGATTTCTCCATCCTTGACAATCACACAACCAATTGGGATTTCATCATGCTCTAAAGCAATCTCTGCCTCCTTCAGGGCCTCTCTCATAAATGCTTCTTTTTCTTCAACTGTATAATCCATAGCTTCTCTCTTTTCTCGCCTATCAATTCTATCATTATAGCATGTTTTCCTAGACAAAAAAAGACCTCTATAATATTTGCAGAAACCAACTTTAGATAGTATTCAATCTCTGGTTTGTAGAAATAATGTTATAAAAAGAGTATAATAGTAGCAAAATTTAGAGAAACACTAGAAATCATGAACTGAGAGTAATGGAGACAACTGATACAGAATGTCCAGATCTGTCTGAAGATTTTTAACCATAAGTCTCCAAGAGATGATTATCCTGAGATTTAAATAATAAACAAGATGAAAGGGTAAATAATGAAATTAGAATTTTTACAGGATAAACCAAAACTTACCTTGATGTTTCCATATAAAGATACATTTAATAGAGTAGGGGGACCATCCATGATATCTATATCTGTTATGATTCTCTGGATTCTGAAGCGTCTGATGACTTACAATACTGATTTTGCAGACAAGATTGTTATGGCGGTAGCGCTGATTTATGCTCCCCTCCTTATATGGTTTATGGGGTATTATTTCTTCATAAATGGAGTAAAATTAGAAATTTATAAAAACAATATTGTTCAGTATTATACCTATAGCAGTAGAGGCCACAGCCTATTACATTATCAATTTGGACTTCAAGATATCGAACAAATAACCATTAAAAAGCGTCCTTTTAATTGCGTAAAGTTAAGCATAAAAATTAGAAATCTTATTTTTTTAGAAGGACATGAAAAAAAACTAAATAAGCTAGTCAGTATCAGTATCATCACAGACAAACTAAAAGCAGATGCTTTTATGCACGAAATGAAGCAATTTCAAAGTGATAAATCAGATAATCAAGTAAGCTGATTCAGAAAAAATTCAAGTTTGTCTAACTTACAAATTCTCAAGAAAATAGTTCACTGAAGAGGCTGGGATCAGAAATCCCAACCTCATTTTTTCTTAGTTATGCGCCTTTGATGTGATGGCAAATTGAACGATTTGTTGGTATTTGAGAATTCAAAAAGCTTCTTTTACCAAAACTTCTTTTCTCCATTCACAACCTTAACTAATTTACCAAAATGTTAAAAACTCGTAGACCTGGGGCTACCAAATCAAGACTTAATCTAGAGACTTAATGCCCACTGTTTTTTTCTTCATATACTACTTTCAAGAAGACACCCAGATAGGACTTAAAAACTGACAAAAAAAGTCACCGAATGCGGTGACTTTATAGGGAGATTATTATGAAAAAGAAAAGTTTAGGATATTTGTTACAACAAGTTAGGAGGTCTTCTTGTAACTGTATATAGTATAGCTGAACTATCTTAAACAAATCTTAAAAAATCTCTTATGACCAAACACTTTCTAAAATATTTGTTTGTTCACGACCAGGACCCACTGAGAAAGTAGAGATACGAACTCCAACCAATTCGCTAACACGACGAACATAGTTACGTGCATTTTCAGGAAGATCTTCCAAAGTACGTACTCCAGTTATATCTTCTGACCAACCAGGTAATTCTTCATAAATAGGTTTACAACGTTTCAATTGTTCAAGACTAGCTGGATAGTAGTCAATGCGTTGACCATCAAGATCATAAGCTACACAAATTTTCACAGTATCTAAACCACTCAAAACATCGACAGAGTTCAAAGAAAGATTCGTAATTCCAGAAACACGACGACTATGACGCATCACAACTGAGTCAAACCAGCCTACACGACGTGGACGACCTGTTGTAGTACCATACTCATGACCTACTTCACGAATGCGTTCTCCCACTTCATCAAACAATTCAGTTGGGAAAGGCCCATCTCCTACACGACTTGTATAGGCCTTACATACACCTACAACCTTGTCAATCTTGCTTGGACCAACACCTGAACCGATTGTCACACCACCAGCAACAGGGTTTGATGACGTAACAAATGGATAAGTACCTTGGTCAATATCTAGCATGACACCTTGGGCACCTTCAAATAGGACACGTTTGCCATTATCGAGCGCATCATTTAAAATAACCGAAGTATCTGTGACATATTGCTTAATTTGTTGACCATACTCATAATATTCTTCAAAAATATCATCAATTGAAATAGGTTCACTATCATACAATTTTACAAATTGACGATTTTTCTCAGCAAGATTACGTTCTAAACGTTCACGGAAGATCTCTTTATCCAAAAGATCCGCAATACGAATTCCAACACGAGCAGCCTTATCCATATAAGCTGGTCCGATACCCTTGATAGTAGTACCAATCTTATTTTCACCCTTAGCTTCTTCTTGCAGACGGTCTAACTCGATGTGGTACGGCAAAATAACATGCGCACGATCAGAAATACGTAGATTATCTGTTGTAACACCTTCATCATGAAGATAGCTCAACTCTTTCACAAGTGACTTAGGATTTACAACCATCCCATTCCCAATGACAGAAATTTTTTCAGGGAAGAAAATTCCAGAAGGAATCAAGTGCAACTTAAATTTCTTTCCATCAATCACAATTGTGTGACCAGCATTATCACCACCTTGGTAACGCGCAATCACTTCTGCATTAGCTGAAAGGAAGTCTGTAATCTTCCCTTTACCTTCATCACCCCACTGGGTGCCTACAACAACAACTGAAGTCATAATCTTGTCTGAGCCCTTAGGCTCTTCCTTTCTCACATACATGGCAGGAATCTCACCTACAATTATATCTTACAATTTATTATAATAAAGATTCTCAATTTTTTCAAGACCAAAGACCTGAAACATTAGGAATTTAGAGAAAATTGAAAAAATCATATTGAAAAAATATTGCAAATTTTTATTATGATAAGATAAAACAATAAAATTGTTCGGAAATATGGAATTTATAAATTATATCCCAACACAATCATTTGAAATCAATAACTGTTCAATGTACAAACGGTAGCAAGCTCTATAGTGATAAGAAAATAAAGGATGCATAATATCAAACTTGTACCGAACTAAATAATAGAGTAAAAATCGAAGATGAAAAACTTCCCATTCTAAATCATTATCTACTAAATAACTATATTCCTTTTCAATAACATCATAAAAATCAAGATATTGTTCATAAATCTGTTCAATCATTTTATTTGACTCCATTTCTATTGATAAAATGAGTATAACAAAAAAATAGAAGAACCAGGGAAGATACTTCTATCATGTACTATAATGAATATTCAAATAAATAACAGATAAAAAAATTAACAGTTCAGCTCAACAATCCTACATTTCAAAAAAAATCTAAAATTTCTGTAATGAAAGGAAATCACTGTAGGAATTATTCTAGTTTATTTTATTAGATAAATTGTAAAATATATTGCACAAAAACTCATAGCGTATCATTGGTGTAAACTGTAGGTAACCACACAAACAGAACCCGAGGAAAAACTATGAGCTACTCCCATCCTACCATAACTGACCGAATAAAGATAGAAACTTACTTGGATTTAGGTTTGAAACCCTGCCAAATTGCAAGTAAACTTGGCGTCCATAAGTCTACATTTTAAGAGAGTTAATACAATGCCAAAATGGTTATTCCGCAGTCTTAGCACAGAAACAGTACAACCACAGAGCTAAGCAAAAGGGCCGGAAGTCTTGTTTAACACCAAAATTGAAAAAGGAAATTGAGAACTGTTTAAAATCTTCCTGGTCGCCTGAACAGATTTATAACCCCTATCAACTTATACAAAAGCCAATAGTAGCTTTTAAAACCATCTATAACTGGCTCAATGCAGGTTTGATTGATCTAGATTTAAGAGTCCTTCGTCGTAAAGGAAAAACTTGACAACCCAAAGAAACACGTCAAACATTTAGGATTGACACGCCGATTGCAAAACGTCCTAAAGAGGTCCGAATTCGTGAGAGTTTTGGTCACTGGGAGATCGACTTCCAGAGGCAAAAGCAAGGGCTATTTAGC